>JAFSXJ010000018.1 GCA_017444065.1 Paludibacteraceae bacterium | reverse complement strand
GGAAATGCTAAAAATGCGTACGTAATCGCAAGATTTATATGAATTTTGTGGTTGAAATCGCAAATGGTTGTGTTGCCGAACTTGTGCGTTCTTAGTTGTTCTTGGTAGTTGTTAGTGCTTATCGGGGGCCAATCGCTCTGACAGTAGGATAACAGTAGCACCCGTTTACGTGTCGTTTACGTGTCGTTTACGTGTTATCCTTGACAATACTCGTTCCCATCACCTTCCCATCACTTACTGTCGCACTACTATTTGGGGATAATTGTGGGTAATTCTTCGCCCTAAAGGGCACGATCTGCTTCGCTGTATGGTTGACTGACAAAATTCTCCATTGTTGACAATGGTTGATAATGGTTGCCCCCAAAAAGGTTCATTGGCTCAAATTGCGAACACAATCAGTCACTTACGCTCAAAATCTCATCCTGTTGAGATTTGCGCGAGCAATTATATGCATATCCGGAAATTTTGCTGTATCTTTGCAGCGCTTTTCTACCACCCCTGCTCCTCGTCTGCCACTTCCGCATAATCCGAGACGTGTATGAGACGAGAGCAAGACGAGGGCAAGAGCGAATTGAAAGCAGGTTAACCCGAGACTTATTTGCATTTCGCCTGTCATTTATTGGTCAAAAATCAACAAAACGCACGAGCACGCACATTTTTCTTCGGGAAAGTTTGCAAATGTGCATTTTTTTTTGTACCTTTGCAAAGCGGTGTGTGGCGTATGCGCGTCACGCATGTGCGAGGACCGACAAATGTACAAACATCTGCTATCTATATTGCTGGCTCTGCTCTGCATCACAAGTGCAGCGGCTCAGTCGTTATCGTCCACGGGCAAGGGCTCGCAGGGCGCGTCACGCCGTGTGCGACTGTACGGCTATGTGCTCGATGAGCAGAACAGAGGTATAGAGGCGTGCAACGTGTATTGGAAAGAGAGTGTTGCCACCACCGCTGTCGGTACATCAACGAACAAAAACGGCTATTATGAGTTAATAGTCGAAAGTCGAAAGTCGATAGTCGATAGTCAAAAGTCGATAGTCGATAGTCAAAAGTCGAAAGTCGAAAGCGGTCAACCGGATTCGGTGACAATCGTGTATTCGATGTTAGGGTACGAGACGGTAGAGACACCCCTCCCACTCCCCTCACAAAAGGGAGGAAATACTATACAGGTGCTGAATATCAACATCATACTGCGTGAGTCGGGCGAACAGTTGGCAGAGGTCGAGGTGAAAGGCATCCAGCGCCAGCAGGATATGATGGATCGTGTGGACGCCACTACGCGGCGCGTCATACCCGACATCAGCGGCGGAGGTATAGAGAGCCTGCTGATCACGTTTGCCGGCGTGAGTCAGACCAACGAGATGAGTAGCCAGTACAACGTGCGCGGCGGCAGTTTTGACGAGAACGCCGTGTATGTGAACGGCATTGAGATTCACCGTCCGCTGCTCGTGCGCGCCGGACAACAGGAGGGACTGAGTTTCGTCAATCCCGAGATGGTGCAGAACGTGCAGTTCAGTGCCGGAGGGTTCGATGCACGGTTCGGCGACAAGTCGTCCTCCGTACTGGATATACGCTACAAGCAGCCTACGGCTTTTGAGGCCTCGCTGACGGCAGGGTTCCAAGGCGGAAGCGTCTATGTAGGTGTGGGCGACAGCACGTACAGCCAGATGCACGGTGTGCGCTACAAAAGTTCGCAATACATGCTCGGCTCACTCCAGACGAAGGGCAACTACCGGCCGCACTTCCTGGATTACCAGACACACATGACCTGGCGGCTCAACCGCCAAACCGACTGGACAATAGCCTTCCTTGCCAACTACAGTCTCAACTCCTACGGCTTTACGCCGGACAGTATGTCTTCGTCGTTCGGCACGATGCAGACTGCGCGAAACCTGACCATCTACTACGACGGTCAGGAGCAGGATCTCTTCCAGACAGCCTTTGGCGCATTGAGCGTCAGCGGACATGTATCACCCGAAGTGAAGATAGGTTTTGATGCAAGTGGGTTCTACACCAACGAACGCGAGACCTACGACATACAGGGCGAGTATATCCTCAGCGACCACCCGATGGACGGCTCGGAGACAGGTCACGGTTATGACGGGCAGGTCATCTCATCAGAAACAACCGAGACCGCCACTGTACTCGGCAAGGGTATCTATCACGAGCATGCGCGCAACACCCTGACAGCCGGAGTGGCGACCTTGCAGCATACAGGCGAATGGGCACATGACGCGAACAAACTCTGCTGGGGCGTGAGCGGGCAGGTGGAGAAGATTACCGACCGCATCAACGAGTGGGAGTGGCGCGATAGTGCCGGCTACTCCTTGCCGCACACCGAACAGGGCATGGAACTCTACTACGCCATGCGCTCAGACACCTCGATGCTCAGCGGACGTGTGCAGGCGTATTTGCAGGACTCCTATACCTGGCATACGGACAACGCGAAGATTATACTCACCGGCGGCGCACGCCTGCACTGGTGGAGCTTCAACAACGAGGTGCTTGTATCGCCACGTGCCTCGGTGGTCATCATCCCGGGCTGGAAACGCGACATCAGTTTCCGTATAGCCACAGGTCTGTACTATCAGGCGCCGTTCTACAAGGAGATGCGTGATACACTGACGGACAATTTCGGCATCACACGCATCCACCTGAACGATAAGCTGAAGGCGGCACGCACCACGCAACTTGTGTTCGGCACGGATTATTACTTCCGCGCCATGGGACGCCCGTTCAAACTGACGGCCGAGGCGTACGCCAAGTACATGGACCGCGGAACAAGTTACACGGTCGACAATGTGCGCGTCCGTTACTCGGGCACGAACGATGTACGCGGTTATACGATTGGTCTGGACCTCAAGCTCTACGGCGAACTGGTGCCGGGTGCAGACAGCTGGATCAGTTTCTCCACCATGCGTTCGCGAGAGCAGTTGCTCACTCATCCTGAACTTGGCTGGCTGCACGCACCGCAAGAGCAGCGTTATCAGTTTGCGATGTTCTTCCAGGACTACCTGCCGCAATTGCCGCAACTGCACGCTCACCTCAAGTTCGTGTGGAGCGAGGGACTGCCTTACGGTGCACCACGTAGCATAGCTTTGCGCGGCCAAGGGCGTATGCCCGACTACCGGCGCATTGACCTTGGCTTGACGCACGTGAGCAATGCGCATAACTATGCGTACATGAAGAAGGCCAAGCATATCAAGCAATGGACGATAGGCTTTGAGGTGTTCAATCTGGTGGACTGGCGGAACGTCAACTCGTATTTCTGGGTCAGTGACGTGGACGGCAACCAGTGGGCAAGCCCCAACTACCTCACCGGCAGACGCTATAACATCAAATTGGCAATAGATTTCCAGTAAATGACCAAATCGTTCAATAGCCAAATAAATGATAAAATGGTAAATGACAAAATGGTAAATGGTTTAACACCTATGATGAAGCAGTTCCGCAGTATCAAGGAGCAGTACCCCGACGCACTGCTGCTGTTTCGCTGCGGAGACTTCTATGAGACCTACGCCGAGGATGCCATTCGTGCGGCAAAGATACTGAATATCACTCTCACCAAGCGCAACAACGGTGGCGGTGCAGTGGACAGCACGGCTATGGCAGGCTTTCCGTTCCACGCATTGGACACCTACTTGCCCAAGTTGGTGCGTGCCGGCATGCGTGTGGCTATCTGCGACCAGCTCGAAGACCCCAAGCTTGCCAAAGGTCTGGTGCAGCGCGGTGTGACGGAGCTGGTTACGCCGGGTGCCAGTTACAACGACGCCAGCTTCGGGCAGAAAGAGAACAACTGGCTCTGCTGCCTGCATTTCGCCAAAACGAGTATAGGTATATCGCTGCTAGACCTATCTACGGGCGAGTATCTGGTGGCACAAGGCACGTCGGATTATATCGCCACGCTGCTTACAAAGTTCGCGCCGAAAGAGGTGTTGTTCCTCCGCGGCAAGCGGGCAGAGTTCGAGCGGCTGTTCGGAACCAAATATTTCACCTTTGAACTGGAGGACTGGATGCTCAACCCCACGACTGCAGAGGAACGGCTGCGCAAGCAGTTTGAGACCACCAATCTCAAAGGCTTCGGCGTTACGGGTGTGCCCGACGGCGTGGTTGCAGCAGCGGGAATACTGCACTATCTGGATATAACGCAGCACCTGCAAACCAGGCATATTCATCCTTTGAGCCGTCTGGAGACGGACAAGTATGTGTGGTTAGATCAGTTTACTATCCGCAACCTGGAATTGCTGCACCGACAGACTGACGACAGTCTGACGCTGTACGACATACTGGATAAGACTGTAACTCCTATGGGCGCGCGTATGCTCTACCGCTGGCTGACCTTCCCACTTAAAGAGGTACGACCGATACGCAATCGTCAGTCCGTGGTCGAATACTTCTTCCGTCATCCCGACCAGCGCGAGACGATTCGCGAGAGCCTCAGCCAACTTCAGGACATGGAGCGCACGGTAAGCAAGATCAGTACAGGGCGTATAGGTCCGCGTGAGATGGTTCAACTCGGCAACGCCTTGGGTGCTTTGCAGCCGGTCAAGCATATATGCGAACAAGCGGAGAACAACAGTTATCTGAACAGCCTTGGTGAGAACATCAGTCTCTGCACAGAAATGCGTGAGCGTATCATTCGGCAGATTGTACCTGACCCGCCCTTGGCACAGGGACGTCCGAACACCATAGCCTCCGGAGTGGACGACGAACTGGACGA
Organism: Paludibacteraceae bacterium; assembly: GCA_017444065.1. Classification (GTDB taxonomy): domain Bacteria; phylum Bacteroidota; class Bacteroidia; order Bacteroidales; family Paludibacteraceae; genus Colicola. The sequence goes on along the minus strand of JAFSXJ010000018.1, from coordinate 62,762 downwards.
ACTGCGCGAACTGCGTGACCACAGCCGCGAGGCGATTGAACGTATCTGTCAGCGCGAGGTGGAACGAACAGGTATAAGCAGCCTGAAAGTAGGTTTCAATAACGTGTTCGGCTACTATCTGGAGGTCAGGAACACCTTCAAGGACAGCGTACCCGAAGAGTGGATCCGCAAACAGACGCTCGTCAATGCCGAACGGTATATAACTCCTGAACTCAAAGAGTTTGAGCAGAAGATACTTGCTGCTGACGAGCGCATAGAGTCGATTGAGGTTCGCCTGTACAACGAGTTGATGCTGGCTATGGTGGAATATGTGCCAGCTATGCAGACCGATGCTCACGTGGCGGCACAACTCGACTGCCTGCTCAGCTTCGCGGCAACAGCGGCAGAGAACAAGTATATCTGTCCGGACATCAACGACAGTCTCGTGATTGATATCCGTCAGGGCCGACATCCGGTGATAGAGAAGAACATGCCGATGGGCGAACAGTATATAGCCAACGACGTGCTGCTGGATAACAGCGGTCAGCAGATAATCATTATCACCGGTCCGAACATGGCCGGTAAATCAGCTCTGCTGCGTCAGACTGCCCTCATCGTTCTGATGGCGCAGATGGGCTCGTTTGTGCCCGCAGAGAGCGCGTCAATAGGTATAGTCGATAAGATTTTCACGCGTGTGGGTGCCAGCGACAATATCTCGCAAGGCGAATCGACATTCATGGTCGAGATGAACGAAGCGGCAAGCATCCTCAATAACCTGAGTGAACGCAGTCTGGTGCTCTTCGACGAACTCGGCCGAGGCACCTCCACCTACGATGGTATCAGTATAGCCTGGGCGATAGTGGAGTATATACATGAGAACAAGTGCCACGCCAAGACCCTGTTCGCAACCCACTACCACGAACTCAACGAGATGGAAGCCTCCTTCGCGCGCATACGTAATTATAATGTATCTGTGCGCGAGGTAAACAACAAGGTCATCTTCCTCCGCAAACTCGTCCGCGGCGGCAGCGAGCACAGCTTCGGTATCCATGTGGCGAAGATAGCCGGTATGCCTGAGAGTATCATCCAGCGTGCGAACGTTATCCTAAAGCAACTCGAGAGTGATGCGGCAGGCGTCAGCAGTCCGGCATCTGATAGCGACAGCGGTCAAACATCTAACAGCGTTAGCGGTCTATCATCCAAGCCCATATCGGGTATCGGGCAGACGCGCGAGGGGATGCAACTCAGTTTCTTCCAACTGGACGACCCTGTTCTTGAGCAGATACGTGATGAACTGAAGAGTCTCGATATCAACTCTCTTACGCCATTGGAGGCACTGAACAAACTGAGCGAGATCAGTGCCCTGGTCGGAAACAAATCCTAAGAGCAATCAGTCGACCTGTACTTCAGGCACATCTTGATATGAATCAATACGTGACTGGTCAATCTGTGCCTGCATCTCGTTTTGCTCGCGGCTCACGCACATCAGGATGGCGAAGTACAGGCTTGTGACCAGTACCGATGTGCCGCCACGCGTCACCATCGGTAGAGGCTGACCGGTCACAGGTCCCATACCCACCGCCACAGCCATCGAAACAAAGGCTTGCGTGGTGAGCATCAGCGCCAGACCCATGACCATGAGCATGGCACCGTAGTCGGCGTATTTCGATGACGTGTAGCACGCTCGGAAAAGAATTACCACATACAGGATAATGAGCGCAAACGCGCCTATCAATCCCGTTTCCTCTACAATGATTGCGAAGATATAATCGGCATATGCCAGCGGCAGGAAGTTCCGTTCCTCGCTGTTTCCCGGCAACACACCTAACGGACTGGCTCCGCCGCGTGCGACGGCTAAGGTCGCGTGCAGACGCTGGTAGTTGTCATCGTCATCACCTGCATCGCCGCTCTTGTTGGCAATGAAGTCATCCACACGTCCTACCCATGTGATAGCGCGCTTGAACGGACCGCCTAACTGACGATGGGCGCGTACATAACCGTATTCAACGATAAAGTATCCTGATACGAGCAGGATAGCCGCAATACCTACGATGCTGACCAGATATTTCCATGGCACATGAGCCAGAAACCACATCAGGAAGATTACTCCCGCCAGCAGCAATGCCGTGGAGAGGTTGCCGAGCATGATAGGTAAGATGATGACAGCCGATATTGCCAGCGTGCGATAGAACTCCTTCACCAGTTCCTCATCCGTATGAGCCTGCGACAGGCGGTCGGCTACCACGACAATCAGACCTAACTTGGCCAACTCCGAGGGTTGGAAACTGACACCTAATATCTTGAACCACCGCTCGGCATTGTTGATGTTGCTCACGAACGGGTTGCCAGGGATAAGCATCAGATACAGGCAGACTGCCGCTACTCCCATACACGCATAACCGGCGTAGCGGGCGTACTTCGACGGAAAAAGCTGTACCACAAAAATGATGATTGCACCGACCAGAATGAACTTAACCTGATGCCATACCGGACCAAGCAGACTGCCGGTCTTGAAGGTCAGAGTGCTTGCTGCCGAGAATAGTTCAATCACCGCAAACACCACCAGCAGGATGAACACCGTCCAGTAGGTCTTGTCCACATACTTGAGTTTGCGCTTGACGAAGTCAATAATATTCGGGTGCTCCATATTAATTGTCATTTATCAATTATCAATTATCCAATATCAAATCTCTCTCACTGCCTTCATGAACTGCTCGCCACGGTCCTCGTAAGACTTGAACAGGTCGAAGCTTGCACAGCATGGACTTAGCAGCACGGTGTCGCCGTCATGTGCAGCATCGTAGCAAGCCTGCACGGCATCCGCCAGCGTGTGGGTGTCAATGTAGCGCTTGTCGCCGCCACACTCAGCTCCGCTTTCTGCCGGACGGTAGCCTAAAGCCGAGAAATGCTCTACCAGTTTCTCGTTATGCAGTCCCATGAACACCAATGTATGGCACTTCTGCTTCACCAGTTCGTCTATCTCGCTGTAGTCATTGCCTTTGTCCTTGCCGCCGAGGATAAGCACGGTGGGCGTGGTCATGGCTTCCAGCGCGTACCAGCAGGAGTTGACGTTCGTAGCCTTGCTGTCATTGATCCACCGCACACCGCGAACCGTTGCCACATATTGCAACCGATGCTCCACACCTTCAAACTGCGTCAGGCTCTCGCGGATTACATCGTTCTTGATATGCAATAATTGTGCCGTGATAGCTGCAGCCATTGAGTTGTACTGGTTGTGTTTGCCTTTTAATGACAGCAACTCCACGGGCAGCTCTATCGGTTCAAAAGCTTTCACCACCATCTTCCCCTTCTCCACGTACGCGACATTCGCCACCGGCTGATTATTCTCTCCCTCCCTATGAGGGATGGGCGGGGTGGGTCTGTCACCAAACGGGTAGAGCGTCGCTGTCGGTCGAAGCTTTGCAATCTCGCGGTCCAAAACAGGGTCACCGCTCCAGTAGATCAGTGCATCTTCGTCACGCTGGTTGCGTGTAATACGCATCTTCGCATCAATGTAGTTCTGGAACTCGTAGTTGTAGCGGTCGAGGTGGTCAGGCGTTATGTTCAGCAGGATAGCTATATCCGCGCGGAAATCGTACATGTTGTCCAGTTGGAACGACGACAGCTCGATCACATAGTACGCATGATCCTGCTGCGCCACCTGGAGCGCAAGCGAGTTGCCTATGTTCCCTGCCAGCCCGACATCCAGCCCGGCACGGCGAAGCATGTCGTAGATGAGCGAGGTGGTGGTCGTTTTGCCGTTCGAACCGGTGATGCAGATCATCTTCGCATTCGTGTAGCGCGCTGCAAACTCTATCTCCGAGATAATCGGCGTGCCTTGTTCTATTAGTGCCTTCACCATCGGTGCACTGTCAGGTATGCCGGGCGACTTGACGACCTCATCTGCATTTAGAATGAGCTCTGCAGTATGTTTCCCGCTCTCGCAGGATATGCCATGCTGGTCGAGCAGTACGGCATAGTGGGGTTTGATTGCGCCCATGTCGCTGACGAACACGTCATAGCCTTTCACTTTTGCCAATATAGCCGCACCCACGCCGCTTTCTCCGGCACCGAGTATAACCATTCGTTTCATGATTAACGGATTTTAAGAGTCAGTATAGTAAACGCAGCGAGCAGCAGGGTGACGATGCAGAAGCGGAGGACAATCTTTGTCTCGTGGTGCAGCTCGCTGCCGCCCTTGCACAGGATGCGGCAGGTCGGGTCGTTCTTCAGCACCTGCTCCACCGACGTGCGGAAATGGTCGTGCAACGGCGCACGCTTGAACACGCGCACACGGCTGCCGCGCTTCTTGCTGAACTTATACACCTGCGTCTGCAATATCACGCTCACGCTCTCCATAAGGAACACACCGCACAGTATCGGCACCAGCAGCTCCTTGTGGATGATCACGGCACACACGCCGATGATGCCGCCGATAGTCAGGCTGCCCGTATCGCCCATGAAGATCTGCGCCGGAAAACCGTTGAACCACAGGAATCCTACCAGTGCGCCGACGAACGCGCCGAGGAACACCACGAGCTCCTCGCTGCCGGGGATGTACATCACATCGAAGTAGTCGGCTAACATCGTGTTACCCGACACGTAGGCTAACACAATCAGCGCGACGCCGATGAGCGCACTGTTACCCGCACACATGCCGTCCATGCCGTCGTTGAGGTTAGCGCCGTTGCTCACCGCCGCCACGACGAACACCGTCAGCAGCACGAAGAAGATCCAGCCTGCGCGGTACTTCATCTCGTCACCCAGGAAGGAGAACATATCCGCATAGTTGGCGTTGTGGTTCTTGACGAACGGGATGGTCGTGCGCGTGGACTTGACCTCCGGCGATTTCTCCACCACGCGGACGTTGTTCTCGTAGTGAACGGTGACCGTCTCGTTCATCGTGGTCATCGGCGCATAACGCAGCGTCAGACCGACAATCAGTCCGAGCGTCACCTGCCCGATGATCTTTACCCAGCCGTTCAAGCCGTCCTTGTTGTGGCGGAAAGTCTTGATGTAGTCATCCGCAAAGCCTAACACGCCTAAAATAAGCGTTGTGATAAGCATCAGCCAAAGGTAAATGTTACTCAGGTTGCCCATGATGAGCACCGGCAGTACGGTGGCTACGATGAGCACCACGCCGCCCATGGTCGGCACGCCTTTCTTGGCTACGTTGAACGGGTCGATCTTCTCGTCGCGCTGCTGCTCGCTGATGTGCTTGCGCTTGAGCAGGGCGATGAACCGCTTGCCGAACCACACGCTCACGAAGAACGCCAGCACAGCTGCCACAATCGCACGGAAAGAGATGTACGTAAACAATCGTGCTCCAAGCACGTCGTTGAATGTTGTAAAAAGATAGTATAGCATTGTGTTTGTTATTTTGTTTTCTTTCTGTTCGTTCTGTTTGGATTATTGTTCCTTTGGAAGCGGAGAGTGTCCGCTTTATTCTGTTTCTGTATTTGACCTGTCGGTCGATGGCAGCATCCGATATAGTATCTCTATCGGGTGCAGTGCCCGGATGCCCGTCCCGTCCTTTATCTGGGTGCGACAGGAGATGCCCGGTGCCGCGATGAACACGGGACGCTCCACGCTATTCCGTTGCACAGCCTCCCGCACCGCAGGGAAGAGTATCATCTCCCCGATGGCTATTGAAGTGCGATAATGGGCTTTCTCGTAGCCGAACGATCCAGCCATACCGCAACATCCCGAGGGAATGACATGCACTATCGCGTTCTTCGGCAAAGCCAGCAATGCAGCCGTTTTCTCCACGCCCACTAATGCTTTCTGATGGCAATGGCCGTGCAACCATATCTCTGCCCGCATATCGCTGAACAGCTCCGCTGTTATCCGTCCGGATGCCACCTCCCGCATCATAAACTCATCAAAGAGCATGCAGTTCTGTGCCAGCCTTGTAGCCGCTTCACGATGCGCATCTCCCACTATATCAGGATATTCATCGCGGAAAGACAGGATACACGACGGCTCAGTTCCGACCAGCGGAGTTTCGTTACTAATCAAGTCCTTGAGCAAACGGATATTCTTCTGTGCGTACTTTCTTGCCGAATGCAAACAACCCTTCGAGATTGCCGCACGTCCGCTCTCAGTATGTCTCGGAATAATCACTTCATACCCCAGCCTGTTCATCAGCCGGACGAACGTCTCTGCCAGTTCCGGCTCCTGATAACGCGTGAACTCATCGAGGAAGAGATACACCTGACGTTGTGCTGCCTCGTAATCTTGCAATCCCATGATCTCGCGATCTCGAAAAACCTTCACTTCAGGAATACTCCGTTCCGGTGCAAATCCGACAATCTTTTTCAGTACGGCCGATGTCCACCGATTGCTTGCGAACCGGTTATACACACTCGGCATCAGTGCTCCAAGTCGCTGAATGTCGCCGTTATGCGCCACCATCCATGTCCGTAGCGGAGTCCCTTCCCGGTCATACAGTTTCTGCAGCACCTCTGCACGCAGCCGCGTCATATCCACGCCGGACGGACACTCCCGCTTGCATGCTTTGCATGCCAGACAGGAAGACAGCACTTCCTTCAATTCGCTTTCACTGATAAGTCCTTGTTCCTTTAGCGAAGCGGTCTCGGCTCTTCTGGCGAAGCGGTTTGTTTGCAGCCACTCCCGCAGCACATTCGCCCTGGCGCGAGTGGATTGCAGTTCATCGCCGCTCACCTTATATGCCGGACACATCGTGCCACCTGTCACCGCAGACTTACGACAGTCTCCTGCTCCGTTGCATTGCTCCACGCGGCACAGTAGCTCATTGCCCGGCAGCGACTTGTCTACACGCAGACACGCATCCATACGCGGTGTATCAACAATCTTATGAGGATTGAGAATGGTATCCGGATCCCAGCATCGCTTCACTGCGCGCATCAACTCATACGTCCGTTCTCCATACTGCAGCGGGATGAACTCTCCACGCAAGCGTCCGTCGCCATGCTCTCCGCTGATAGTGCCGCGATGCTTGCGAACCAGCAATGTCGTCTCATGGGCAATCTGGCGGAACAGACGCTTGCCTTCTTCTGTCTTCAGGTTCAGTATCGGTCGCAGATGCAACTCACCGGTACTGATATGTCCGTAGAACACGCACGACGCACCCAGCCGCTCCAGCATCGCACGAAAATCACGCATATACGCCGGTAGCCGCTTCGCCGACACTGCTGTGTCCTCTATCACTCCGGTCGGCTTGGCGTCACCCGACATGCTGTTTAAGATTCCCAATCCGGCCTTGCGCAGATTCCACACTTTCGCCACTTCGTTTCCATACACACGGGTGCAACAGGTCACTAATCCGCCGGCTGACAGTGCGTTCTCCATCTTTTCTGCCTGACGGTCCATCGCCTCGCGCGTCTCGCTGCGCAACTCTGCAATCAGCAATGCCGGAGGATTGCCCTTGACAAAGTCGATATGCTGCAGTCTGAAATCGGCATTCTGACGACTTAGTTCGATGATCTCTCCGTCCATCAGTTCCACGGCGGTAGGATGATGAGCAAGCGCAATCAGGTTCGCCTCAAAAGCCGCATCCAGACTCGTGCAATGCGCACAAACAACCATCACCTCTTTCGGTGGCAACGGATCCAGCGACACTTTGATACGGGACAGCAACGCCAGTGTGCCTTCACTTCCGGCTATCAGGCGACAAAGGTTGATTGTCCGTTCACGCAGCGGCTTGGACGCGTTGCACAGGCCTTCTATCACCTCGTCGATGGCATAACCGCAACTCCGTCGCGTCAGCTCCTTGTCGGGATACGTGTCGGCTATCAGTGTCCGCGTATCTTCGTCCAACGCCCAGCGTATCAACTGCGCATAAATCTTCTCCTCCAAGCCGCTAACTGTCTCATTCTTATCCCAGAACTCCTGACCGAACCGCTCTTCCAGTTCGGCGATAGTGTATTCCGCGAAATGCGCTTTGCTCCCGTCCGACAATATGCCGTCTGCTTCCAACACATGCGGACGTGTACTGCCGTATATCAGCGAGTGCATGCCGCAGGAGTTATTTCCCGCCATGCCGCCGATACAGCAACGGTTGGACGTCGATGTCTCCGGGCTGAAGAACAACCCGTAAGGCTTGCAGGCGATGTTCAGTTCATCGCGCACGACACCCGGTTCCACCCATGCATAGCGTTTCTCGTCGTTGATTTCCAGAATGCGGTGCATATGCCGACTGACATCAGCCACGATACCTTTTCCCACCACCTGACCGGCAATAGACGTTCCACCGGCACGAGCGATGATACTGGTTCCGAGACGACGCGCCTCACCGATGAGCGAACTCAAGTCTTCCTCGTTCATCGGATATGTCACGCCGTACGGTATCTCGCGATACACACTTGCATCCGTCGCGTACGCAATCTTATGCAAACTGTCTGTCAGTATCTCCATGCTGTTCTTGCTCTTTCTCTTCGTTCCAGACAATACGTATTTTCTTGTCCTCGAACAGTTTTATGATAGATTCGTTTGCCATAGTTCTATTTTGTTTTTATGTGGAGTTCATTTAGTTTTAACTCCATGGATGTTTTTTGCACCTGCATGCCGATATTCTGGTAGAAACGCAGAGCTGTATCGTTGCCTTCCCAAACATTGAGTGTAATGGCATGACATCCAATAGTCAGAGCATACTCACGCACATAGTCGAACAGCTGCCGTCCGATATGCTTTCCGCGGGCTGTCTCGTCAACGCACAGGTCATCAATATACAATGTCTTGCGGTCTTGCAGAAGCAGGTCATCCCGTACTTCCTGAATCTGACAGAACACATAGCCCGACACCGTGCCGTCATCAAACACGAATATAGGTTGCTGTTCTGTCTCCATCATGGCAGCCAGTTCCTTGTCATTGTACTTGGTCGTGTGCGGCTTGAACAGGTCGGGACGTAACTGATGATGCACCATGTTCACCTGATGCAGCAAGTTGATGATCCGCGGAATGTCCACCATCGTCGCTTTACGTATTTGTAAACGCTGTGCCATATTCAGTGTTTTCTATTCTTCTCTGTTGGTTTTATATTTCCAAATATCTTGAAGGATTAAAGCCGTTGCGGATATGCTCTCCATGCGAAATATACCCCAATTGATTAGAGAGTATTTGCGTATCACCAATTTGAGCATCAATATTACGATGCGAGTGTCCGTAAATCCAATAATCGATACCCGAATCAGCAATATACTTGCCCAACTCAACCGTAAAAGCACCGTTGATTATACTGCCGATAAATTCTGCTGCAGTGCAAAACTGCGTCGGCACATGGTGAGTGAGAACGATTTTGGTCCGTGCCTTGCTCTCTTTTACTGCCGTTGTAATGAAGTCCAAACAACGTTCATGCTCATTATTGAAATCATCAGCCGTCAGGCGATGACCATTGTACATAATCCGATAAAAGTCACTGACGCCTTTCTCCGTTTGATAAGCATTAAACGGCTCTATATGTGCCCATAATGTAGAAACAATGATGTCTATATCCTGCAAACGTACAACCGAATTGTAATAGGCATGCACATTGCGGCGGATTTCCTTGCAATAACCGTCCGGCATGGTAGCCAAATCATAGTAGCCGTAGAAATCATGGTTGCCAAGACACACGATGACTTGTTTGTAATGCTCACTTGCCCAGTCCCAAAACTTATACTGCACGTATGTGTCTTGTCCGGACTCCGGCAAATCCAAATACGCCGAATCGCCTGCCACCAGCAGAACGTCACCCGTCACTTCCAACGGATGATTCTTGAGGTACGCGCGGTTCTCTGCAAACTCCAAGTGCATGTCACTGACAAACTGGATATGTGGTGATTGCGATATTTTCATGTGCTATATATGTGTATGAACGATGTCAAAATCTATCACTCAAAATGCAAGTTTTTTTATTTCTCTCCTGTCAGTTGGTCATTTGCGCCACTAAACAAAGATAATTGTCGTACGGCACGGTCGTAATCCGATTCCAACAGACTCAGTTCCCGCTGACGATAAGTGGTGTACTCCTGTTCCGCTTTTTCAAGTGCTTGCTGATGGCTGATAGAACCACTGCCGGACAATATCGGACGGCAGTTGTTCTGCAACACTCTGTCCAACTCTTCTATCCATTCATGCATCGTCATCGGATGTGCCTCCATTGCCTGCAATTCAGCATAATCGAAGAATTGCGAAACAAGCAGATTAAGACGCTGCAACTCCACTTCTGTTAAATAGTCTTCGCAATGATAATATCATCTTTCGTGATATAGTTCCCCTTAAAATTGGTCATACCGAGCATGGGTTTTTCGTTGTCCACTCGGTCATAAACGACTTCAGCAGCAGTATGTTCATGAGCTGCATAGTGCATCTTGTTCTGAATAGTAGCAAAGAACTGGCGCGTAATTTCAGCCTTCGGGTCATAATCAATGGCTGTAGCATATATATCCGTCACCTGCTGATACATATTACGCTCACTGCTGCGTATGTCACGAATTCGCTGGAGCAGTTCACGGAAGTATCGTCCGCCATTACCTTTTAACCTTTCGTCATCAAGTGTATACCCTTTTAATATATACTCGCGAATTCGTTGAGTCGCCCACTGGCGGAAACGTGTACCCTGCACAGAATGAACATGATAACCGACAGAAATAATTACGTCAAGATTATAGTAATATGGCGCTTTGTGCATAAATTCGGAAATCCCGAATTTGTGTGTGACCTTTTCTTTTTCAAGTTCTCCTTCCGCAAAAATATTCTTAATATGTTCGTTGATGGTTGATGTTGCTTTACCGAATAGAAGAGACATCTGTTCCTGTGTTACCCATACTGTTTCATCAGAAAGGACAACATCTATCGCGACCTTTCCATCTTCTGCCTGGTAAATTACAATCTCTCCTTTTGATTGTTCACTCGAGTTCATCTTATCATTCTATTTATGATGTTAATATTTCTATTTTCTGCAATACTGTTTCTGCTTTCTCTTTCTGTTTGGATTATTGGCTCGATTGAAAGCAGAGAGGGGGCGCTTTATTTATTCTTCTAACTGTTTTCTATATACTGCATCCAAAGTCTGACCGTCTTGGTCCTTCCATACAAGCCAGCCATTATTACTGCTGCCTATGCAGAAATCCGCTGCAGTGCTCGGGCTGGAGAATGTTTTATCTGATTCCAAGACCAATTTACCACTATCATTAATAGTGTAATCTTTGATTAGACGCTTCCTTTTCTCTTTCCATGTAAACGATGGAACAGACGAATCGGCAACAATACTGCCTTTCAAAACGGTAAATCCATTGGAGTTATAAAAGCCCTTCGCATCACAGCCACGCCCCTTTGTATAAAATAAATGTTCATTTTTCGGTTTGACCATATCAAAGATATTGCAACCGATGAACGATGTGAGAAATTTCACATCTTCAAAGAATCCTTCCATATCATCCTTTCTATACTCGGGAAGATTGGGGGCTTTAGGTGTCTGCTTATTCTCATTCAGCACAAACGTATTCGAGACCTTCGCTTCCGCAATGGCTCGATGCTCCAAGTATTGCACATCAGCTTTGGTCATTGCTGCGTCTTTGGAAATAAACAGCAACGCCTTTTGCCAAAACGCTTTCTTGCTGTCGTGGTCTTTTACTCGCTCGCGGAAATTCTCGGTCTCTCCGATATATGCTTTGGGCTTAGTAGCTTCATCTTCACCAAGCAGAATATAAAATGCCGGTGTCTGCAACTCTTGTCGCTCATTCAAAATAGAAAGGTTTGAACGCGGAATTACATACATCTGGCAAATCTTATTGCTGACAAACACATACTGAGTCCCTTTCGGATCTCCGTCAATCAAATATGTTGTAACTGTTTTGCCCATAATCACAAATCCTTTTCCATAAGTAATTTGGTAATTTTATCGCGTTCTTCTATGAATTCTCCTGTTAAAGGGACAAAAGCCAAGTTCTCCTTTTCACTTCCATAAAAAAGCATCAGTTCTATTACAAGATTATACAGGAACAATTCTTTATATCTTTTTTTGACAGTTATACGGAAATGTCCCATATCTAAATGTTCTGTGGGATATATTGGCGCTTGCGAACAAGAACTAAGTTTAATTCTATTGTGCTCCAAAAGGGTATAAGCGTTCTTCTCTTCTAAAGTCCTATATGATATATCGCAATATTGAGCATTATTAATATAAAAGTTAAATTTATATGACTCACATGCGCGTTTTCCATGATTAATTACTGCTGCCGCTAAATGATATGTTATTGTATCTCGATTTTCTTCCTCCACATAGAACGCACAATTATCAATCAATAGTTTTGGGATAGACACTCGATTATACAATTCTTTAACTTCATAATCTTTTAACGGAAGTGATTGAAAATTTTTACGCCCATAGTAACAATGATTATTCGCCATGTGCGGAGCACTATCGCTCTTTGGTATTTGCACGATATATATTGATTTCTCTAAATCACCAATTCTTATAGGATATATTTTTAGCCCCTCTATTCTCGGCTGAATTAGGTGTATGACATTTTCCAACCATTCTTTAGTATATATTCGGCCATCTATGGGACTTATCTCTTTGGGTCTGTGGTCATATTCTGCAATACCATAAACAATAATGCCACCATCTGAATTGGCAAATGCCGAAACATCTTTAGTGATTTCCACGCGTTTCTTGTCATCCTTTGCCAATGCCCCAGCAGCCTTATAATCAAGGTGTATATTTTCTTCAACCTCATTATTTATAAGGTACTTTATATCATCTAAAGAATAACTATTCTTACTATAAAAGTCCATAACTTATAATCTAATCACTACTTCTCGGTCGTTTACAATATCATCAATTGCTTGGCTGAGGAGTTGCTGAAAATGTTTCGCTGTCTTGTCAAGTTCATAGATACCGGCAGTGGAATTATAGGAATCGTCATATACGAGGAAGTTAGCAAGCGTGCAATCGCTTGATTGATATTCTTGCGGATTATGATATAAAGCAGCTATCTCTTTCTGCTTGCTTTCTGGGAAATTCGGAAAAGGTATAATATCCCAATATTTTTGAGCAAAACTACCACCATGACCACCAACTTTTACAGCATCAATTACTCCGCGTCTTACTAGATAGTCTAAAAAACTTTTCACAAATATACTTTGGATAAGATTACCATTATTTGAAATAGTTATGCCATGTATATTTGTAATGCATTTGTCTTTTTTATCACAAACAACAAATCCTCTAAATGTCGCTTCCGCACCAAAAACAATCTCTCCTTGTGATAAAGTTTTTAATTTGTTTGGGTTACCCAAATATATTGTTTTATTAATCGTACCATATTCTGAAAAATAAGTAGGTAACGCCAAAGTATAAAAATGGTCATGACTTTTATCAGAATATATACTTTTTCCGATATTAGATTCTTGCAAATTTTGTCCGCGATTCAGTTTATAACCTAATGCATAAATGTTGTTTTTATATCCCCCCGAATATGAATGTATCAAATTAATACTTTCTTTAAAAACAGAAGAATATAAGCCTGTATCTAATCTTCCAACTTCCTGCAAATCTTTCAACGTCGGTAGTTGATATGTAAATGTTGCCTCTTTTTGATTATTGTACAATTCTTCATCTATCAAACGTAGTATTTCTGCGTGGCGTTGTTTTATGAGGACTTGCTTATTAATAATTGCTTCCGTTAATATTGAGACGTATTTTATTACATTCTCTGCATTATTATTTGGAAGCGGAATCACGCAATCAAGAAATAGTGTTTTGGCATGTCTTATAGTAGCACCTTTAGGCACAATTGCATTTAATTGTTCTCTAAAAATATCATGCTTAATAAACGCCAACAAATAATATTTCCATTCTTCTTTAAGCGGCAGTTTATATAAGGCTCCCGACAGCATACAATCAGGATAATCTTTTTCCAAGATAACAACTTCTCCAATATTGCTGTCCTTTGAAATAACGACATCGCCCTTTCTCAAATGCATGTTTACAAAATCCTTCGGCAATATTGGTAGCATTGTTTCCGAAGTAAGTTCCGGAATGTACGAATAGTCTTGTAATGCTTTCGTCCGCAAAAAATATTTTGGGGATTTATCAATATAGCTTAAAGATCCGACTTCTACGCCCAAATCAGTTCTATTTAATTTGCGAGACAAGAAATCTGCAAGTTTTTTACTATTGGCATTGGGCATGACCAATTTCAGGAATAAGGAAGATGACAGCTTATATTGGCTGTTAACTACCTCATTATATGAAACGGCGTCAGGAGTACGTACGTATCTGTTCATACCTTATTTTGCCTTAATGAATAAATCCTGTAATGTTTTCTCTTGGCGCAAACACCACTGTTTGAAATCAGCAACTGTTGAAGTAAAATCCTCATCTATAACAGGATTTCCTTCTTTGTCAATTTCTGTTTCAAATGTCTCATAGTTGATTTTGTAGGTGGGAGCAAAGTACTTAACGCGTTTGCTTGTCTTGACTTCGTAGCCGACTTTATGAATATCACGCACAAAAATCTCATATCCTTTTTCTTTCAACCGCTTTAGTTCTGCCGGTTTAGGCTTATAGGCAACAATAATCGTGGTGTTTACTCCTGTTTCTGCAAACACATTAGCCGGCATATCGAAAAGTGCCACAATTCGCATCTTATCCATCATCCACTTACGAGCTATTTGGTGTGAGTCAATACTTGCAATAGAATTAGACAACACGATACCCATTCGCCCGTTTTCTTTAAGAATATGGTATGCGTTTTCCAAGAAAGCGATGCCCAAGTCTATCTTGCCTTGCCCGTATTGATTCCACAGCTCATAGCATTGTATAATCTCTTTGGCCTGATCGTTTGCAGGAACAAAAGCACGATCCTCGCCAAAAGGCGGATTAGTAAGAACAACGTCAAACTTCTTAAGTTCTTTATTATCCGGACGGTTATCCCAATTACCATTTTTGTTAGTACTCGGCACTAACTGAATAGGTTCTCCCGTTTTATCAAATTTTGTCAGTAATGAGCCATATCCATCCACCTGAGCAATAATCTTGGCATTTCCGTCACCATTGAGCAGCATATTTAATGTAGCAAGCATTACCATCTGCTCGTCAATATCCATACCGAAGATATTTTTGTCATCTAACTTGCTGTTGGAATTGACGTAGGAAACAGAAAGAAAGTCTGCTATTCCAACTGTTGGATCGATGACACTTTCTCCGTTTCGAGGATTGACAATATTAACAAGAAATTCAATCATCGGAAGGGGCGTAACAAATTGTGCATGTTGGTCTTTGGCAAACTCTCCTGCAAATTTATAGAACACCATCTGATATAAGTCCGTTTTCTGTGAACGCACGAAAGAATAATCTTGGAATTGCTTTATAACCTCAATCAGCACATGGATATGTTTCTCATTTCGGAAATCAAGCGTATTATTAGATAGGATGCGATAATAATCACCACTTGCTTCATGAAGTAGATTTTTTATACGTGTTATCAAAGATTGGACACCGGCATCTGCTAATGAGTTAAAAGACTTTTCCTTTTCGGATAAATAGAAATCTAAAGTTCGGTGGTAATTCCGTTCATTCCGTTTTTCATCGAAAATCTTTAATGACAATATCTGTATGAGAATTTCAAATCCTTTTTGATTAACCATACCCATCTTATCCAACGTGCGCAAAATAGCTGACATGGCATCGCTAATTTGTGTAGATTGCAAGCCGGAGATAACATCCAATTTTACAATTCCCCTGCGACTTCTATCTATTTGCTTGCTTTCTTCATAAGTTAGTATATATTCAAGGGTTGGAATGTTTCTATACGGATCTGGGAGATGTAGCGATAACTCTTTAGTTCCGCTATCTTCGCCTTTCATATTATACTCTTCGCTATATCTTAGGAGTTTACCTTTGTATTTGCGAAATAGATAAAGGCGTTCGGTATCATATAGGATGCCCAAACAGAAAGCCGCTTCCGACTCTTTCATATAGGCTTTAAGTTGCTTGTCCCAAACTTCTGCAATATTCTTGTTGTCCTCTTTCTTAAACTCCATAGCAACAACAAGATGTTTGCGGAGCCAATCAAGAGCCTCTGCATTATTGTTGGTGTGATAGTCTTGGTAATGGTCAAACCATGAAGCATCGTCAAAAACAGCGGCATCCAATTTGAGAGCAGCGGAAGACTTGTTACCTTTCGGAAAATGCACCTCTGTACCCATAAGGTCTTTTGGAAACAAACCGGCATCTACTATGGCAGAAAGGCACTGCCATTTATAGTACTGCTCGTTCTTCGTTCCATTGGTCTTACGGAGTCCTGTTTTCTTACCCAATGTCAAATGTTCCGGCAAAAAATCAGTAAACTCGGTTGCTGTGCCAAATTGGCTGTCAAATCTTTGTTTGGCTTCTGTGAAAGTCATATGCTATTTTTATTATTTGTCGTGGATAATATTATATCATGATATGCAAGCATCAATAAACAATCGTCCGAAATCTGTTACTTGCAAATAACTCCTTTTTGTAGTAATTTTGGTAAACATATTAGGAACTAATTGTTTTTCCAATCTTGGTTTATGGATACTCTCAATTTTTTTGTATATAGTATCATTCATTTTGAATGTTCCTGACTTATCTAATAATATACCCAAACTAATCAAGTTCGATATATACGCATTGCAATTTTCGGAGTAATCAAATTTAATTTCATCAGGCAATATTGTCACATACGACTCCCAAGTATAAAAACCATCTCCTTTTTCAAATTTTCCTCTAAAATCTACATAATAAACCTCGTCTTTGTCTTGTAAATATTGGATTATTTTTGCTTCGTCTGGAGTTAGATTTAAGACTATCTGTGCAAATTTAGGATGGGCTTTATCCAGCGTTTTGATATTCGAGGCATTAGTTAATAAGGTCGTGAATAAATCTGCAATTTGATTATTAGTAGTATTCATCAAATTACGAATAATAGGCTCTCCTATCTCTGGCTCCACAACACATCTATCTTCTTCTGGGACTTTGTCAAGTTTTTTCTTGTACTCTTCAAGCCTTTTAGCAAAATTCAATCGGACTTTCTCTGTTGCAAATCCTAATGCTAATGCTGGAATTGTAGCAAACTCAAAAGTGGTATTCAAAGTCTTGCCAATGGTTTGTATTGTTGGTTGTGCTAAATCTTTATAAAATTGAGACACAACCTGCATTCCCCCTTTGAATAATTCAGGCAGTGCAACTTTTGCTATTTCTTTTTCATCTTCCATACTACTTTTATATTATGTGTTTCATATATTTCTTTTTCTTCCGCTTCTTTTAGCTTCGTTCGTCAATCTGCAGTCGTATCTAAATAAACATAAGATTGCGGAGGAACAAAATCATCTATAAAATCATTCGGGCTCTTACCTTTCTTGAATGAGGTGACTGATTTTATAACCAGCGCACATCCGGAAACATTATTCGCATAATAGCCAAAGAAATCATCATGAGCTATACCGCCAATCTCTTTGTATTTATTCCACAAATTGGCGGGAGTGTCTTCGTCGATTGTGGAAAAAGTAAAATACCCCACAATCTGCTTAACCGGCATAGAGGAATAGATATACACTCTACGTACATCCTCTTTGAATCTCCGCTTGCGAAATTCAACTTTCTTCGTCCCTGCCAATATCTGATTGGCATAAACGGGTTTAATTGACAATATAGCGTCCATCTGCGTTACCTAAAGTTAACAGTTGATTAAATTGTTCATTATTTAGTTGTTGGAAGCCCCAGTATGCATCTGATGGTATACCTGCTTGCTCTATTATGTCTTTCCGAATAACTTTCTTTTGAAATGCAATGTTATATAGCATCTTTATTACGACAAAATTTGGCTTAACATTGTACCAGTATCGCAAGTCATGCTCTTTAAATACACTATACTTGTTGACATATCGTATAAAATCGTCAATATCAGTAAAATCATTTACCGTTTTAACTTCAGAGACCGTGCATACAGATGTGGCGACACTTCGGTATATGGCATACCCCTTTCCGTCAGAAGTCCTGTAAATAATCACTTTATCAAGTGGCTTCAAACTTTGCACGCCATGCATCCAACATATATAAATCTTGTTAATACTATTGGTAGGGCTAACATCTTGCAGAATACTATATCGCTCTGTTTGCAGAATAGAATCCGGAAACAATTTAGTATGAAACTCCGGCTTTATTGAAAGTAGATATTTGTTGCCAGATAGCATATTAACGAACGGATAGTTAGTAACAATATTGCCTATGTGTTTTGTCATGTCTCGAAGGAGCACGCTCTCACTACGTCCATTGGGATGTGATTTCCTACCGATTTCAGAAAAACCATATGTTTCAAAGAAATGGCGCAAATGCATTAACTCGTCTGTGTCATCAAACATAGTTACATAAATTTCCGGAAAGCCGTATTGAATCGCGACGTCAAGAATCCGTTTCATAAAGCGTTCTCCCCGATTAGTGCCTCTGCGCTCAATCTTGAAGGTCCCGACTTTAAGTCGCTTTTGTGCAGGTAATGTTTTTCCATCTAATTGCAACTCTTCGTTTTCATCTTTCAGATATAGGAAATCCTTTAGCAATGAATTGTCGTAGTATACAAGAGCTTTTGCGCCTGATTGCGCTTTGCTCTGGAACCACTTATCAAAGCCTTCATAATTGTCCCGCAATGAATCGAAGAAATGGTCTTTCAATTCGATTCCCGAAAACGGTTTTAATGTAAGATTATCCATATTCATTGTAATTTATTCTGCATTATTTTGTGCTATGGTATGTATAATATGCGAAACTAATTAGATTTTTTTACTAATGTCCGTGCTTTTTTTATTTCTCAATGCAAAATTACAACAACATAGTGCTATATCTTGTCACTATCCCCCAAAAACATCTTTTATTGTTTCTTTTTCCTCAATATTGTAACATGCAAATAGCAAACAAGTGTGTCATCTCTCGCATCGTCCTTTCACTCTCTATTTGATGGCTGTTTGCCTATCCCTGTCAGGCTCTTTCCAAATCCTCGTCGGGCTAATCGTAGGGTTTACTCTATTTTTTTTTGATTACTTTTACTCTATTTGACGATGCCGCTTTGTTTATTTTTTCTTTAGCACCTTTTCTTTCGCTTGGTTTTGTTCGCGTATTTATGCGTTTAAGATTTTCCTTGATTCAACATTCTCCAACACTGTCATTTGCTGAATGGCAATCTGGTTGAGTTTGTGCAGGCGTTCCTGTTGCGGCATGCCTTCGTTGATAAAGACCGCATTCAGGTTCTCCATGTTACTCAAGCAAATCAACTGATTGATGGTCGCGTAATCGCGGATATTGCCTTTGTCATCCGGATGCGCGTCACGCCACTCTTTGGCTGTCATTCCGAACAACGCCACATTGAGTACATCGGCTTCGTTGGCATAGATAAGCGAACGGTGGTATGTATCAATCTCCTGCGGCACAAGATTGGCTTTGATGGCGTCCGTATGGATATGATAGTTGATCTTAGCCAACTCACGCTTTGCTGACCAGCCAAGTGCCTTCTGCTCTTCCTCTTTCAGCCGTTGGAACTCTTTAACAACAAGCAGGTTGAATTCCGGGGAAAGCCACATTCCAAAGTGATACGCAATGTCCTTATGGGCATACGTGCCTCCATAGCGTCCACTTTTAGCAATAATACCGATTGCATTGGTTCGCTCAATCCATTCTTTAGCTGTAAGAATAAAACGGTTAGTACCGGATGCATTTCTAATTGCATCGAATTCGATGCTTTTAAAATTCGGATTATGCAGATTTTCCCACACGCCTAGATATGAGATAGTATCCTTGCGACGCATCCAGTTCTGAATAACTATATTAGTCCGATCGCTATTATCTCCTGCTTTGACCATATCGGTCAAGCAGATATAATCATCATCGTGCATGCCGAAGATAACGGAAATCTCCGACTCATCAATGTTAATCTTTCTTACCGCCATAGCTTTATCATTTATGTGGTCAAATTCGACCACTTTATCTTCATTTGCTCCTCTGCCAATCACCCGTCTCGGGAAATCACTTGCAAAATTACCGCAACATAGTGCTATATCTTGTCACAGGCTCCAAGGAACATCTCAGATTCTTTCTTTTTCCGCGATATTGCAATATTCAAATGGCAAACACAAGTGTTCTTGTCCTTTGGAACGATTATTTCAAAACCTATTTTTCGCCTTCTTTTGCCATGATACGTTTCAGTTCGTCCATGTCGGGCAGAGCTTTGCGGAGTTCTTCGGGCATATCGGCGGCTGTCGTATAAGTGGCTACTCCCATCGGGCTGTCGAATTTTTGAATAACAAATTCAACAAACTGCTTATTAGCCGATTTGCAGAGGACGATACCGATAGACGGGTTCTCGTGCGGCTTGCGCACCTTAGTATCCAGAATCTGAAGGTAAGCCGTCAGGGTGCCCAAATAACTCGGTTTGAATTCACCGATCTTCAGTTCTACGACCACTAACGCATTCAGTTCGCGGTTGAAGAAAATCAAATCAGGGAAGAAGTCCTCTCCGTAAATCTCCAGATGGTACTGATTGCCGACAAAGGTGAAATCCTGCCCGAACGTCATGATGAACTGCTTGATATTATGAATAATCTGCTGTTCCACCTCTTTTTCATCCACATCCTGTTTGTCGCGTTCTCCAATCTGCTCCGTATTGATGAAGTCCAATTGGTATGAATCCTTGAACATCATTACCGCCTTGCGTGCCAGTGCCGAACCGGATAGCGTTTGGCGGAAATTATTCGGTATCTGCTCCCGTTTCTCGTAAGCCTGCTGCCTGATTAATCTCTCAAGCGCATCAACAGAGAGTTTTTCTACGGCCGTGCGATGGATATAGTAGTAACGTGCCTCAAGGTCTTTGGTCTTCTCGATGATCCGGATATGATGGGTGAAAGGCACAGCAAAGAAATCATCTACAGGAAATTCTGTGATATTGGGCACACAGATAGCGCGATATATATCTATCTGATTTTGTGTGTCTTGTAAATCGCCAACCGCGATTGTCGATTCTTGAGAAGATTCGCCAATTGCGATTGGCGATTGTTGAATGTTTTGATTTTCAGCATCTAATAATATCCACTCTTCATAGAAACGACGCATATTTTTGAGGTTACTAGCCGAATAGCCACGCAAACCGGGTAGGTCTTTATGTATTTTGTCGCTGATAGCCTTGATGGCACCGGCACCATATTCCAAGTTGCGTGTGTTCTTGGAGAGATATTTGCCAATAGCAAAATAGACAGCCAACTGGATGCGGTTGACACCTTTATTGGCTTCATACTGCCCTTGCAGAATAGCGGTTTTAATCGCTTCAACTGCTTGGGACAACGGGATAATGTCCTGATTATTCTTCTCAATATCTGTCATAACTCCTGTGTTTTGTTCAATCGTCTCCCGGTCATCGGTCGGTGGGAGAACCTAAAGGTATAGCAAGGGTATACGATTCGGGGACGGTTGCCCCGACGTCAATCAGATGTACTTGCGTACTTGCTCGTGATCGTCGAAGTGGTGCTTCACGCCTTTGATGATCTGGTAGTCCTCATGCCCCTTGCCGGCAACGAGGATGACATCGCCGGACTGCGCCAGGGTGCAGGCGGTCTGGATAGCCGCAGCACGGTCCTCTATCACAAGGGTGCTGCGGAGCTCGTCTTCGGTCAGACCGGCAGTCATGTCGCTGAGGATGTCGCGCGGCTCTTCGTCACGGGGGTTGTCAGAGGTGAGGATGAGCTGCTCGCTGCCGCGCTTGGCGATCTGCGCCATCATCGGGCGTTTGCCTTTGTCGCGGTTGCCGCCGCAGCCGACAACCGTTATCAGCTTGTTTGTGGCTTTCTTTATCTCACGGATGGTCTGGATGACATTATCCACTGCATCGGGCGTGTGGGCATAATCGACAATCGCCGTCCAGCCTTTGGGCGAGCGGATGGTCTCAAAGCGTCCGTTGACGGGTTTGAGGGCACTGAGTACGCGCAGGACTTCGAGCTTGTCAAAGCCCAGACACAAAGCGGCGCTGTAGATGCACAGCAGGTTGCTGACATTGAACCGTCCGACGAGCGGCACAAACACCTCCTGCCCGTCGATGCTGAGCAGCATGCCGTCAAAACCCTCCTCCAATATCTTGCCGCGGTGGTCCGCCATCGTCTGCGTAGAGTAGGTATAGACCTTCGCGCGGGTGTTCTGCGTCATGACGAGGCCGTTCTTGTCATCGGCATTGGTGACGGCAAAGGCGTTCTTGCCGAGGTTGTCGAAGAGGCGCTTCTTCGTGTCGCGGTAGTTGTCGAAGGTCTTGTGGTAGTCGATATGGTCACGCGTAAGATTGGTGAACATCGCTCCGGCGAACTGCAGTCCGGCTATACGCTCCTGCGCTATCGAGTGGCTGCTGACCTCCATGAACGCGTACTCGCAGCCTGCCTCAACCATCTGCGCCAGCAGGGCGTTGAGCGCAAGAGCGTCGGGTGTGGTGTGCGTGGAAGGGAACGCCTGACCGTCCACATAATAGACGACGGTGGAGAGCAATCCTGCCTTGTGCCCCATGGCACGCACCATATTATACAGCAGCGTGGCGATGGTGGTCTTGCCGTTGGTGCCGGTGACGCCGACCAGCGTCAAGTGCTCGCTCGGGCGACCGTACCAATGATGGGCAAGGCGGCCGAGTGCTTCCTCGGAACTCTTGACGAGCACGCAGGTCACATCGGCGGACGGCTGCTGAGGCAGGTAGTCGGGGTTGTCGAGGACGATGACACGAGCACCTTTCTCTATACAGGAAGGGATGAATGTGTGCCCGTCAACAGCCGTACCGGCTTGTGCGACGAAGAGGTCACCGGCTTCGACCTTGCGTGAGTCGAATTGGATGGCGTGAACGTCAATGTCCGTGCGCCCAATGACGCGTAGTGGCTCGATGGCAGTTAATAAATCAGATAGTATCATATGTGTGTTGTTTGATCAGCCAAACTTGACTGATGCAGTTATTTGTTTTTCTCGTAAACGAGGCTGTCGCCTTTGATAACGTAGTGTCCGGTATAGACAATGGTCTTCTCGGCAATCTGTCGGACCACACCGCCGCAATCATAACCGGCATCGTAGCCGTAGGTCTTCGGGAACTCGACCATGCACAGGCATGTGTATTGCGGCTTCTCTTCAGGGAAGTAGCCGACAAAGGTCATGCGGTGTTCGCGCGATTGGTAACGTCCGTTGCGGAAGAGTTGTGCCGTACCGGTCTTGCCGGCAATGTGCACACGTTTCGATTGCGCCTTGTAGTCCGCCACCTTGCCTGCCCACGTACGCACGGATGCTGTGCCGAGATTATTGTCCCACACCACATCGTGCAAGGACTGTCGTATGTCGCGGAGTGTGCTGTTACGGCACATGCTGCTCTTGAGTGTCTCGGTATCAAAGGTGCGGATGACCTCGTCGCCGTCCATGACTCGCTCAACCAGATACGGGCGTATCATTCTGCCGTCGTTGGCTATGCCATTATAGAACGTGAGTATCTGCATGGGAGTAAGTTCCACCGAGTAGCCGTACGCCATACGCGATAGGGTCACGGCATCGTTGGGAATATCGATACGTGGCTTCTGTGCGCCGGGAATCTCCGAATAGACGCTGTCGCGAATACCCATGCTCTGGAGTTTGTCCACGAACTTCGAGGCTTTCTTGTCGTAGCTTTGGGTAATCAGTTTGGCGAATGCAATGTTCGACGATACCGCCAGTGCACTACGCAGGGTATAGACTGTATCCCTGGGGTGCGCGTCGCGGTGTAGGGCGTCGTGGTATGTCCAACCGTTATAATACACCTGAAAGGTGTCCGTCAGCTCCGCCTTGCCGTCATCCAGTGCCGCCATCATCGCTATGGTCTTGAATGTGGAGCCGGGCTCAACGCGCGTCACTGCGTGGTTGGCTTTCTCGCTGTAGGTGCCGTCGGTGTTGCGGTCGAGGTTACAGATGGCGCGAATCTTGCCGGATTGTACTTCCATCAGTATGCAGCATCCCCAGTCCGCCTGTGTGCGCTCCAGGCAACTGCGGAGCGCCGTCTCCGTTATGTCCAGCAGGTTGGCGTCAAGCGTGGTGACCAGATCGTAGCCGTTGACAGCCTCCTTCACCGGCACGTACTGCCATTGCCCGCCCATGCGTTCGCGCAACGACAAACCGTCAATGCCGTGCAGGTCGGTCTCGAAAGTCTTTTCCAGTCCGGCATTGCCTTTGCCGTTGGCGAGAATGCTGCCTATGGTACGCGAAGCCAACGATTCGAAAGGTTTCTTGCGTTGCGGTGCGTCAACAAACTGAATGCCCGACTTATAGTAGCCGCGGCGGAAGAGCGGAAGCTTTTCTATCTCTCGCTTCTGGATGAACGATACGCGGTGCGGGCAGAGCTTGAGGTAGGTGCCGTTCTCGCGTTGCTGGCCTTTGGCGTTCTTGCCGTTGCGTTTGTTGAACGATTTGACCATCATCGCGCGGTACTCGGCGGCAGTCTTCTCGGGCAGGATACGGTTCAGTCCGATGGCTATGCTGTCCACATACCGGTAGAACAGCGTATCGCCGCCTTGGTGAAGCGCCGGCACACGGGTGTCCATATATACGTAGTATCCGGGGATACTGCTGGCGAGCAGACGTCCCTCGCAGTCGAGGATATTTCCGCGCTGCGGGTCAATGACTTTCTCAACGGGCTTCTGCGTCTTCACCATCTGCATCCATATGTCGCGCTGGAACCACTGGATGCGCATGATATGCACCAGCACAGCCACAAAGCCCGCTGTTATCAGCAGAAAGACAATCGCAAACCGGAAGATAGTATTTTGTCTGTGGTCAGGCATAATGTTTGTTTTATTGGTAGAAGCGATAGCGGTCTATTTTATTACAATGACGGGCGTATTGGGTTCGCGCAGCGTGCTGCCGTTCTCGCGTAGCGAACGGGCGACGGCTGACTGACGGGTGCTGTTCACCAGTTCGGAACTGATGGTCAGTTCTTCGTTGCGCGCGTCCTGCAGCTCTTTCTTCAGCGAGCCGATTCGTACGTATTGCCATTCGGAGATGAAGCCCATCAGTATGCTCACGAAGATGTACACGCCAATCAGTGCCAGCAGCCGGTATTGCTGTGCCACTTTCTCGTTGCGGAAGATATCTCCGTTCAGAATTTTTTGCAGTAAAGTCAGTCGCTTGTCCATTAGCAGTCTTTTTTCTTTTAGTGAAACGGTCTTTGTTCTTTCAGCGAAGCGGTCTTTTCCGCAATGCGCAGTTTGGCGCTGCGGGCTCTCGGGTTGCGCTCCACTTCTTCGGTTGAGGCGGTGCGCCCTTTCTCAATCACCTTGAAGGGGGTAAGCGGGTTACCATAGAAATCCTTCTCTATCGTGCCTTCGGTGTTGCCCGATCGCATGAAGTTCTTGACGATGCGGTCCTCCAGCGAATGGTAGGTGAGGATGACCAGCCTTCCGCCCGGTGCCAGCAGTTGCGTGGAGGCTTCCAGCAGTTCACGCAATGCCCCCAGTTCGTCGTTCACCTCGATACGCAGTGCCTGGAACAGTCGTGCAGCATCCTGCTTGTCGCGCAGACGGACGCTGTCAAGCAGTTGCTGGGTCGTCTCTATCGCCTGGGCTGAACGCTTGCGGACAATCTGCTGCGCCAGCGAACGCGAGTCGCGGAACTCGCCGTAGAGGTATAGCACACGCGCCAGGTCTTCCTCCGCATAGGTGTTGACTATATCTTTTGCCGACAGTCTCTGCCTGTTGTTCATGCGCATGTCCAGCAGCGCGTCGTAGCGGAAAGAGAATCCCCGTTCGGCAGCGTCGAAGTGGTGGAAACTCACACCTAAGTCTGCCAATATGCCGTCCGCCTGCGTCACGCCGTAGTAATCCATGAAGTTCGCCACGTAGCGGAAGTTACTCCTTATGAATGTGAACCGCTCGTCGTCAATGCGATTGGCATAGGCGTCAAGGTCCTGGTCGATGCCGTAGAGCCGTGAGTCCTTGCCCATGCGCTCGATGATACCCCTGCTGTGTCCGCCGCCGCCGAACGTGGCGTCAACGAACACCTGTGGCTTGTGAGGGGCAATCTGCAACCCGTCAAGTACCTCATTCAGCATCGCAGGAATATGATAAACTTGCTCTTCCACTAAAATGTCAATTGTCAATTATCAATTGTCATCTACATCTTCACCTTAAACTGCAACGCATGGTGGATGCAGTGAATCTCCGTCGGTCCCATCACATCGTGCAGGATACCGTCCGCCTCGAACATCAGATGCTCATCGGTCTCCATGCGGATGTCCTTGCCTTTGTACGCATGGATGAACGGCAGTTCGGTCAGCTTGCCGTTGAACAGGTTCGGCAGCGCTTTGATGATCTGTATCAACGTCGGTTTGCAAACAAACATCGCATGGAACACGCCGTCCTGCGGGTCGGCTTCGGGGTTCTGGCGTATGCCGCCGCCGGAGAACGGACCGTTGCCCACGTTCATCGTGAACAGCCCTTCATCCACCAGCACCTCGCCATCGACGATGAGCTGCATCGGGATAGGTTTCTGCTGTACAACGGCACCTATCAGTCCGAACAGGTAGTTCACGTGGTGCGAACCGAGGTAGTACTTCAGCTTCTCGGCTTTCTGGCAGCAGAGCGGGTCAACGCCGAAACCCACAGAGTTGATGAAGTACCGGTGATGCTCGATGTGGTTGCGCCAGTAGGTCACGCAGCCCACGTCCAACGGATGTCCTTCGCCCGACAGGAAGCGCTCAATCGCCTGGCGGTAGTTCTTCGTCAGGTTCCAGTAGCGTCCCCAGTCGTTGCCTGTGCCGCGCGGCATGAGACCGAGTTTGATCTGACGGCGCTGCTCGGCGGAAATCTTCGCGCGCATGATGCCGTTCAGCGTCTCCGACAACGTGCCGTCGCCGCCGATGACGAGTATCTCGTCGCAACTGAAGTCTTCCACCAGTTCACGCGCCAGTTCGGTGGCGTGCGCGGCATATTTGGTTACGCGGAACTCATAGGGTATCTTGCGCTCGCGCAACAGGTTCCACAGGTACATCCGCTGCATGCGGTAGGCTTTCTTGCCTGATTTCGGATTAATGATTACTCCTAACATCTTTTTTTACTTTTTTGATGGGGTCCCCGAAAGCAATCTTGGATTGGTTTTGGGGAGAGCGGAGGCAACAACGAGGTTTATGGTGCAGGGCACCATCCGTTAGTGTTGTTTGCCAAACGCTCAGCGAAGCGTTCTGCGTCCTCTAATTGGTCAATCTTCCCCACATCCATCATCTTATAGTATCGCGGCACGAAGGCACGGATGGTGCCCGCTTGCCGCGTTACAATCGAAAGGTAGGCGTCAATCAGCGAGAACTTCTCGCCTTTCTCCGCCTGCGTCTGTCTTAGTTCACGGAAGAACGCCGGCTCTACAATCTGCATTCCCGAGAATGCCATCGGCACCAGGTCTTCCGTGGCTGCACTTGCCGGACGGTACTCGCCCGTCTTCTTGTTCGTCCAGCCGCGCAACTCGCCCTCGCCGGAAAACAGAAGGTACCGCTGCGTCTCGCGGTTCGACACCACCACCGTTGCCAGGTCGTCAGGCCTGTGCGCCGCTATCAGCTGCCCGAGGTCGATGTTCGACAATATATCCACATTGCAAACCAGCACCGGCTCATTCATGGGGTCCCCGACGCGACCTACAAGGTCGTGGTGGGGAAGTGACGAGACATCAGTCGCTTTTATGGTGCTTTGCGCCATCGGTGCGACCTGATTGTCGAAGGCACGCAGTAAGCCGCCTCCTGTTTCAAGCAGCGACTCGCGTTCATCGCTTATCTGCACCGTGCAGCCGAATCCGTCGTGGGCGTTGAGGTAGTCGATAATCTGCTGCCCCAAGTGGTGGATGTTCACCACTATCTCCGTTATGCCGACAGCCTGCAGCCGCTCAATCTGCCATTGCAGCAACGTCTTGCCTGCCAGCGGCAGCAAGGCTTTCGGCATCGTATCGGTCAGCGGCTTGAGACGTGTCCCCAGTCCCGCAGCAAAAATCATCGCTTTCATTTCTCGCGCTCCTCCAGTGTGCGTTCTACGTTCTGCTCACGGTGGATGAGCCGCACCTCTCCGCCGAACTTCGTGTTCAGGTGCTCCGCCATCTTCTCTGCCGCATAGACCGAACGGTGCTGACCGCCCGTGCAGCCGAAGCTGACCATCAGGTTGCGGAACCCGCGGTCGATGTACCGCTTCACGCTCGCGTCAACGAGCTTGTATGCCGAATCCAGCAGCGGCAGAATCTCGCCGTCCTGCTCCAGGAACTTTATCACCGGCTCGTCCATTCCCGTGAAGTACGTGTAGCGTTCGTACTTGCCAGGGTTGTTCACAGCGCGGCAGTCGAACACGAAGCCGCCGCCGTTGCCGCTGTCATCGGCAGGAATGCCTTTCTTGTACGAGAACGAATACACCTTCACCACCAGCGGCTTTCTTACACCCACCTCCTTGAACTGCTTCATCTCCGTCATCTCGTGCAGCACCTCGATGAGGTACGGATAATCGTCCGCCGAGTTCTTCAGCAGGCGCCTAAGGTTCTCTATCGCAAACGGAATCGATTGCAGGAAGTGCGGCTTCTTCTCGAAGTATCCGCGGAAACCGTACGCGCCCAACACCTGCATCGTCCTAAACAGAACGAAGTGCCGCAGCGTGTTGTAGAACTCCTGTTTGTCCACCTCCATGTACTTGCCCAGCTCGTCCAGATACTCGCCTATCAGTTCGTTACGCAGCTCATCGTGGAAGTTCGCCTTCGCCTGCCATAGGAACGATGCCACGTCGTAATACACCGGACCTTTCCTTCCGCCTTGGAAATCAATGAAGTACGGCACTGGCTCTCCCTCTTTATTGGGGTCACCGAAAGAACGTGCAACGTTGTTTTGGGGAGAAGCCGAGGCATCGGTCGCTTTTATGGCACCCGGTGCCATCGGTGCGACCCGATTGCCGAAGGCGACCATGACATTGCGGCTCTGGAAGTCGCGGTACATGAAGGCGTTCATCTTCTTCTGCTGCAGCAGGATATACGCCAGCCGCTCGAATTCGTTCTCCAGCTTGTCCTCCTGGAACTCCAGCCCTGTGGCTTTCAGGAAGCAGTACTTGAAGTAGTTCAGGTCCCAGCGGATGCTCCTCAGGTTGAACTCCGGCTGCGGGTAGCACACGCGGAAATCAAAATCCTCGGCACCCACTACCTGGAACCGTGCCAGAGCGCGGATGGTCTGACGAAGCATCCCTTTCTCGCTCTCGCAGAACACGCCGGTCTTCCGGCCTTCGGCTATGTAGTTGAACAGCAGCATGTCGCCCAGGTCCTCCTGGACGTAAGCCATCTCGTCGTCGCTCACCGCCAATACGCGCGGCACGTTCAGACCTTTACTCAGGAAATGTTTGTCCATCGTCAGGAACGCGTGGTTCTCGTCCCGCGACGTGCCTTGAACGCCTATCAGCGACACTTCTTTGTCATCGCTGAAGATACGGTAATAACGCCTGTTACTGCCTGACGCGGTCAGGGCGACCTGCTCGCCGGCCTTCTTGCCTGTGGCTTGTGTGAATAGTTGTGATAGTAGCATCAATTACAGGGTCTAATATTATGATTAATATTACGATTCGCAAAAAACATGCAAATATACAAAAAAAAAATGACATTTGCAAATATTTTGCAATAAAATTTGTTTTTCTCAATAAATATTGTCCTTTGTAGCCGCAATTTACCCTCTCCATATTGTTCCTTCCGTCGGATATTATCCGACATTGACTCGACCCGGAGTCGATACCTAACCGGGTGATTACAGGGTCGTTTCTTTGTGATTAGAGTGTGATTACAGGGAGATTCCCGTCACTTCACCATGACATAAGTGAAAGACTGTCTGCCGGATGCTGCAGATTTATGCATATATTATACCTGCAAAAATCGTGCCACACGTAACATGCTTGCAAAAAAATCTCCGCCTAAATTTGCAAATGTCAGAAATTTTCCGTATCTTTGCACCCGTTTTTGATGTTTGACACATGAGAACAAACCTTTTTTTTCGTCGTCGGCGTCTGCGTTTCAAGCGGTTGAGCCGCAAGGGTTACGCCGCGTTCTGCTCGATGCACCGCGAGGTGACCATCGGGCGCGTCCGCGGCGCGGTAGCCAACCTTGAGTTGCTCAAGGCCGGCAAAGCCGCTGTGCTCGCCATACTGCTGATGACGCCCGCAAGTCTTGCGTTCGCAAGCGATCAGGGAGGTTGTGCGGACAGTGCGGACGAGACGGAAGCTGTTGGTGTTTCCGTCGCTACCGCCGATACCGCACAGAGTCAGTCCTCCGTCCACCGGCAATTTAGTGTTCAGGAAGTGTTGGTGGTTGCAGACAAGGCTGAACTTCAATCCAACACCTACCGACTGGTATCCACTGTCTCGCGCAACGAGATAGCCGCTCTGCCTGTGACCACCGTGGCGGATATATTCCAGTACCTGCCGGGGCTCGATCTGCGCAAGCGCGGTGCGAACGGTGCGCAATGCGACCTGTCGATGCGCGGCGGCACGTTCGACCAGGTGCAGGTGCTGCTCAACGGTATCCCCGTCAATGACGCGCAGACCGGACACTACTCGTTGCATCTGCCCGTGTCGCCGATGCTCATCGAACGCATCGAGGTGCTGCAGGACGGGGTGAACATCGTGACGACTGCGCCACAGCCGGTAGCGGTTAGCCGCTTGCCCTTGGCACTCAAACTCGCGGCAGGCATGAACGGCTTCTGTCAGCCTTCTGCTGCCGGCTCGTGGCAGTCGGGCGAATGGCAGGTCAACGCCTCGGCGGAGTACTCGCGCTCGGACGGGTACTACGCGCCTGCGCCCTCGGATAAGGAACGCGAGGCACTCGTGAACAACGGCTGCCGCTGGGCGAACATCTATCTGCAGACGCGCTGGCGCGGCCTGGATGTGCAGGTCGGCGCGCAGTACAAGGATGCCGGTGCGGGACTGTTCTACGGCGGCAGCACCGACCAGTCCGATGCCACGCGGACAGCCTTCGGCTCGGCGCGCTACAAGCATCATTGGGGAGCGTGGAGCCTCGAAACAAAAGCCGCCTACCGCGCGAACTATGACCACTACGAGTGGCATCGAGGACAACCCGCAGGCAGCAACACCCATCTGCTGCAGACCGCTGCCGCCGGACTGCAAGGCGCGTACATCTCGTGGCTCGGGACGACAACCGCCGGCATCGAACTGCGCAACGAGAACATCCGCTCGACGAACCTCGGCGACACCAACCGCGTGAACCTGACATACTTCGCCCGGCAGACGTTTCACTACGACCGGCTCAACGCCTCGCTCGGCGTGAGCGGCATCTATAACACCTACTTCGGCAACCACTACACCTGCGGCGCAAATATCGGGTACGAGTATCTGCCCGGCAGTTCGGTCTATCTGAACGCGCTGCGCGGGGTCAGGATGCCCACGTTCACCGACCTTAACTACGACGCAGGCAACCAGCTCGGCAGCAAAGACCTGAAGCCGGAAAAGATGTGGACGTTCTCACTCGGCGGCACATATGATTACAAGGGCTTGAGTCTCACTGCCGATGCCTGGTATCGCCGCGGAACGGATATCATCGACTGGGTGTACGTCCCGACTGACACGCGCCGCCCGTACCACGCCATGAACCAGCAGCGCATCAACAGCGCCGGCACCGAACTGACCGCGGTATATAGGCCGTCAGCCGTCAGCCACAGGCTGTTGGCCGAGTGGCTCAGGCAGGTGAAAGTGAGTTATGCGTACACATGGCTTGACCTCGACTTGCACGAGGTGCAGTCGCGATACTTGGACTACCTGAGTCATAAATTGGTGTTCGGAATAGAGCACGGCATCTGGGTGTCGCGCGAGCCGAAGAAGACCGGCGTGCTGGCTGCGTCGTGGACGCTGCGCTGGCAGAAACGCGAAGGCGACTACACCTCAGCGGAAGGTATAGTGACCTCGTATAAGCCTGTATTACTGTTGGATGGCTCTGTCTATTGGCAGAACGAACGCGTCAAAATATCTGCCGAGTGCACGAACATGACGAACCGCCACTACTACGACTACGGCTCGCTCCTCATGCCCGGCGCGTGGGGAACGATGGCAATTGAGGTGCGCCTATAAAAAAGCAGCCGAACTTGGCTGCTCTGTCGCGCTACTTCTTCGCCCGATAAATGGTCGTTATGCCGAATGTCAGCGGCTGGCAGGCAATGTCCCTGAATCCCGCTTCCTGCAAGTGCCGGCAGAACGCTTCGCCGTAGGGAAAGGTCTTCACCGAACGGTTGAGGTACGAGTACGCGCCTTTGTCGCGGCTGAATAGATTGCCCACAAATGGCAGGATGTGCGAGAAGTACAGGTCGTACGCCCAACGGATAAGCGGACGAGTCGGGTAGGAGAACTCCAGTATCATCAGCTCTCCTTCCGTTCGCAGCACGCGGTGCATCTCTTTTAGCCCTTCGTCCATATTCGCGAAGTTCCTGACGCCGTAGGCGCAGGTCACGGCATCGAACGAGTTGTCGGCGTACGGCATCTGTTGCGCACTGCCGTAGTCGAAGCGGATCTTGTCAGAGCAGCCAAATTTGGCTGCTTTCTTTTCGCCTATCGCCATCATCTGCCGGCTCAGGTCGATGCCCGTTATCTGCTTCGCTTTGCCTTGCTTTAGCAGTTCAATCGTCAAATCAGCTGTCCCGATAGCCACATCCAGCACATTCGCCGCCGGCCGTAACAGCTTGACCGCTTTTCGCCTCCACCGACGGTCGATGTTCAGCGACAGCAGGTGGTTCAACCCGTCGTATGTCCCCGCTATCCGGTCGAACAACTGCCCGATATGCTGCTTCTCCTCACCGATATGTTGTTTTTTGTTATCCATCGACTGCAAAGGTACGAAAAATTATTGAAATATGCAAATATTTTGCCGTGAAACATCCATCGCACATGCGCAAAATGAATATAAAATGCTATGTTTGTGTGATAAAATGTATGAAAATCGCGATTTTTGGAGTCAAAAAGTTGTAATTTTGGGAAATTTTACGTAACTTTGCCGCGGTTTTTGTCGCCTTAACCTAAATCTTTTACTAATGAGTATTAGTATGGCTTTTTTAGTGATGAATAAAATAATGCAAAATATCGAGTTACATAGAGGACAATTTCTGCGTTCACGCCGCAGCGCTTGTGCTGTGCTGGTGGCATGTCTGTCCTTTTTTTGTATATCCGTGTATGGTCAAACAGCCATTAGCGTTCCGTATGCATTCAGTTTTGAAGAGTCGGAGTCGGCGGAGTTGGCTAACTGGGTATTCAATCCCGGAGAGGGTACAGACCAGTTGAAAGACCAATGGGTGGTTGGAAAAGCAACGCATAGTGATGGTAAGCGTTCTGCGTATATCTCCACGAATGGTGGTGAAGATGCTAACTTTGCCACAACCACAAATATGCAGTATCTCTACCGTGAATTTACTCTGCCTGCCGGGCAGTATGATTGCACCTTTGATTTCCGATGCATAGGTGCGCCGGATGCCATACTGTCGGCCGGAGTCTGCCCTTCGACGGCGGCTGAAATGGTAGGTGGTCCTACGACTTTGATGCCCGAAAACCTAATGACGTATGTTTCTCAGGAGGGTAAGGGGCTTTTGCGTGTGCGTGGCGTTTCGAAATGGAAGAATACGTCTTTCCAGTTTTCTTCAAATGGAACCCGCACATTACGTCTTTTCTTCGTTTGGCAGAATAGTAATCGCGATACAACAATGTCGGCGATAGGAGCTTGCGTGGATAATATTCAGATTACTACCAGGGTGTGTTCCAAACCTCGCTCCGTCTCCGCAGATATAATCGGTGATTCTGTTATTGTGAAATGGGAAGGTGGTAGTGAGGAGTATATTGTTGAGTATCGTAAATATGGCCGCAATAAGTGGCAGGTTCAATCCGGAGTGGAAGACAAGACCTTCATCATTGAAGGTGTCGAGGAAGGCGCGTATGATATACGAGTGCGGGGCGTTTGCTATGATGATAACGGAGCAAACTATAGTGCTTATACATATTTGAACTCATTCGCGGTTTATTATCCCGACCGTCATTGCATCGATTATGTACATCTTGAGAACAACCCGAATGTACTGGCTACCTATGGCACATATGCCAATCCGTATGAAAGTGTGGGGGTTATTGATTATGGCAACGATGACAAGTACTCTCGTCATGTGGTCAATTGGGAGCCGGATGTGACTGATCCTCGTACTCGTGGTAAGTTGCTAATGGTTCCGGAAGGCGCATTAGCTTCCGTCCGTTTGGGCAACTGGAATGTAGGGGCGCAAGCTGAAAGCTTGTCATTCAAGTATGCTGTTGATACTGAGAATGCTGCAATTTTGCTCGTTCGCTACGCTGTGGTGATGGAAGATCCGCAACATACATTGAAAGATCAGCCTCGTTTTACTTTGGAAATCATTGGCAGTGATGGTGAACTAATCAGCCCGACTTGCGGCTTTGCGGATTTTTATGCAGATGCAATGCGTGAAGGATGGCATACGGAGGGTAGCGGTTACAATATGGTAACTTGGAAGGACTGGACAACCATTGGCTTGAATCTTGGAGAAACAGAGGATGGTAAAGATTGGAACGGTGATACCCTTACGGTTCGTCTTACAACGTACGACTGTGATTGGGGCGGTCACTATGGCTACGCTTACTTTACGCTTGATTGCGCTGCTGCGCGCATTGTCGGAACAAGTTGTGGCGATGATGCAGAGATGTCAATAGCTGCACCGGATGGCTTTGCGTATCAATGGTTTGACTCGGCGAATAATGTGGTGCCTGAGACCCGGCTGGCCAATAATGGTCAGACGCTGTTGGTTGCGGCATCAGATACATCCACTTATCGTTGCCACCTGACATATTTGGAGGAAGAGTCTTGCGGTTTTGACCTCTATTCGTCTGCTCGTCCACGTTTCCCGATTGCTGCGTTTGATTGGGAATATGCGCCTTCGGATTGTAGGAACAGGGTAAAGTTCAAGAATAAAAGCCACATCATGACCAAGTACAATGATGTGGTAGAGTATCACTACGATCAGCCGTGCGATGAGTATGAGTGGGACTTTGGCAATGGTCAAGTCGGTGCAGATAAGAATCCTGTTGTGACGTATCCGTTGGAGGGCGGCCGCTTCCCTGTAAAATTGGTTTCTTCAATAGCAGAAGGCCGTTGTTCCGATGAGATAACAGGCTATATTGATATACCTGCGATTGGTGATACAAGTATTACTGTCAACGGCTCAATATGCGATGGTGAGTATGTTGTATTCGGCCGTTATTATGCAGGAATGACCGGCGTGTATACGGATAGTTTGAAGACTATTGCCGGCTGCGATAGTATTGTGTCTTTGAATCTGACAGTCAACCCTGTCTATGAGGGATTTGTAGGGGATACAATAGTCTGTGCTGAAACACCGTTAATTATTGACGGTCAAAGGTACAAATACTCATACTCTGATGTATTCCCTGTGTTCTACAAAAATATATATGATTGCGATTCGGTCTGCAAGTGGAATGTAACCGTGCTGGATTCAATCAAGCCTGAAGTGCGTGTCCGCGAGATGGATGACAATCCAAGTTCCGGTGCTATCTATATCGATGGAGAAGGGTTTGATTATTACACCGTTAACGGAGGTTATCCACAAACTGCTGATTCGATAACAGGCTTGAATGGCGGCTCCTTTGAGTTGGAGTTCTTCAATGACTTTGGTTGCTCAGTGTTGCGTGAGGCGCAAGTAAGTGTATGTATGCCGGGTTGGGTATATCAGCGTTGGGATGATGTGCTTTCGCTTAAGAACTTCAGTGCATTGGAGACCGATTCTGTTACCCATATATTCGAGAACTACCAATGGTTTAAGGATAACGAGCCTATCGAAGGGGCAACGTTATCATACTTGTATGAAGCCCAAGGTTTAGACCCGGAGGCTACGTATCATCTTGAGATGACTCGTGTGCATAACGGTGAGACGGTGGTAACATGTCCGTTCCGCCCTGTTCGCGAAGAGGATAGAGTAGTCGTGTATGTTTACCCCTCACCCGTTCAATCGGGCGGCAAGCTGACGATTATGGTTAGTGCTCCGGCTACGGCAACCATCGTGAATACCTTTGGCGATGTGGTGACAACCATCGACCTGAAAGAAGGGGCAAACGAAGTCGTGATGAATGTGCCGGCTGGGTTATATGTCGTGCAAGTAACAATTGGAGGCGAGACGCGTGTCTGCCGTGTAGGTGTAATAGATTAGGGATGATGAGCATGAAGAGGAGTATCTGTTACATACTTGGTATATGCTTGCTGTTTAGCCAAACGCTTACAGCAGCACCGGCAAAGAAATCGTCGGGCAGTAAAACGTCTTCTGCCAAGACATGGAAAGGCGCCACGCGTAACATCCACCACGTAGCTTTCTGGGGCGGTGCTAGCTATAGCGGTTTGGTTAACTCCTACGAGTATAACAAGTTTGCCGGAGGCGGTGGTGGCCTGCTGGGTGTGGGATATGAATACCGTTACGACCATTTCATCTTGGATGCCGGTGCAGAGTTCCGTCTCTTCAGTTCGATGGATAAGGTAACATTCCCTTCGGCTTACCATGTGGCATTGATGGCGGATGGTTACAATCAGACGATGAACTACACGTTCGGTAGTCCGTTCCGCGAGAATCATGTGGTAGGGCAGGCAATGGTCCCGCTCATGTTGGGTGGACGATGGGATACGTGGTACTTTCTGGCTGGAGCGAAAGCCGGATACACGGTACTGGGCACCTACAGCCAGAAGGGCACCTATACGACAACCATCACGGATAATGATGCACAGGATCCCAATTGGCACGATATAAGTCACGGTACGGTCACCGATGCGCCATACACCCAAAAGGGTAAGGTAGGCTACGGTCTGGATGTGGCAGTCAGTGCCGAGGTGGGAGTGAATATCAACGGCTTGATGAGCAAGGACTGGAATGACCGCAACAATGCTCGCAAGTACCCGCTTCATATACGTGCCGCGGTGTTTGCCGACTATGGCATACTCAGTATGGGACAGCCGCAGGAAGGTCCGATGGCTATTGTGGATGAGAATGGCATATCCAGTCGTTCGCTGCACACCTCGTATTGGGCTAATGGCGGGTTGAACAGTTTGTTGGTCGGCGTGAAGTTCACCGCCTTGCTGCAGATGAACAAACCCCAGCAACCCAAGCCGGCCAAGCCGACAATGGTGGTATTTGTACGTGATGAGAATACGGATAAGGGTATAGCTTCGGCTACTGTGGCGATGACGCAGACCGATGCTAAGAAACCCCGCACTATCCGCCGTGCTACGAATGCCAAGGGCGCGATGGTGGCGAAGATGAATGCCGGTTCGTACGACCTGCACGTTACGCATCCGGATTATATAGCTTCGGATGCATCGATGGAGCATGGCGAATGGGGTGATACTATGTCGCTGCGCCTGACGCCGCGTCCGGATTTCCGCTTCTATGTGCGCGACGCCAAGACAGACTCGCTATTGGCAGCTGAAGTGACGTTCACCAACACGGCGGAGAAGAAGACGATTGCTACCGTCAGAACCGATTCGATAACAGGCTATGCGCAGCAGCACTTGCCGATCAACTTGCCGATTAGTATCCGCATCAAGGCAACGGATCATATTACCGTTACCGAGAAGATAGCGGATATCGGCGGTGAGGTGACCTATCGCTTGGAGCCTATTATCAAGAAGAAGCCGATCGTACTGCGCAACTTGTTCTTTGCTACGAACAGAGCAATCATCCTGCCGGAGTCCGAGCCGGAACTGCAGAACCTGTACAACTTGCTCGTCGAGTATCCTGAAATGCGTATCAAGATTACCGGTCATACCGACAACGTGGGTACCGACCGCTTCAACCAAAGCCTGTCAGAGCAACGTGCCAACAGCGTGCGTGACGACCTGATACGCCGTGGTATAAAGGCTGACCGCATCGAGGCGGAAGGCAAGGGTAAGACCGAACCTATCGCTACCAACGACACAGAGGAAGGTCGTGCACAAAACCGCCGTGTAGAGTTTGTAATATTGTAAATTGGAAATGTTGCGAAAGTATTTATACATAGCATTGCTTATTCTGCTGTCTGTACCGGCGGTTGCACAAATTGTGTATCAATGTGACTTTGAGGATGAAGCAGAGCGCGCTCAGTGGATGTTGAATGTGGGCAAACAGGGTGCAAGTTGCATCAACAAATGGTATATTGGTGCGCCTGGTAATCATGCTCCGGATGCCGAATATGGTTTGTATATATCCACTGACGGAAACGATGCGACGTACTCGGCAGAGCAGACGATGTTTGTTGTTTCCTATCGTGAATTAACGATACCTGCCGGAGAATACGATTTCTTCTTCGATTGGCGTTGCAACGGCAAACGGTCGGGCGAAGAAGGATTCTATATCCTGTGGGTGCCTACAGATGTTGTAACCAACTCCAATAAAGCTACTGCCGACCTACCCAATTGGGCAAAGGAGGAAGATTATGTATTAGCAGATTGCTTCCATGGCGCCTCTTCGTGGGATTTAGGGCATATAGAACTCTCATTGCAGGAGGAGCAAACCCGTAAACTGGTTTTCGTATGGTTCAGCACGCGTGGCAGTGCAGCGCTACCATCGGCTTGCATTGACAATATAGAGATTGTGACCAAGGGAAGTTGCCCGTTGCCATCCAACTTTAAGCATAAGATAAATAAGGATGCCAGTGCCACAATTGAATGGAGCAAGAATGGCGCATCGGTGTTTGATGTGCGGTCGTATGATTATCAGACCGGGCAGTGGCGTGCAGAATCAGACTTGCGTCTGCCGCGTGTAACATTGTACAATTTGTCGGAAGGATTCCATGATGTATATGTTCGCTCGCATTGCACGAATGAAGAGGGCGTCGGGCAATATGTGAAATATAGTTTCTTTATGTTCCATAAAGGTGTACGTTGCATCGATTATATGGACTTGAGTACCCAAACGTGTCGCGTCGGCACAAAAGATGTACCTCTGGGTAGTCCGCAAGTGGTGGATTTCGGTTATGCGGATTACGACAACTCACTACACACATTGCATTATGTGCCGGGTGAGCGTGACCCTTATACGGATGGCACATTGCTAACTAAGCCGGAGGATGCGATAGCATCTGTTCGTCTAGGGCGCTATGCACCTACTTTTGGCGCAGCATGCGAGTATAAATATCATGTGCCGACCGGTGACAAGGCAATTCTGAAGATTCGATATGCCGTTGTGCTTCCGGCACCTCATGAGCCGCAGGACAACCCGACCTTTAAACTGGAAGTGTTGGCTAACGGTCGTGCATTGGAGCACAATTGCGGTTTGGCAGATTTTGTTGCCGGTGCTGCTAATTCAGGTTGGAAGAGTACCCAA
The DNA here is from genome assembly GCA_017444065.1 of Paludibacteraceae bacterium. Classification (GTDB taxonomy): domain Bacteria; phylum Bacteroidota; class Bacteroidia; order Bacteroidales; family Paludibacteraceae; genus Colicola. Next base: position 23,424 of record JAFSXJ010000018.1, on the reverse strand, counting down.
TATAATAGTGAAACTATTACTTGGAAAGACTGGACCGAGATGGCCGTCAACCTGCGTGACTATGTGGGGCAGACTATTACGGTGCGTCTGATGATAACCGGTTGTAAGATGTCGGCACACGGAGCTTATGCCTATTTTACACTTGATTGCGAATCGGGCGAGATGTCCGGCCAGAACTGCGGAGAAGATAATCCGACAACTACTTTTACCGCTCCATCAGGGTTCAATTATGCTTGGTATTTGCCGTCGAAACCTGGTACAATCCTTTCACGTAACCAGACCTTTACCATTGAGCCGATGGATACGGCCACCTATCATGTGGATGTTATCTCCAAGTCGAATGGCAATTGCTATTACACCATGGAGGCTTGCGGCATTCCGCGTTTCCCCGTGGCTGAGGCTGAAGCAACATCGCGTGTAGTGCAATGTCAGAATGAGGTGACTTTCCACAACACGTCGTGCGTGTACTATAAGAATCAAGTTTCAGAACGGACATTCACGCGTAGCGAAGGAGTAGATCACGTGTTATGGGATTTTGGCGATGGTACACAGTCTGCCCTTGATGAAGAGTATGTATCGCATATCTATCCGGATACAGGTGGCGTATATGTGGCTACATTGTACGCTTATCTGAATGGAAGGGATACAACTTGTTTTGCAACAAAACAAATCCGTATAGAGCTGGCTGATGTTGGCCTGCCTGAACGAGAGGTGCATTTGTCTGTCGGCTCGGTATATGACGGTAAGGTATATTGGAATCCATATCAGTTCGATACGATGTACATTGACAACGGATGTGAAGAGTTGGTACATGTGTATATCCACGAGCGCTATTTCGATCAAACCGATTCATTATGTCAGGGAGGGGCGTATGAGGTTGGCGGCAAGACATTTACCGAATCAGGAACTTATACGGTTATCCTGACTAACCAATGGGGATTGGATAGTATAGTTACGCTAACGCTGAACGTGGAGCCCAGAGTTATCATTGAATTGGCTGACACATTTGCCGTATGTGGAGACCAAACTGCGGTTGTATTACCATTGCAAGTTGTTCAAGGGCGTTTGGATAGTATTCACTTATTGTTTGATGCATCTGCAAGTAGTGCGGGCTTTGATTCAGTCTATGCTTTCGGCGCAGATGATGAGGTGCGGGTAGACTTGCCGGAAAATGTGACTCCGGGCTATTATCCTGCCATACTACAACTGGGCACGCCGCGTTGCCCAGTGCCAGACGTGCCGGTGGTTGTTGTGGTAAATTATCCGGCATCCATCATCGCACAAAAAGATGGTATAATTGCGCTGCTGAACGACAAATATAATGGAGGGTATGAGTTTAATGGGTATCAGTGGTATCGAAATGGCCAATTGATACGTGGCGCCAATGAGTCGTACCTCGTTGTCGGAGAAGAGGATTTGGGTGCACAATATGTTGCCGTCCTTACGCGCTCTACAGATGGGGTAACGGTTACGGCTTGCCCGATTGTATATAATGGAGGCTTGGCTGGCGTTGAAGATGTAACCATTGCGGATGATGGCGAATGGATGTTGTTGGATGTTATGGGGCGCGTGATTATGCAGTCCGTGACAAACGACAGACCGGTTGTAACTACACCTGGTGTATATATCCTCGTTCGCCCGGCTACTCGTCAGGCAGTAAAGATTGTGATACAATGAACAGGAGACGTGTATATATAATGCTATTCGCATTGCTGCTGGCAGGATTGTCAGTGGCTGCACCGCGCCAATATAAGTCTGCGACGGTATCACATTGGGTAGGTTTGAGTCTGACAGGTGTTGAGGCGAATGCCCTGCCGGGCAGTGACAACATCATCCTCAAAGCCGGTGGAGGCGGTGGAGGACACCTGATGTACGAATTGCGTACGGGAGGATTCTTCTTCAATGTAGGCTTTGGTGCTGATTATATTTTGACCAATACTGCGTTGGATACATATACAGACGCCTTCGGGCGTGTGGACCGTACGGGCGAAGCGCATGTGTACCGATATAACTACAGCGATTATGCTGAGCAGCAGCGTCAGTTGCGTCTCCTCATTCCTCTACAGGTGGGGTATCAGTTCGGTGACTACGTGTATGTAGGCGTAGGCGCTTCGCTGCGCATCAAGCCGCTAATGAATGAAATAGGAACGCACACGCGTATGTACGTGCAAGGCGAGTATGATCGTTTCATCGAGCCGTTCCGTGACGCACCGTACTACGGCTTTTGGTCGGAGGACGAGTATAGCGGAACCGGTACAATGCGCTCCGCCACCAATGAGATGGCATTGGAGGCTGAAGTCGGCGTGAATATACCACTTAACGCCAAGAAAGTGCGCATGCGGGCAGGAGTATATTTTGGTTACGACCTGCCGCTCGCGCAGTTCGATGAGCGTGATGCTACACAGTTGGTGGATTACTCGGCAGTGAACAAGTCGCCGTATTTGCAATCTCAGGAGGATGTGAAGGAGAATATTCGCTTCAATAGTATGCTGGATACTCCGCTTACGGATGCTGAGGTGCAGCGAATCCGTGTGGGACTGAGGTTGACGGTGTTATTTGATGTTACGCCCAAGCCGAAGCATTGTATGTGTTGGAAATAATGGGACGATTGCCCTATCAGATAGAAAACTCAAAAAGGAGTTCATTATATTATTAACTAAATCTTTAAGGTATGAAGAAAACTTTACTCACAACGTTGCTTATGATGTTGATTTCTTTAGCAACGTTTGCAGCCAAAGAAGATCTCTATGTGCTGCATGCCACTTTTGAGGAAGGTACAGCATTGCCCGAAGGTTGGACTACCGAGTCTGTGTTTGGCGCACAGGACTGGATAGTTGAACAGGGCGAGTTGACTTATCCCCAGGGAGCGGCAGAAGGTAAGGGTCGCGTTGCGTTGCGTAACACCTCATCGCAGACGCAAGGCTTTGTGACCAAACTTGTCTCGCCGGCAATGGACCTTTCGGTTCTGACGGTGCAGCCGATGCTTATCTTCTCTCATGCCCAGCAACAACGTCTTGGTGACGTTGATGTACTCAAGGTGTATTACCGCGTGTCGGCGGATAGTCGTTGGGTGCAGATTGCCGAGTATGACCAGAAGATTACTAAATGGCAGGCGGATACCATCTATCTGGATGCCTACAACAGCAAAACGTATCAGATCGCTTTTGAAGGCACTGACCGTTTCGGCCGTGGTATCGTGCTGGATGACATCATTGTGCGTCCGGACATTGTCTGCGAAGATGCACGAGATATCCATGCTCGTTCGCTTTCCGGTGATGAGGCGATCATCGAATGGGGCGGTAGCTTGGATACCGACTCGTTTGAAGTGGTCGTATCCAAAAAGCTTTACACTTCAGTTGAGGAAGTGGATTGGGCTGATACGGCTATCATCCGTCATGCATTTGTGTATGACTTTGTTGACACCCTGAAGAATCTGGATATCAACACGTCATACTACATTTATGTCAAGGCGTATTGCCCTGCTTTGGAAGGCCAATGGGTCGGTGCAGAGATAAAAACGCTTAACAAAGTCCAGTTGCCTTTCGTAGAGCATTTTGATGCACCTTATAACAAGGACAATCCTTCACAGGCACCAAACTGGACGTATGGTACAAGTATGCGTGAGAGTGACGGTGTTACGATGAGGGCTATTCCGTATCTCACTAACTACCGCGTGGAAACATCATGGAAGAACTATTCCCCTAACGCTACTCCTGCATTGGAGTTTGCTGCGGCTATTAATGCGAAGGTTCTCCCGGCAGGAGAGTATGCATACGCCGCTTCGCCGGAGATAGATATCGACCGCATTCAGGATGCCTATGTGGACTTCTGGGGAACTCCTTATCTTTATGACAGAGAGTATAGTGCTACCGAGCATTATGCTTCCGGTATTATTGTCGGCGTCATGGATAACCCAGCGGATTATTCTACGTTTGTACCGGTTGATACATGCTATGCAATCAATAAGTACAAGTTTGATTTCTTCCGCGTTAAGTTTGATAAATATACCGGAAATGGTAAGTATATTGCTTTTGCGGCTGATTTTGAAGAGCAATTGCTTTTCTTTGTGGACGAAGTTACTATAGGCTCCCTGAAAGAAGTTGCTCGTCCGGTGGATATCAAGGTAAAAGATTTTACTCCTACTACTATTGTAGTCGAGCCTTCACTCATTAATGCTACATCATGGAATCTCATAGTATCGGATGTAAAAACGGAAGAAGTAGATAAACTTAAACCGGCCAATATCCTTGTTAAGTATGAAAACATCCCTGCTGCAATTAAGGATACCTTGGTAACACTTACCAACATGGAGGGTAAGTGGATTCGTGTTTACGTACAGGCAGTTAATGGCGAGGAGAAGAGCGAATGGTCGTATGCACAGAAGTATATGATGCCAAACTCGTTGTCTTCAGCAGCGTTGCCTAAGACCTGGGATTTTGAGACTAAACCGACCTATAGTTACGAGGAGATTTGGGATTATACCAGCCAAACTCCGGGAACATTGGGATACTTGGTAGATGGTATAATCTCGCATGTGTTCCACTATGCAGACGGTTATCGAAATGGTTCGACTGAATCCAATGCGCATGGTGGTAGTTATTCGTATCACCTCAACAAACGCAATAGTTTCAGCCCGTATGCTGTATTCCCGCAGTTGGATAGTGTGCAAAACAAGATGTTCACGTTCTACTATAAGGACGCTATGGGTTCCGGCTACTCACAACCGTATTATCAAGTAGGTGTCATGACCGACCCGCAGGATACGGCCACGTTTGAACTCATAAAGGAATATAACGATGCGCAGGATGGCGTATGGAAGAAAGGCGAGGTGATCTTTTTGAATTACAAGGGTGACGCTCGATATATTGCAATTCGTCTGGTGGATGGTCCGAATACGATTGCCGGTAAATTGGCTTATGGTAATATTGATGACGTAACCATCAGCGCGCTCGATGATTGCATCAAACCGCTCAATGTGGAGGCTGTCGCAGCCGATAGTTCCATCACTATCACTTGGGATGCCAATGGTATGACCGAGTGGGCTGTGGCAATATCGGAGGTTTGGGAGAATGAAGCACTCTTTGTCCGCGATACGGTCAAAACCAATAAGTTTACTATTGACAACCTCAAGCCGCATACGACTTATACGTATCAGATCACAACCTTAGTGGGTGCGAAGAAAGCTCCGTCGGATATCTTTACCGTTAAGACGCAGTGCGCTCCGTTCGAGTTGATTCCGTATAAGGAAGGCTTTGAGGATGCTCCGACAAATACCAATTTGCCGGAGGCTCCGAATTGTTGGACAATTCCGCAAGTGAAGTATTCGTCAAGTGGTAGTGGCTCTGCACCGAGTTCCACCTATTACTATCCGCATGCATATAATAGTAGCAGTTCAGCACATAGCGGAAACGTCTATTTGCAACTCGGTTATTCTTCTATCAAAGACTCGATGTATGCCGCACTCCCACGTTTGGAGAAAGACTTGAAATTGCTTCAGATGTCGTTCTATATCCGCGGTATCAGTTCGTATGTGGATGATACTTTGTACGTCGGTGTCATGTCTGATCCAAATGACATAGCAACCTTCGATACGGTTTATACCTTTACGGTGACCGGTATGGACTATAAGGAGCATATTGTAAACCTCTCCTCGTATGCAGGTCAAGGTAACTATTTGGCCTTCTACAAACCGGTTACAAATCACTACTACATGATTGATGATGTAGAAGTAAAAGAGTTGCCTGATTGCGAGAAAGTATTCAATATCAAGGTAAAGGACATTAAGCATAATGGCGCTACATTCTCATGGTATAAGAAAGATGCAGCGAAATGGCAGTTTGTGGTTTCTACGAAGAATAATCTAACCGCAGGACAGCTGGCTGCACATGATGAGAGCATCGTATTGGATAGCTTGATTGAGGTTAACCCATTTGAGCTTGCTGATGCTGCTATAGAGGCTAATGTTCAATATTATGTATATCTCCGTGCCGTATGTGGAGAAGATGTATATGGCGAATGGTCTGCACCACTTGGCTTCAAGACCATCTGTACTGCTCGTGATATTGATAGCTTCGGTAGCAATGGAGACAAAGCTGAGAGCTTCTCCGGCTCAGATGATGGCTGCTGGAAATTCGGTGATCGCAAGGGATCCGGTACACACAACATCCTGAACGGGCACATACAGCTTATCAATAGTTCAGCTTCTACTGATGGTGCATACACTATTGCTCCTCAGTTGAATATTGATAGTCTCCAATATCTGCAAGTTACTTTCGATGCATGGAACAGCACGGCTTCGTATCCTCTCAATGAGGTAACGGTAGGTATTATTACCAATCCGGAAGATTTGTCTACGTTTGTGCCATTGAATGTGATCAAATTCAAGATGGCAGCAGATGCAGATGACCATGAGGCATATACTGTTCGTTTCAACGAATATGAAGGTGACTACAACGAAGACTTTGGCCGGTTCGTTATGTTTATCAGTGAGTCCGGTGAGAATTCTAACAAGATTGAGTTGGACAACATCTATTTCGATTCCATCTCTGCTTATCTTGAACCGTTGGAGATCTGGGCTGATTCGATAGGCGAGAACGCTATCAAGTTACGTTGGGAGAACACCAAGGCAGATAGTTACGAGTATGCATATTCTGATAAACTGACTTCGCTCGCATCTGCAACTCCGATAGCAGTCAATGCTGATTCTGTACTAATGAGTAACCTCGTTATGCTTAAGACCTACTATGTAAAGGTTCGTGCAAAGTATGGCGAGAACTACAGCCCGTGGTCTAACTGGCGTCAGTTCACGACGGAGTGTCCGCCTTCGCAGAAATTGCCATGGAGTGAGAACTTTGACAAGGGCTCGTCTTCTACGAGTTACAAGAATACTCCTCAATGTTGGGGCGCATTCGGTAGCGATGGTACGGTAGGTGCGGATTGTATAACTCCGACCGTGTATAACTCTGCCAAGAAGGACGGTGTAGGTGGCTTGTATATCGGTGGCTCGAAGACGGTCGCATCTTATACTGTTCTTCCGCGCTTTGATGCTGACCTTTCGAATGCTATCCTTGCTTTCGACTACAAGCATTATACGTATAGCTCTACGTACGTTGATACCTTGAGAATAGGTGTTGCTTCCAATGCTGAGAATTTAGATTCAATACTCAATACTGTTATTTGGGTAGATGAAGTCGTAGAAAAAATTACTTCTAGTGCAAACAATACCTGGAAACAATATCAGCGTAAGTTGTCAGAAGCAGTCAACGGAGAGCAGTATATCGTATTAAGAGCTAATTCTAGTTACACTACTTACTCGAATACAACCAAGTACGGTTTCTATATCGACAATATGTCGGTAGAGCCGGATGCTACATGTAAGAAGCCAGAGGCACTTGTTGCTGCTGCACGCGAACTGAACTCACTTGGCTTCTCATGGACGGATACGATTGCGTCCAACTGGGATGTAGTGGCTATGACGAAGGGCGAAGTGCCGGACGCGAATACTATTCCTGCTGCCACGGTTGATAAGACCACTGCACTGGTGGGAGGTTTGCAGCCCAAGACGGAATATGACCTCTACGTGCGTGCCAACTGTGGTAACGGCGATGTCAGCTTCTGGGTAGGTCCGCTTACCATGAAGACCCTCAATACGGCTGTTTATCCGTTCTTCACTGACTTCGAGGCTGAACCGACTGAGATGACGCCGGGTAATAGTACCAGCTATAAGATTCACGAAGGCTGGATTTCCGGTCTGGGTAAGGGAACAGGTGCATCGTATTACCCGTATGTGCGTCAAGACCCGACTGCAGCTACCGCAGTATATGCTTACTCGTACGATCATGATGCTAGTCACACGCGTGCGTTGTATATGCAAGCTTATAGTGCTGCTAACGATAGCGCATTTGTAGTATTACCTGTTTTATATGATAATATAGCTAATGCACCGGTAGATCTGGATACCGTTCAGATTCGTTTCCAAGCTCGTATGATGACGTCCGGTATAGGAACAAAAGATAAACAAATTCCGAACTTCCAGCCGACAGGCGTAACCACAACAGGTGATCCATCTACACGTTATCAGAAAGTTACGAACCAACGTGTTATCCAAATAGGTACAGTAAGCAATCCGACGGATATTAATAGTTTCCAACTGATTGATGCTTTTGAATTGGCACCGGTTCTCTCTGCAAAGGATACTATCTTTACTGATGAAGACCCGCGTGGCAATGATTGGTGGGAGGAGATTTCCGTGCCGATGAAGGGGGCACAAGGCAAGTATATTGCTATCTTGTATCCGTATGCATCCGCTTCCAGCTATATGAACATTGACAACCTCTATGTCGAGAAAGCTGTTGGTTTGTATGCTCCGAATGCAGTGAAAGGTGTCGCTTCGTCGAAGAACTCCATCACTGTTACATGGACGAACCGCTTCAATGCTCCGAAGGTTGATGTAGGATATATCGAAGCCGGTGGCGCTTTGGCAGATGTAACGATTGTTACTACCGACAAAGATACGCTGGAGATTACCGGTCTCGACAGCAACAAGCAATATGACTTCTACGTGCGCGCCAATGATGGTGCCGGTAAGACCTCCAACTGGTCTGCTGGAACTATCCTCGCTACACGTTATGTTGTAGATCTTGCTGATGCTTCCTGGGACTTTGATAGGCAGAATAACTACGTTTCGCAAACGACCGGTAACCTCCTGCCGCTTGGCTGGACGGTAGGCAGCAAGTATGCTACATCTGCATCTTACATTCCTAAATTGCAGTTCAATGCTGTCAATACTACAACCTTGGCTGTTACAACTTCTTATGGCCGACAGAAAGTAGCTCGTAATGGTGCGTTGTATATCCAGTCGTTCGTGTCATCGACGAACAACAGCGATGGCGCGTATGCAATCATGCCTCAGATTAACGGTAATCTCGAAGACAAGGAATTGCACTTCTGGGCTCGCTTATGTGCTCTGACTATTTCCTCGAGTGCAGCCACCAGCGGTACGTATGCTACAGCTGCCTATCCACGTGCTATTAAGGTAGGTTATGTTACTGATCCGGATAAGATTGAGACTTTCATTGAATTGGCTGACATTCAGTTACCTGCTCTCAGTAGCTCAACAGCTAAAGCTTCGGAAGATGCTTCCGGAAATGAGTTCTGGAATGAGATCTCTGTTCCTCTGAAGGGCATCGGCGAAGGCAAATACATCACATTCTTGTCTGAGTATGGCAACTCCAATAATGTTTGGATTGACCAAATCGACTTCCGCGAGGCTGGTAGCGTATGTCATACGCCTAACCGTCTAGAATTGGATTCGCTTGGTGCACATGCCGCAAAGTTCTCGTGGCAACTCGGTGAGGGTGAATGGGCAATCTTGCTCTCGACAACAAAGAACGAGGCGCAAGTTATCCGTGACACCGTTACTGAGCGTGCGTACAGTAATGATACGCTTCTCGCTAATACTTCCTATATCTTCAAAGTAAAGAAAGTATGTAGCGAATCAGAAGAGAGTGCAGAGGTTTCAGTTGAGTTCACAACCGATTGTGATCCGTACGACAAGGAGCATGCAACATGGAGCTTCTCGGATAAGTTGGTTGACCAAAAAGCCGGTACTTCTACAATTAAGATTCCTGAATGCTGGATTTCAGTTCTTGGTGCAGGTACCTCATATTCGTACTTCCCGCAGGCTGCTGCAAATACAGCTTCTGTTATCCTGGCAAAAGAAGAAACTATGACAACCAGCGATCGTGCTTTGCAGTTCTATACCTCTACATCGAACTACAATGCATACGCCGTATTGCCACCGCTTGATGTCAACCGTGATAGTACAATCCTTCATTTCTATGGCCGTGCCGCAAGGTTCAATAAGACGTTCAATAGTACCAACAAGACGTTCTTGAACGCCGTCAATAACGGTTATCTGCGTGAGTTGGTTGTTGGTACGATGAGCGATCCGAACAATCTGGAGACCTTCGTGCCTGTCGATACGATTACGTACGACCACGTATGGCCTGTCTTGAAGGAGAGTAATCTGTCTAAGGATTCCTGCGAGGCCAATAACTATTATTGGCAAGAGTACATCCTTGATCTCAAGAACTACAAGGGTGGTGAGTTTATTGCCTTCTTGGCCCCGAAGCCGGCAGCTGCAAGTTACTTCTATATTGATGAACTCTCAATCATCGATGCAGAGACTTGTACGGAGATAAGTTCCATTACCGTAAACGAAATCACTAAGACTTCGGCCACGGTTAACTGGACTATCCCGAAAGGCGTGGAGAACTTCTTTGTTGAGGTAAGTACGGATAAGGACTTTGAAGATACAACGAAGGTGGTATTCTCTGATACCATTCAGGCTCTCTCGCAGACCTTGACGGATCTCAAGCCTGCTACTGAGTACTTCGTACGCGTTAAGCACATCTGCTCTGAGCAACAAGAGTCGGAGTTTGCAGAGAAGTCGTTCACGACGCTTTACACAATCCGCTTCACGGAGCAATTCAGCGCGCAACGTACAGTACCGGCTAACTGGTCGTTGTACAACTATGCCGACATGCGTGCAACTAACACCAATAGTTGGGAGCGCAAGTCCAGTCCTGATGACGATAATATGTACGGTCCGTATATGTCATCTTATCTGATGGGTAGTTGGAAACGTTGGCTGGCTACGCCGCAGATTGACCTGAGTGATGTCGCTTCGGCTGATAGTATTGCTCTGTCGTTCGACATGACGATTCCCAACAAGGCGTTGGCTCAAGAGGATAGTGTATTCTTCATGGTACTTGTTTCAACCGATGGAGGTCTGACCTATCCGGAGGAGAATCGCACCGTTTGGGGTACGACTGCCGGTTGTGATTATCCGTTCAGTGCTATCTCGAACTTGAAGAAGGGTACTCGCTGGTCGATTGACATGAGCAAGTACAACGGTCAAGTTATCCGCATCATGTTCGGTACGGATGTATATCACACCACGGTTAACGGTTACTTGTATTTGGATAATGTACAACTCAACTATTACACCAAAGCTGAGTATGCTGAATCCGTCTGCGAGTGGACTGAGTATGAGGATGACAACTTCACTATTGATGCTAAGAACCTCAAGGTTGGGAAGACAACCCTATATGAGAAGTTCACTCAGGCAACCAAGGATGACGAGAAGGATAAGCTCGCTCGTATGGAGTTGACCGTAACCGGTATGACTGAGACAACGTTTGAGGAGTCCTTGTGTGAGGGCGAGACATACATGCTCAATGACTTCGAGATTTCGCAGCCGAAGAGCGGTGTATATCGTCGCAAACTCCAAGGAACCAACACGTGCGACTCGGTTGCTACGCTCACACTTACCGTGCTTGCTAAGCAACGTGAGATTGTTGAGAAGACCATCTGTCAAGGTTCGTACTTCGAGTTCAATGACAAGAAGTATTACACCAACACCATCAAGACCGATACGCTCTATGGCGCGGCGTCGAATGGTTGTGACAGTATAGTAACACTTTACCTGACGGTAGCTCCGATTCTGGTAGGTGAGACTGAGGAAGTATTCCTCTGCCCGGGTGCTACATACAACTTCTCGGCTAAGTATCCTGAACTGAAGGAGGCCGGTGTTTACACCGACACCATCCAGAATGCTATGGGATGCGATAGCGTTATAGCGGTAGAGATTAAGAATGTGCCGAATGTAAGTACTATCATCCGCGGAACTATCTGCCAGGGTGAGGTATATAACAGCGGCGTATTCGCCGGTCTGTCGAAGGCGGGTGATTATCCGTCGGAGCAGAAGACCGTCTATGGCTGCGACTCGATTGTAACGCTCCACTTGATGGTAGCTCAACCGACCGAGGCTCAGACCTTTGAGATTTACGACACCATCGCTTCTGACAGGTTGCCGTACGTCCTCAATGGTATCGAGTTGTTGCCGCAGGGTACAGAGCGCGGCGTTTACACACGTAGCATTACCCTCGGTTGCGGTGAGGCAACGGTGGTTATCAACGTGGATAACGCAGACGGTGTTGATGACATCTTTGCGAACACCCTCGCTGTGACGCCGAACCCGGTTGGCGTAGGTGAGAATGTACGCGTACTCGGTCAGTTCAGCAATGCTGAGGTTGAGGTGATCACCGCTACGGGTGCTGTGGCTTACAAGCAGCAGTTCACCACCGGTCAGGTTGTCCTCCCGGGCATGCCGGCTGCAGGTATCTACCTCGTCCGTCTGACCGACAGCAAGGGCGAATATCACGCTAAGCTCGTGGTTAAGTAACCCTTTGTCAGGCATGATTACAAAACAAGCGCCCGAAAGGACGCTTGTTTTGTGACCGCCGACAACTCGCTGACGACCAGGTAAAGCAACAATTACCAACAATCATCTACCATTATCAATAAAATGCATCAACACGCATCTGCTCCCTCGCGGGAGAAAGAGATTTACCGTATAACCATCCTTGGCAGTGTGGTCAATGTGCTGCTGACCGTGCTGAAGTTCGTTGCCGGTGTGCTGGGCGCCTCGACGGCGATGATTGCCGATGCCGTGCATTCGCTCAGCGACCTGCTGACGGACTTTGTCGTGCTGCTGTTCGTCAAGCTCAGCAGCCGTCCGGCGGACACCGACCACCCGTACGGTCACGGCAAGTACGAGACACTGGCCACTGCTATCGTGGCAATCGCCCTGTTGGCTGCAGGCGGTATCTTGCTGGTCGAAGGGGTGGAGAAGATTATAGCAGCCCTGCAAGGCGAACAATTGGTCATACCCGGTCGTATAGCCCTTTGGGCGGCGCTCATCAGTATAGTGGCGAAGGAGACGGTGTATTGGCTGACTGTTGCTGTTGCCAAACGCGTGGATTCGTCGGCGCTCAAGGCCAATTCCTGGCATCATCGTACCGATGCCCTGTCGTCGGTGGCGACGGCGTTTGGCATCGGCGGCGCACTGCTGTTAGGCGGACGATGGGCTATACTCGACCCGATAGCGGCGGTGCTCGTCAGCATCTTCATCATCGTCACGGCGGCGAAGCTGCTGTATGATGCGGTGCAGGACCTGCTGGAGAAGAGCCTGCCGGAAGAGGTGGAGCAGCAGATAGGTGAGATCGTCAATGCCGACAGCGACATGAGCGAGATGCACCACCTGCGTACGCGCCGTGTGGGCAGCGTCTATTCGATAGAGATGCACCTGAGGATGCGCGGCAGTGTGTCGCTCTACGAGGCGCATCAGCACAGTATGCTGCTGGAGCAACGGTTGCGCGAGCGCTTCGGCGCGGATACTCTCATCACCATCCACCTCGAGCCACTCAAAGTAAACGGGGTTTATCAGCCGAACTGATAACCCCGTTCTTTTTTGCTGTTGGCCAAGATTGGCCGACCTTTGTCGATCTGCTGTGCGGCCTATTTCTCACTGGCGAATAGTGTTTCCAATACGCTCGATGGACAACCGTCATCGGTGAAGGCCCCCATATCATAGCTGCCCCAGCCGAGAGGGATATACTCCGCGGGCCGCCATCCTCCGTAGCACTCAGGCTCCCAGTAGAAGATGCCTGCGCAGGAGTCGATGGCAGTGGCGCGACGGACGAAATCCGCCATCACGGTGTCGGACTGCGGGTTGCCGCTGAACATGCCTATCTCCGCCACCATGACAGGGCATTGCCAGTCGCTGATGAGCCGGCGGATGTTCGTCTCCGCCAGGTCGTTCATCTCCTGCCATGTCTTGCCTCCGTTCCATGCGCTCATCATCGGGTAGTGCGACAGGCCAATCATGTCCCACATCCCGCCATGCTCCTTCATTGCCTGCCAGAACCAGTCGCGACGCTCGTAGGCGTTATCCACATGCACGATGACGGTGATGTCCGGGAACACCTCTTTCGCCGCCTTGTAGCCTGCTGCGGTGAAACCTGCATAGCGGTCCCATGCCTGCTGATTGCCGGCATCTGACAGGTCACTGCTCACCTTGCCCATAGGCCATAGCATGCCGTTGGGCGTCTCGTTGCCTATCTGCACCCACTCGGGCTCAACGCCTGCGTCCTTCAGCGCTGTCAGCACCTCCAGTGTGTGGTTGCGTACCGCCTCAAGCATCGCCTCGTAGTCGTACGCATGCCATGCTTCGGGGATGGTCTGGTGGTTCGGGTCGGCGAAGAAGTCCGAGTAGTGGATATCCACCATCAGGCGCAGTCCCTCTTTCGCCACGCGCTGAGCCAGTCCGAGCATGTCCGGCAGGTTGCTCCAGCCTGTGCTGTGGTTCACCCACACGCGCAGGCGCACGGCGTTCATGCCCATCTCGCTGAGCAGGGTGATACAGTCCTGTGATGCGCGTTCGTGGTCGGTGCTGCTCATGCTGTCGGCACTGTAGAAGAGCATGCCGTCGTGCTCCATCTCGCTGAGCCAGCTCAGGTCGGCGCCTTTTGCCCATTCGGCTTGCTTCGGGGCTGCCGGTTTGTTGGTGCAGCCTGCCAGCAGGACGGCAAGGCTGAAGATGATTGACAGTTTTTTCATATAATCCTGTTTGACTTGTTTATCGGTTACGCCACCATGTCATCTGCCGTTTGGCGTAGTGGCGTGTGTTGGTCTGAATCTGCGTGACAGCCTCGACGAGTGTGCATAGCCCGAGCAGGTGCGGCAGCAGCTCCTGATAGCCTACGGTACGCAGGCTGTTCGGCAGGCGGCTGAACGCCTCGTCGAACGTCATGGAGCGGTAGTTGTCGCCAATGGTCATGCGGAACGCGCGGTCGGCTTCGTCCACCAGTCCCTGCTCAATCATCTTCAGCACGCGTGCGTTGATGCGTTCGTACAGTTCCTCGCGCGGACGGGTGATGAGTTGTCGCTCGATTGCGAAGGGGCGCTCTGCTGCGTGCTGCTTGTCGGCGACTGCCTGTTGATTTCGCAGCCGCAGGGCGGAGTAGGTGCCTCCCGTTGTGCGGCAAACCTCCAGGCAGTGCATCAGCCGTTGCGGGTTGCGCTGGTCCACCTGCTGCCAGTAATCGGGGTCCGCCTGCTGTACGGCTTGCTGCAGTGCCTCCAAGCCCTGTGCGGTGTAGAGTTCTTGCACCTCGCGGCGGATGTTATCAGGAACGGATGGTATGTCGTCCAGCCCCTTGCATACGGCTTCGATGTAGAGCATGCTGCCGCCGGAGAGGATAGCTATCGGGCGTTCGGAGTCAGGGGCTTTAGGGTCCTTAGGGTCACTAAGGTCTCTAAGGTCACTAAGGTCCTTAAGGACAGCCAGGGCATCGCGCTCGAACATGCCGGCGTTGTAGGTCTCGTTGAGGCTGTGCGTACCGACGAAGAAGTGCTTTGCGCGCTGTTGCTCCTCAGCGGTCGGTGCGGCAGTGCCGATGGGCAGGTCACGGAATATCTGCCGCGAGTCGGCGTTGAGTATGGGTACACCCCATTGCTCCGCCAGACGGAGCGCATACTCCGTCTTACCGGCAGCCGTCGGTCCGCATATTACGAGCAGTTTGTGCATAAGTTAGTAGAAAGGCCGTTCGCTATGCTCACTCAACGACAATTCTTTGAGCGCAGCGGTCTAAAACATGGTTCCGTCGTCGAAGGAGAGGTCCTGGAATCCTTCGGCATCGATGTCTCCGTCGTCGTAGCCCGAGCCGTAGAAGTCCTCATCGAGGTCCAGATCGCCCTTGCCGTCCTTGCCGAGTATAGCGTCCAGATTGTCCTCCGTCTCCAGTTGCTTGGGCGGCTGGCCGATGTTCTCCATACATTCCACGCCGGTCATGTGCCCGGGCTTGATCTCTTTCAGGTTGCCGAAGAAGCAGCGCTCGAACATCGGGTCGAAGATGTATATGAGCCGTTGCCCCTGTTCGGTCAGCAGGTCGCTCAGTCGGGTCTGCTCCATGACCATGGTCTCGCTGTCAAAGCTGTCGCCCATCTCAACGAGTGTGACCTCCTGCTCTTTCTCCCAACGGTCGTTGCAGGTGAAGAACGAGGTCATCTGGTCGTCAGGAAAACCGACCGACTCCAGCAGTGCCTTGTGCAGGTCAAGAAACGTGGCATCACTGTCAGCCTCAAACACGCGACGGAAACGATTGACTTCGTCGCACGAAAATGCAATACGGTATATCATAGTATTTCGATAATTTGTTCAAAAAATACGTGCAAAATACTACAAAAAATGTGCCCGACGGATAAAAAATGCACAAATTTGCATAAAAAATAACGGGATAGTTGCATATATCATTTTTTTTTCGTACATTTGCAAGCAGATTGTAAATTGCATAAATGTGCGACCACCCGAATAGGGTGACAACGCTATCAATAACATATAGCCTATGGATTTATTTGACAAGTGTAACTTTGATTTGTTGAACAAAGTTCGTGATTTGGGTATCTACCCCTATTTCCACTGCCTTGAGTCGCGTCAGGGTGCAGTGGTGACCATGGAAGGCAAACGGATGATCATGCTGGGTAGCAACAACTACCTGGGCTTTACCGAAGACGAGACCGTCGTCGAGGCCGGCATCAAAGCCTTGGAGAAGTACGGTACCGGTTGCTCGGGCAGCCGATTCCTGAACGGCACGCTCGACCTGCATCTGCAGTTGGAGAAGGAGCTGGCGGAGTTCACGGGCTACGAGGAGGCGATGTGCTGCTCCACAGGATTCCAGACCAATCTGGCAATCATCTCAGCCATCTGCGGCAAGTCGGATTATATCCTCAACGACCGCGAGAACCATGCGTCCATCTATGATGCCTGCCGCCTGTCGTACGCCACGGTGCTCCGTTACAAGCACTCGGATATGGCAGATTTGGAAGCCAAGCTGCAGTCTATTCCCGAGAGTGCGGGCAAGCTGATTATTACCGACGGGGTGTTCTCGATGCGCGGCGATATATGCAAGCTGCCGGAGATATGCCGGCTGGCGGAGAAGTACGGTGCCCGCGTGATGGTGGATGACGCCCACGGTTTCGGTGTGCTGGGCAAGGGCGGCCGCGGTACGGCTTCGCACTTCGGGCTGACCGACAAGGTGGATATAACCATGCTTACGTTCTCGAAGTCGCTGGCATCGATCGGCGGCTGTATGCTGACCTCGCACCGTGTGGCGGACTATGTGCGCCATGTGTCGCGTCCGTTCATCTTCTCAGCCAGTATGACGCCGGCATCCACGGCTACTACCCTCACGGCGCTTCACCGCCTGATTGAGGACAACACGCGTCCCGAGCGGCTGAACCATATCGCTTCGTACTTCCGCAAGCAGTTGATTGCCAACGACGTGAAGATCATTGAGGCACCGACGCCTATCGTGCCTATCTTTACCTACAATACGCTGGATACCCTGTACTTCGGTCATGCGATGTTCGAGGCAGGCGTGTATGTCAATCCGGTGATTGCTCCGGCATGTGTCGAGGGCGAGTGCCTGCTGCGCACCACGCTGATGGCCACGCATACCGAGCCGGTGATTGACGAGGCTACGGCAATCATTGCCAAGGTGCTCAAGCAAGGCGTGAAAATCCCCAAGCAATAATATTCTTCCGATTTGAACAGGACCTTAGTCATAACCGGAGGCAGTTCGGGCATAGGGTTGGCTACGGCTAACCTTTTCCGTGGGAAGGGCTGGCGTGTGTTCGAGCTCAGCCGTCACGGCGAGAGCCATGACGGTATTGTGCATATCGACTGCGATGTCACCCTGCCTGAGTCTGTCGGTCAGGCGGTGGCGGAGGTGCTCCGTCAGGCGGAGAGCATCGATGTGCTCATCTCCAATGCCGGCTACGGCATATCGGGAGCTATCGAGTTCACGGCACCTGAGGACGCCAAGCGGCAGATGGATGTGAACTTCTTCGGTGCGGTGAACATCGTGCAGGCAGTGCTGCCTGCCATGCGTGAGCGCAAGGAGGGACGGATACTGTTCACCTCGTCGGTGGCAGCGGTGCTGCCGGTGCCCTATCAGGCGTTCTACTCCGCATCAAAAGCCGCCATCAATGCGATGGCTCTGGCATTGGCGAACGAGGTGCGCGGGTTCAACATACATGTGG
Organism: Paludibacteraceae bacterium; assembly: GCA_017444065.1. Lineage (GTDB taxonomy): Bacteria > Bacteroidota > Bacteroidia > Bacteroidales > Paludibacteraceae > Colicola. Next base: position 5,478 of record JAFSXJ010000018.1, on the reverse strand, counting down.
GGTTCCTCATGCCGGGCGATGTGGCTACAGGCTTCACCGCGGCGCGCGACAAGTCGGACAAGGGAGCGGATGTCTATCTGAATGTGAACAAGGCGGTAGCCGCCATGGAGAAGGACGAGCAGAACGGCATGCGTCCGGAGCAGATGGCGCAGTTGTTCTACAAGATGGCCACACGCCGCAGTCCGTCGCCGTACTATGTGGGCGGACTGGCGTACAAGTGCTTCTGCCTGCTGAACAGGATCCTGCCTACGCGTTTCGTCAATTGGATTGAAGGGATAATGTACTGACGGGGATTCTTGTCGGACTCCGATTAAACCTCGGTTTGCCTCGGGTTCGCCTCCGATTAGACCCCGACAAAACCTCGAACTTGTTATTGATCAATGGATTTTTGTCACCATACAACAAGGGGAGTGTGCCAGTAGCCACACTCCCCTTGTTGTATGTGTTTGCTGTCAGTGTTGCGCCTCAAGCGAACGGATCTGCGAGAGGGTGTCGTGGAGGGTGCGTTTGCGCTTGTCAATCTCGCCGGAGAGAATAGGGATACGTGCCTTGAGTGACGCCCGTGTGGCGTCGTTTGCCTGATAGTACTGCTGCCGGAGGCTGTCAAGCATCTCCATCGCCTGCTGCTGTGTCTGCTGCATGCGCATGTACTGCTCGTAGAGCACCCGTGCCGTGTCGCTGCGGAAGTCGTCAAGGCTGGTGTAGATATGCGAATCGTTGAGCACGAAGAAGATAGAATCGCCGTCATGGGCGGTTTTTGGTGCTGTCGGCACAGTCGGCATGACCGGTGCGGCAGGGGCAGGTGTGACGATATCGGGCAGGGTGGGTGTGATGAGGCTGTCGAGTCGTGCGAGTGCTACAAGTTCGTCGTGTGCCAGCCCCTTGAGGAACGTGCGTTCGCTGAGCACGACCTGATAAACTTCGACGGAGTCGGTGCCCGTGCAGTGCCTGTTCGTGGCGAAGTACGCTGTATTGGCGTGCTCGTCGGCTACGTAGAGGTAGTCGTCCGCGGGTGAGTTGTATGGCATGCCGATGTTCTCTGCCGGCAGCCACTCGCCCAGAGCGGCGTTGTAGCGCGTCATGTATATGTCCAGTCCTCCCAGTCCACCCTCGCGGTCGGAGGCGAAGTATAGTGTCGCACCGTCGGTGAGCACGAACGGGTAGTTCGTGGTGTTGCCGCTGTTGATGGTCGCACGCAGTGTGTCGGGCTCCTCCCAGTCCTGCAGCAACCTCTGCTGGCTGACGAGCATGGTGCGACCGCTGTCGCGCACGCTGAAGTACCTGCGGTCACCTCGCTGGGTGGTGAACGAACTGCCGAGTGAGTCCAGACGCAGTATGCCGCACTCTTCGCTCAGGGTGTATGCGCCGAGCATGTCCGATTTAGCCACGCGCTGTACGCCCAGCACCTCAATGCGGGAAACGTGCTTCAGGTATCGGGCGATGACCTGCGCCTCGGCCATGTGCTTCATTACGATGGGGTAACGCTCGTTCTGTTCGTCGATGGAGGGCAGCACGGCTTCGTATGCCGCCAGCGCCTCCGGCATACGCCACTGCCCGAAGTACAGTTCGCCGAGGAAGAAGTTCCTGAGCGGATACTTCGTGCCTGCCTTGATGAACAGGTCCTCCGCCGCCGTCAGGTCGCCCGTCTCCTGTGCGCACCGTGCGGCACGGTAGAGGTACAGCGGATGCGCGGGCTGCTTGCGCAGCAATGCGTCGTAGATAGTGCGCGCCTTGGCGTACTCACGCGCATTGAACAGGTCATCGGCCTGCCTGGCGCTCTGACCATAACCCGCAAGACAGGTCATGGCAAGAAAGAGTAATATGGATACGTAGCGCTTCATTTCTGAAAATATGCCTAAATAACCCAATTTGTTTTGGATTCTTTGAAAAACCGAGTGCAAAGATACGACTTTTTTTCCGTTTCTGCAAATTTTTTGAAAAAATGTAGTGTGTAGAATAAAAAAAGTGCATACGGATTTGCAAAAGTGAAATAATTGTTGTATCTTTGCAAAATATACCGAATGAAAGGAAAAGATAACGCCATTACTGTTCGCCCTCTTAAAACGGTACAATAAATACTTATCTACCATGAATAGAATATTAAGAATTACGACTATATTCTTATTGGTAACCGTGTGTATATCTTGTGCCAAGCAAGACCCCGTAACCACAACACAGCTGTTTGTACTGTCTGATTCGACCAATCAGTCATGGAACATGGAAATAGTTGTAAAATGGGGCGAATATGCCTACAATGCCATAACGCGTGCCCCCATTATACACGTATATCAATGTGATTCCACTATAATTAACCTTGGCAAGCTGCAGACAGATTCAGTTGACTTGTTTTTTGTACTTAATAATCAAACGGCTATCGGTCCTTTTTGGATGCCCGTTGATTATGTGGATAATTATTATATCAATCATAGTAATAAGTGCTGGATAATCTCCAAACTGACCAACAGAGAAACGCAGAAAACTTATACATGGGAGCAATTCTTAACCCCAAAAACAAATGAGGTCTTTATTCCCGGAGGAAGAGATTCAACGAATAGCATCCCGTGTCCATGGAGATGGACTTTTCGAAAAAGCGATGAACGCCTTGACCGTTTTCAATGTACTATTGATACCACAATATTCAAACTGGACTAAACTCGTGTAAAAGTATATTAATTATCTTGTTCTCAATATTTGTCAACGAAATAGGTGCTCAAGAACGTAGTCTCACGGAAGTGCAATAAAAACAAACCAAATACCCCAAACATCGTAATCAACTTATGAAACTCACATCTCAGTATTTTTCCGGAGGTTGGAACTTGTGGAAGTCGCATGTCAGGGATTCGTCGGTTGTGATGGCCCTTCAGTTCGCGGCAATGATTGTGGCGATGATCCTTATCGCGCCGGGTTTGGCGCTTATGTCCTCCCATCCGAAGTTCGGACTATGGTACACCGTTTTGGCGGCATTGGCTGTTCTGTTTACTATCGGGCTGTTGTACTATTATGTCCCTGTGTGCTTCTTGGCGATGAGGCGCGGTCAGTCGGTGACGAAAGCTGACCTTCAGGTCGGTTATGCGCGAGCTTTGGCGGTGAGTGTGATGATGGTATGGCCGTCGATCGTATCGCAGATCCTCAACCAAGCATCGAACCTCGAGATTGGCCTCGGGTGGAAGTTCTGCATTGCGCTGATGGCGATAGGTATAAGTGTGTTTGCCATCGTCTGGGTATATGCGGTGGCAACGATGCTTCCGCTCTTGGCGAGTGATCATCCCGATGAGTCGGTATGGCAACTGACCAGGCGTTGCTCGCAGCTGACAGAGGGGCACAAGTGGCAGCTCTTCGTTGTGGATCTGGAGATACTGATCGGCCCAATCATGGTGCTGTGGGTGCTGCTGATGATATTTGTGATTGCGCTGGTCATACCTGCTGCGCTGAGCGGCAATGCTGCTGCGCTCACATCCGATTCGTCGGAGGAGATGATACGCCTGATGGGTAGCACGTTCGCTGAGCGTTGGGGATTATTCACCGGTATCGGGCTGCTCTGCCTGCTGGTGATGCTGGTGCTGCAGTTCGTGTTCGTGCCCATCCAGCAGTTCGCACATGCCTTGTTCTACGAAGACTTGATAGCCGAACAGGAAGGTGCCATTGAGGATACGGAAGCTGAAGTGATGCAAACGAATCATACGGAGGAAGCCGAAAAGCCGCTAAGTGAGTAGGCGTGATCATTAATCATTAAATCCTTACTATTTATGGAAAACGTTAAACCTGCTTTTCAGTTGCGTACCGAGCGCGGACTGCTCAAGTACTGGCTGCTGGGAATCATCACCTTGGGTATCTATCCGCTGGTGGTAGAATCGCACATCTCCGAGGAACTGAACCTCGTTGTATCGCCTCATGACGGAAGAAGTACGATGCACTATTGCCTCATCTTCTTCATCTTCTCGTGGCTGACCTTCGGCATTGCTCCGCTCGTATGGTACCACCGTACGTCCGATCGTATGGGTAACGAACTCCGCCGCCGTCAGATTGACTACGGTTTCGGCGCAGCGGATTTCTGGCTCTGGTGCATACTCGGAAGCCTGATTTTGATTGGTCCGTTCGTTTATATCCACAAACGTATGAAAGCCATGAACCTCATCAACGCTGACTACAACGAGAAAGGCAACTAAGCGTTGCTGACACAAGTCAGATGTCGGTAAATATGTGTGCGCAGGCAGGTGCTTGCGCGCACTTTTTTTACGAATATGGATGCAAAGTTGTATTTTTTAGAAAAAAATGGTGTAAAAAATTTGCATATATCAAATAATTTTCGTAATTTTGTCGTGTGAAATGACCTTAGAGGGTCTTATGCATATGAAAAACTCATCCAATACCTTGTTAACCTATGCTGCAGGTTTGCTGCTGTTATCCCTGATTTCTACTTCATCGGAAGCATCTACTTATCCCAAACGTGAGATGCGTTCAACGTGGCTGACCACCGTGCGCAATGTGGACTGGCCCGTGCAGGGTGCCGGTGCCGTCTCGCAGAAGCAGGACCTCATCCGTATGCTCGACTCGCTACATACCCTCAACCTCAACACCGTTGCTTTTCAGGTGCGCTGCAACGCTGATGCTTTCTATCAGTCTGCCTACGAGCCGTGGTCGGCGCTGCTGACCGGCACGCGCGGCAAGGACCCCGGTTTCGACCCGCTGCAGTTCTGCATCGACGAGTGCCACAAGCGCGGCATGGCGTGCCACGCCTGGCTTAATCCTTACCGTTACAACAACAGGAAAGCCTTATGGAACGACGGCTGTGAGACAGGCTATGAATATACCCATCCTGAATGGCTGTTTATCGCGCCCAACGATGCGTGCGTGGTAATGGATCCGGGGTTGCCCGAGGTCCGTCTGCGTGTCAAGGAGGTGGTGGGCGACATACTCGGCAAGTACGATGTTGACGGAATCATCTTCGACGACTATTTCTACCCCTACGGCGGCACGGGCAGTCAGGACATCGCTTCGCAGCAATTGTACAAACCTGCCGACATGAACGTCGGTGACTGGCGGCGACAGAACGTCCTTGAGATGGTGCAGGATGTGTACGACACCATACAGGCGGTCAAGCCTTACGTCACGTTCGGCATCTCGCCCTTCGGCATCTGGACCACCGACTGGAGCGTGGCATGGGCGGAGGACATCAACCTGCCTCGGGGTATAGACGGAGGCAATATGTATGCCGAGATATACTGCGACCCTGTCAGCTGGCTGAAAGCCGGAGTGGTGGACTATATATCCCCGCAGCTCTACTGGACCACGCAGCACAAGGCCCAGAAATATGATGTGCTGTGCAAGTGGTGGGCGGACCTCGCCAACCGTTTCGGCGTGCATTTCTACAGCTCCATGTCGCTTGACAGTTACTCGCGCGGCGTGGCTAACTACACGCTGCAGGAGATGCGCAAGCAGATGAACTTCAACCGCACGTCGGGTACCGACGATGCCTTC
>JAFSXJ010000017.1 GCA_017444065.1 Paludibacteraceae bacterium | reverse complement strand
TGTTCATCACCGGTCCGAAGGTGGTGAAGAGCGTGACGGGTGAGGATGTGACGGTTGAGCAGTTAGGTGGTGCCAAGGTGCATGCCAGCAAGTCGGGTGTGACGCACTTCGTTGCCGCCACTGAGGACGAAGCACTGGCTGAGGTTCGCCGACTGGTATCGTTCATCCCGCAGAACAACATGGAGGAAGCTCCGCTCATGGAGTGCACCGATGATCCCGCACGTATCGAGGACAGCCTGAACGACATCGTTCCCGACGACCCGAACAAACCCTACAACATGAAGGACATCATCAACACCATCGTTGACAACGGCGACTTCATGGAGGTACACAAGGATTACGCCAAGAACGTCATCTGCGGATTTGCCCGCTTCAACGGCCGTTCGACAGGTATCATCGCGAACCAGCCCAACTGGCTTGCCGGTGTGCTTGACTGCGACGCCAGCCGCAAGGCCGCACGCTTCGTACGCTTCTGCGACGCGTTCAACATCCAGATTCTGACGCTGGTTGACGTTCCGGGCTTCCTGTGCGGTACAGGTCAGGAGTATGCCGGTATCATCGATCATGGAGCAAAACTGATGTTTGCCTATGGCGAGGCAACCGTTCCCAAGGTAACTATCACCGTCCGCAAGAGTTATGGCGGCTCGCATATCGTGATGAGCTGCAAGCAGTTGCGTGGTGACATGTGCTACGCCTGGCCTAACGCTGAGATAGCCGTGATGGGTGCCAGCGGTGCGGTAGGTGTGCTGCAGGCCAAGGCAATCAAGGCTATTGAGGACCCTGCCGAGAAGAAAGCGTTCATCGCAGAGAAGGAAGCCGAGTACAAGGACAAGTTCGCATCGCCCTATCAGGCTGCCAACCGCGGATATATCGACGACGTAATCGAGCCGCGCAACACCCGTGCACGCATCATCCGTGCCTTTGAGATGCTGCAGACCAAACGTCTGACTAATCCGCTTAAGAAACATTCTAATATTCCGTTGTAATTATGACATTTTTAGCAATTAACTGGCCACACGTATGGTTCGTGACGCTCCTGGGCTTTGCTCTGGTGCTTGTCCTGCTGGTGGTGCTGATATATGTGCTCAAGCTGTTCGGCGTAATCATGCAACCCCGTGTGAAGGTGGATGCCCCCAAGGAGGTTCATGAGGCCGTAGGCGCTCCGCGCAAGCAGACAAGCGAGCGCATCACCCTCACGGGTGAAGCAACAGCCGCTATAGCCATGGCTCTACATCTGTACTACAACGGTATTCATGATGAGGAGCCGACGCACATAACCATCAAGAAAATTGAACGTAAATATTCTCCATGGAATGCCAAGCTCATGGGAATGAACAATCTTCACAGAAATTGATTATGAAAGAATTTAAGTTTGTTATTGATGGTCATAAGTTTACCACGACTGTCAATGAGTTGGAAGGCAACAAGGCCGAGGTAACCGTCAACGGCACAGCCTTCAAGGTACAAATAGAGAAAGAACAGCCTGCCGTACGCCCAACCGTTCATCAGGTAGTGAGTGCATCGCAGCAGGTTGCCGCAGCACCGGCTGCCAGTGGTGCCGTGCAGGTGGTTAAATCCCCGCTGCCCGGTTCCATCGTCAAGGTTAACGTCAAGGTTGGCGATACGGTCAAGGTTGGCGACGAGCTGCTGACCATGGAGTCTATGAAGATGGAGAACTCCGTCAAGTCGGAGTTTGCCGGTGTAGTTAATGCTATCTATGCCGAGCCGGGCAAGAATGTGATGCAGGAGGACAAACTCATCGAGATTGCATCTTCCGCCGCACCTGCTGCTGCACCCCAACCTGCTCCCGCTCCCAAGGCAGAAGCACCCAAGCCCGCACCTGCCCCTCAGCCTGCTCCGGCACCTAAACCCGCAGCAGCACCTGTCGCCGGTCAGAAGGTAACCTCTCCCCTGCCGGGTTCAGTAGTCAAGGTTCTGGTGAGCGAAGGTCAGAGTGTTAAAAAAGGCGCCCCCCTTCTCATCCTTGAGTCGATGAAGATGGAGAATCCTGTCCTCGCCGAGCAAGATGGTACAGTAAAGCAAGTGGCAGTCAGTGCCGGACAGAATGTGATGCAAGACGATCTGTTGATTGTTCTCGGATAATCTACCACAATTTTAAATCTTAAATTTTAAATCTATGTGGAGTGATATTCTTGAATTCTTCCGTGGCATGGGCTTCATGCAGATGGGCGCGGATTTCCTCACCGTAGGCTGGCAACAGCTGGTGATGCTGTTCATCTCGTTCTTTCTGCTGTACCTTGCCATCAAGAAGCAATACGAGCCTCTTCTGCTGTTGCCGATAGCATTTGGTATGCTGCTGACCAACCTTCCGGGGGCTAACATGTTCCACTCTGAACTGTGGTCTGCATTCCTTGACCCGAGCAGTCCTGCGTACCACAGCTACGGGGCCATCCTGAAAGAAGGCGGTCTGCTTGACGTTCTGTACATAGGCGTGAAAGCCGGTGTCTATCCGTGCCTGATTTTCATCGGTGTAGGTGCGATGACGGATTTCGGTCCGCTGATTGCCAACCCGAAGAGCCTGCTTTTGGGTGCAGCCGCGCAGATTGGCATATTCATCACATTCCTTTGCGCCAATGCTATGGGGTTCACTGAGGCCCAGGCCGGTGCCATTGGCATCATAGGTGGTGCAGATGGTCCGACAAGTATCTTCCTGACCTCAAAGCTTGCGCCTGAGTTGCTTGGTCCTATCGCCATTGCAGCGTACAGCTACATGGCACTTGTGCCGGTTATCCAGCCGCCTATCATGCGTCTGCTGACCACCAAAGAAGAGCGAGCCATCAAGATGAAACAGTTGCGCGCCGTGAGCAAGACCGAGAAGATTATCTTCCCCATCATGGTAACCACCATCGTTGCACTCATCCTTCCGGATGCAGCACCGCTGATTGGCTGCCTGATGCTCGGCAACCTGATGAAGGAGTGCGGCGTGGTTGACCGCCTGAGCAAGACTGCCCAGAACGAACTGATGAACATCGTGGTTATCTTCCTCGGCTTGTCTGTCGGTGCAACTGCTACAGGTGCATCGTTCCTCAACTGGCAGACGCTGATGATTCTGGCTATGGGAATCGTAGCGTTCGGTCTTGGTAGCGGCGGCGGCGTACTGCTCGCCAAACTGATGAATGTATTCAGCAAGGAGAAGATCAATCCGCTGATTGGTTCAGCCGGTGTGAGTGCCGTGCCGATGGCCGCTCGCGTCAGCCAGCAAGTTGGACAAGAGGAGAACCCCGGCAACTTCCTGCTCATGCACGCTATGGGCCCGAACGTTGCAGGTGTAATAGGATCTGCTGTCGCTGCCGGTATTCTGCTCACAATGCTCGGATAAGGATCAGACACGTCAAAAATCTCAAGGTTGTACGACAAAAATCGTGCAACCTTGATTTTTTTATGATAAATTTTATAAATTTATTTGCAAATATCATTCTTTTTTTGTAACTTTGTGGCGGTTTTTTGTATGCACACATCAAGCGTAAACGCGAAATGATGAAGAAAAGTGAGTTCACACAGGCTGAAAATGCGATGATTGAGCAGGAGTTTGCCTCGCTCATAGATGCGTATGCACATACGTCGCATCGTCAGCACGTCGAGCGCATAGAGCAGGCTTTCCGGTTTGCAAATAAAGCGCACTACGGCGTGCGTCGCCTGAGTGGTGAGCCATACATCATGCATCCGCTGGCCGTAGCCAAGATTGTGGTGAGCGAAATTGGTCTGGGCAGTACATCAATCAGTGCTGCGCTGCTGCACGATGTGGTGGAAGATACCGATTACACAGTCGAAGATATCGACAACCTGTTCGGCGCAAAGATAGCACAGATAGTTGACGGCTTGACCAAGATTTCGGGAGGCGTGTTCGGCGACAAAGCGTCAGAGCAGGCAGAGAACTTCCGCAAGCTGCTGCTGACGATGAGTGATGACATACGCGTTGTACTCATCAAGATTGCTGACCGCCTGCATAACATGCGCACGCTCAGCGCACAGCCGATAGAGAAGCAATACAAGATTGCCGGTGAGACGCAGTACATCTACGCTCCATTAGCGCACCGCTTAGGATTAGGCTCCATCAAGAGCGAACTGGAGAATCTGGCATTCAAGTACGAGCATCCGGATACATATGCCGAGCTGCAGGACAAGATTGCAGCGGACAGCATGACGCGTATGGAGAACTTCGAGCGTTTTGCACAACCTATACGCGAGAAGCTGATGATGCTCGGTTACGATTTTGACCTGACAGCACGTATCAAAACACCCTACTCCATCTGGAACAAGATGAATACGAAGCACGTGACATTTGAAGAGGTCTATGACCTGCTGGCGGTGCGCATCGTGTTCACGCCGAACCAGTCGCTGAGCGAGAAAGACCAGTGCTGGATGATCTATTCCGCTATCACAGAGATCTACCGTCCTCATCCGGGACGCATCCGCGACTGGATATCCACGCCGAAAGCCAACGGCTATGAAGCATTGCACGTGACTGTAATGGGCAAGAACGGCGACTGGGTGGAGATACAGATTCGTACTCGACGCATGCACGAACTGGCGGAGCAAGGTCTGGCGGCTCACTGGAAGTACAAGACCGGCGTGCTGGAAGAGACTGAGCTCGACAAGTGGATACGCGACATCAAAGAAGTGCTCGCCAGCGATTCGCCGGACGCTATGGCATTTCTAGATACGTTCAAACTGAACCTGTTCGCCAAAGAGGTGTTCGTGTTCACCCCGAAAGGTGAGATACAGACTCTTCCCCAAGGTGCGACAGTACTGGATTTGGCTTATCAACTACACTCCGAACTTGGCGAGCATTGCATAGGTGCCAAAGTCAACCATACGCTCAAGAGCAGCGATTATATCCTGCACGCAGGTGATCAGGTCGAAGTCTTGACCGCCGAACAGCAACAACCTCAACAGGAATGGCTGAGTTACGTCACGACCGCCAAAGCACAGTCCGCGCTGAACACGTATTTCCGCAAGCAGGAACGCCAGCAGGAGCGTCTGGGTGAGCGCCGTTTGAACGATGCCCTGCGCACGATGGAGATACCCGAGGAGCAATATGAGAGTGCCACACAACGTCTGCAGAACTACTACCACTTGACCAAACGCGGTGAGTTATACAGGCAGATTGGTCTGGACGCCATCAAGTTGCAAGGGCTGAAAGGCATATTGTTCCCCAAGCAGAGCATCTGGTCGCGTTTCAACCCGTGGAACAACGCATCCAGACCCGTTGTAACCAAACCAGCTGACGACACAACCCCCTCCCAAACTGCCGACAAGACGAAGAAGGGCTCAAAGCACCTTATTCTGACGGACGAGAACTTGAAGGACGTAATCCTGGAGGAGTGCTGCAAGCCCATCCCCGGTGACGAGGTGATAGGATTCAAGGATTCGACAGGCAAGATGCACATTCACTACCTGAACTGTCCGGTAGCCGAGCGACTGAAGTCAAGTTACGGCAAGAGCATCTCCTCCGTGAGCTGGGATACACACCGGATGAGTCAGTATAAGGAGAAGCTTGAGATTGAAGGTATCGACCAGTTCGGGCTGCTGATAGAAATGATGCGCGTGGTATCAGAGGTGTTCCACATCAATGTCCATGAGTTGCACATATCCGCCAACAGCGGCGTATTCAGTGCGCGGTTGGAGATTTATGTACATGACAAGGCCGAACTATATGAATTGATTGACGCGCTACGGAATATGCATAACATACAATCCGTAAAACGAGTATTTACGTAAAACAAGCAATAAGACAATGAAAAAGGTATTTGTAACAATGGCCATGGCGCTGGTAGCCGTAGCCATGATGGCACAACAAGCTGTCATCACATTTGAGAGACATGAGCATGACTTCGGCAAGATTAACGAGGCCGACGGTAAAGTAACGACGGTGTTCACCTTCAAGAACGAAGGCATGGAGCCTCTTGTATTAAGCAATGTTCGCGCCAGTTGCGGTTGCACGACGCCGAAATGGCCACGTCAGCCGGTTGAGCCCGGGCAGACTGGCGAGATAACCGTGACATATAACCCTAACGGTCGTCCCGGACGATTCACTAAGACCGTGACCATCACCTCCAACGCTACCGAGCCTACCACCCGCGTGACCATCAAAGGTGAAGTTATTCCCAAGCCTGCCAAGCCTGTGGACAAGTACCCCGTTAAGATGGGCGAACTCAGTCTGAAGCAGAAAGAGGTGAACTTCGGCCATATAGTGAATACCGCCACCAAGACCGCCGAGATTGAGTATGCCAACCAGACAGCCAACACACTGAAGGTGGCTATCGTGCCCGCCAAGGGACAGGAGAAATATCTGGATGCCGTCGTTACACTGGCTGAAGTGAAGCCGAACGAGACAGGAAAGATTCAGATTGCCCTCACACCGGAGCAAGCCAACATCTTCGGTCCGCAGGAAGGTTCGTTCCTGATTGTTGTGAACGACAAGCAGGTGCAGAGCGACGAGTATAAGATTATCGTACGCGCCGACATTGACGAGGACTTCTCGAAGTTGACGCCTGAAGACCATCGCAATGCCCCCATTCTGGATGTAGCAGCTACCGTCAATATGGGGAATATAGCAGCCGGTAAGGTAGGCAAGCGCACTGTGAACCTGACAAACGTAGGTGCTGACCCGCTGAAGATCCGTCGCGTACTGAACAACAGCAAGGAGATTCGTGCATCGGTGAACAAGACCGAACTGAAGAACGGCAAGTCCGCAGCCCTGAAGATTGAGGTGCCCACAGCAGGTCTTGCAGCCGGCGCATACAGCCGTCAACTGACCGTTATCACCAATGACCCTGCCAAACCGCGGTTCATTATCACTATTAATTGGACAATCGCTGAGTAATGGATCATCCCGAGAACAGTGAGGACTACAAAGGCTTGCAGGTGAACGACGGCGTCATTCCCTTGCCATCAGTGAACCCGTATGCCACCTTCCGGCGAAAAAAGCGTCTGCTGTCGGCTGAGGAATATGTGGCGGGCATCCGCAATGGCGACATATCCATCCTTGGTCAGGCAGTGACGCTGGTGGAGAGCAGCCTGCCCTCCGACCAGGAGATTGCACAGAAGGTGATAGAGTTGTGTCTGCCGTTCTCAGGCAATTCTATCCGCGTAGGCATAACAGGCGTACCGGGCGCAGGCAAATCGACGTTCATTGAGGCGCTTGGCACGCAGTTGTGCAAGCAAGGCAGTCATCTGGCGGTATTGGCTATCGACCCGTCGTCCGAGCGCTCAAAAGGCAGTATCCTCGGCGACAAGACCCGCATGAACGAGTTGTCAACCTCTGCCAATGCCTTCATACGCCCCAGCCCGTCTGCCGGTTCGCTGGGAGGCGTGGCACGGAAGACACGTGAGACCATTGTTCTCTGCGAGGCAGCAGGGTTTGACACCATACTGGTGGAGACCGTTGGCGTCGGTCAGTCGGAGACAGCCGCACACTCGATGGTGGACTTCTTCCTTTTACTGCAAGTCACCGGCACAGGCGACGAACTGCAAGGAATCAAGCGAGGCATCATGGAGATGGCAGACGGCATAGCCATCAACAAGTGTGACGGCACGAACATCGACAAAGCCCAAGCGGCACGTGTCAGCTTCAAGAACGCTCTAGCACTATTCCCACCTACCGAAAGTGGCTGGAAGCCCTACGCAGAGACCTGCTCGTCGGTTGAGAATACAGGTATCAGCGAGGTGTGGAAGATGATAACCGACTACATAGCTTTCACGCAGAAGAACGGTTATTTCGACTACAAGCGCAGCCAACAGGCCAAGTATTGGATGTATGAGACGATTCACCAGTCGCTGCTTGACAACTTCTACCACAACGAGGAGATGGAAAAACTCATACCACAATACGAACAAAAGATACTCAACAACGAAATAAGTAGTTTCATAGCAGCACACGAACTGCTGACACTATATGGCACAAAACACAACCAATAAGAAGTCCAACAGCGAGTTGCCCAAGCCCGGTGCGGATGCGCTGGGCAAGATGCCTCCGCAAGCACCCGAACTGGAAGAAGCCGTGCTTGGCGCGATCATGATTGAGAAGGACGCCTACCCTACGGTGGCAGACCTGCTGCAACCGCGCTCGTTCTACGACGACCGTCACCGGCTCATCTATGAGGCAATCCAGGCTCTGGCTGCCACCGACCAGCCTATCGACACGCTGACCGTGGCGGAGAAGCTCAAGCAGCAAGGCAAACTCGCGGAAGCCGGCGGTCCCACCAAGCTCGCCGACCTGACGAACAAGATTGCTTCGACCGCACACCTGCGATATCATGCGCAGATAGTCAATCAGAAAGCCACGGCACGCGAACTAATCGCCCTGTCAAGCCGCATAAGCGAGCAGGCATACAACGAGACGCAGGACGTAGCCGAACTGATGCAGTATGCCGAGGCGGGAGTGTTCGACATATCGCAGCGTCAGATGAAGCGTGACGTGACGCAGATTGACCCTGTCATAGCCGAAGCCATCGCACGTATGCACAAGGCTGCGGAGAATGAAGGAAACATTTCCGGCGTTCCGTCCGGCTTCAACGAACTGGACAAGATTACCTCCGGCTGGCAGAAATCCTACCTGATTATTTTGGCTGCTCGTCCTGCCATGGGTAAGACCGCCTTCGTGCTGTCGATGGTCAAGAACATTGCCGTGGATTTCAAGAAACCTGTTGCCATGTTCTCGCTGGAAATGTCGAACGTGCAACTCGGCAACCGACTCATGATGAACGTCTGCGAAATGGAAGGCGAGAAAATCAAGAACGGCAAACTCTCCCCTGCTGAGTGGCAACAACTGGACACACGCGTTACGGCTCTGCACGGCGCACCAATCTATTTGGATGACACACCGTCTCTATCCGTATTCGAGTTGCGCAGCAAGGCTCGTAAGCTCAAGCGGGAGCACGACATCCAACTCATCATCATCGACTACCTGCAGCTGATGAACGCATCAGGAATGAACTTCGGCAGCCGTGAGCAGGAGGTGAGTATCATATCGCGAAACCTGAAAGCTCTTGCCAAAGAACTGGATATACCTATCATCGCCCTGTCGCAGCTGAACCGTAACCTGGAGAGCCGTGGTAACGGCAAGAGTGACAACTCGGTGGACGGCAAGGCACCGCAACTGTCCGACCTGCGTGAATCAGGCGCAATCGAGCAAGATGCCGATATGGTACTGTTCATCCACCGGCCGGAGTACTTCCGCATCTTCACCGACACCAACGGCAATGACCTGCGAGGTATGGCAAAGATTATCATAGCCAAGCATCGTAATGGCGCCATCGGTGACATAACGCTGCGATTCCGCGCACAATATGCCAAGTTCCAAAATGTGGACGACACCGACGAACCAATGGATATGCAGTCGGCTAACAATGCTTCCGGATTCAAGCAAGTGACAGGCAGACTGGATGACGCCGTCCGATACGAGTCGGATGCAGCACCGTTCTAAATCCTGAAATCAAAAATATTCTAATATCCAAATATTTAATGAAACGAACAGTAATAATAGATGCCCTGAAGAGTACCGCCATGAACGAGCCCATCACCGTATGCGGCTGGGTGCGCTCACGCAGAGGTAACAAGAATGTGTCATTCATTGCATTGAATGACGGTTCCACCATCAAGAACATCCAAATTGTAGCCGACCTGACCAAGTTCAGCGAGGAGCAACTCAAACCCGTGACCACCGGTGCATGTATCTGCGCGACCGGTCTGCTGGTAGCCAGTCAGGGTGCAGGTCAGTCGGTGGAGATTCAGCTGACGGACTTCGAGGTGTTCGGTACAGCCGACCCCGAGAAATATCCGCTGCAGAAGAAAGGATTAAGTATGGAATACCTGCGCACGATTGCGCACCTGCGTCCGCGTACAAACACGTTTGGTGCAGTGTTCCGCATCCGTCATAACATGGCGATGGCTATCCATACCTATTTCCACGAGCACGGGTACTTCTACTTCCATACTCCGCTAATCACAGCCTCTGATTGCGAGGGTGCCGGTCAGATGTTTCAGGTCACGACCAAGAATCTGTACAACCTAAAAAAGGATGAGAATGGCCAGATTGATTACTCTGACGACTTCTTCGGACGCTCTGCGGCTCTTACGGTAAGCGGACAACTTGAAGGCGAGTTGGGCGCTATGGCACTGGGTAAGATATACACCTTCGGTCCTACGTTCCGCGCTGAGAACTCCAACACACCGCGTCACTTGGCGGAGTTCTGGATGATTGAGCCGGAGATTGCCTTCATCGACAAGGATGACCTGATGGACCTGGAGGAGGATTTCATCAAGTTCTGCGTCCGCTGGGCTTTGGACAACTGCATGGATGACCTGGAGTTCCTCAACCAGTTTGTGGACAAAGGCCTGATTGAGCGTCTGCGCTCGGTTATTGATACCGAGTTCGTGCGCCTACCCTACACCGAGGGCATCAATATCC
>JAFSXJ010000016.1 GCA_017444065.1 Paludibacteraceae bacterium | reverse complement strand
CGACTCCATTCGTTTTTATAACTCAGGGAAAGAGAGCGATGATTTTCCGGATGAATATGCAAAAGTAGTCAAGGTAGATACTATCTTACTTACAGATGGACGCAAAGCTAAACTGTTAAAATATGATGTGCGCGGAAGAGATATCGAGTTCGTGGGGAGTGAATGGGGAGTTTTGTCTCCAATTATTATGCAGCAGATAACGACTTGTAGCACAATATATACTTGTTGCTCCTTAAATAATAAGACCATTTATGAATCTTACCCAGGCTTTTGTAACTATATTGATCTTACGGATGATTTACACGTTATGGATAATGACACTTTTATCCACATGACAGATGAAACACATCTTCACCTCCAAATGCCGAAAGAACTCTCGCAGGCAAAGATTTATACCATCAACGGGCAATGCGTACTGCAGGCGTCGCAGACAGATATTGATGTCTCCGCCCTGCCGCAGGGAATGTACATTCTCCGTGCCATTACCTCCGACGGGCAACAGCATCAGGCAAAGTTTATCAAGCAATAGGGCATTTTATCAAGCAATAACCCTCTGACGCATTAGCGTCCCTTCATCAGGCGCAACGGGCATCACATCCGTTGCGCCTGATGTTTTCCCGCCCATGACTAAAAATGAATGTTTTTCTCAAAATTCTTTGCTGAACATTTGCATATTTGAAAAAAATGTCGTACCTTTGTAGCGAAATTACCAAAACAATTCAACTATGAAGGACGTATTTATTCGTTACAACAGCCCCGAGGAGTACGCCGAGGCGTTTCAGCAGATGATTGACGCCCGCGGCAAATGGCGTGAGCAGATCCGTCAACAAGAAGCACAAATGGCCCTATGATGCTTTCTGCGGACAAACTCAACAAAAAATCTCCATATCAACTGACACAAATCAATGATATGGCATTTCGCTTTGTGACCGACCAACACATCAGTTACATTGTTGGCTTTTACAAAGACTCGTTTTTCATGGGCGATGGTTCCTATTTATTCTTCATAGACAATGCCGATAAGGAACATGGCGCTTATGACCCCAAGATTTTTGATGTTATCACACTTGTTCTTGAGGAGTTCTTCAGTCAAGAGCCTACAGTGATGCTATATATATGCGACCCGACCGACCAACGTCAGGCTGCTCGCGACCGATTGTATCACTTATGGTTCTACGACTATGCACGCAATCACGAGATGACATTGTATAGTGATTCGGTAACTTTCAAAGACACCAAGTATTATGCAGGTATCCTTCTACGCCACGACCACCCATTACACGATAAGATTTTAACTTCTTACCAAAAATTCTTACGGCGTGTGCCGGAAAGATACAAACTACGAGAAAAATAGTCACCGACGGGCAAGAGCATCAGGCGAAATTTATCAAGCAGTAGGCATCTGACGCATTGACGTTCATTCAACAGGCGCAACGGACATCACATCCGTTGCGCTTGATGTGTGTGCGTGACCAGACAGCAAAAAAGGCAGCAAGTAGAGATCAAGTAGAGATTAAGTAGAGGGCAAGTAGAGGTTTACTCGGGAGATGGGATGAACATGGATAAAAGTCCGATAAAACCTCGTAATGCCTCCGAATTGCCTTCGAATCAACCCCGACGAAGATTCGAACATACAGGAAATGTGAGAGATAAGATGGCGGATGCATGGGAAAAACGATTATCAAGCACAAGCAGTCCCGCATCACTGCGGGGCTGCTTTGTTGATGAACAGCGGTCGCGGCTATCTTGCCATCCGCGCCCGTAGCTGCTCCATGTAATAGCGGATATTCACAGCCTGCTGGCGTGCGTCGGCGGAGCGGAGGCTCTCGAAAGCATTCAGTGCGGCACCGGCGGCAGCATACGCCGCACCGAGGTCACCAAGGAGTTCATACGCAACAGCGCAGTTAGCCTCGGCGTAGGCTGTCAGTTTCTTGTTCTTGTGCGGCGCGGACCATGCGTCAACAGCCTGTTGCCATTGCCTGCGGGAGAAATATTGCATACCCGGGTCATCCTCGCCCAGGTCGTAGAGATAGCGGTCGTAGGTCTCCACCTGCGGCAGCAGCCGTTCGGCAAAGTGCTCACCCACATAGATGCACATCTCGCTCCGTGCCTCGTCGGCCGACGGCAGAGCCTGCACGGCATCGTTCCAAGTCTCACCTTCATTCTCCCAATACAGGGTATCGGCATAGACCAGAGTCTGTGTGGCAAGAGCCCCGGCTGAATCGTTGTGGTAATATAGCGTCCAGTGTGATGCCGCTACGCACCGCGTGTAGGCGTAATAGGTCTCGTTGTCGGTCTGGTAGCACTCGCTCGACGGATGGACAATCAGCTGGTTGAGTACAATCAGCGCTTCGCTGTTGTACGTACTCAGCAGCGAGTCTGCCTGACGTTCGCTCAGCAGTTGCCGTATGTACAGGCTGCTGCTCTCGTTCTGCGATGTCTCCAGCACGGCGGGCAGGTAGTACGAACCCTCCAGCATCTCCGATGCCGCCATGAGCGTGTAGAACGCGCCCAGCGGTGCGTCCGGGTGTGCTACGGTGTTGTTCACCAGCAGCACCTCGCTCACCTGAGCAGGCAGGTCTAACTCTGGAGGATAGGTTATCTCTATCGTCGTGTGCCACTGCTGGGCATGCAGCGACGCTGTACCTGTCAGCAGGCACAGCACCACGACAACCAGCGTGTGGCGGAGTGCTATAAGTTGCGTATGCGCCATTCGTTCGGATAAAGATTATTACACCGCGCACCCACGTTCTTCACAAATCCCAAGGGTACGCCGTGGTATGTTACCATCAGCAGTCCCAATGGCAGATTGGATATAGGTAGCGCCTCTGTGCGCAGGAACGCCAGCGCGTTGTCCAGACTGAGCTCCAGTTGCGGGAATGCGTCAATGCGTGCGGCTTTCGACATAGCCAGACTGTGCTGCGGGGCGAAATGCTTGCCGCGCTCCTCCGCCAAGCCGAAGCCCAGCGATATGCACAGGAACTTCGTACTCATGTAGTCCACCAGCTCCTTGTACTTCATGGGGTAGGCGGTAATGAACCGGTCAAGCTGCCTTAGCGCCCAGTCGTCCGGACTGAACAGCCACGAGCGCACGAGCTGCTCGTTCTCGGAGGTGATAGGTGTGCTGTTGGGCTTCTTCGGATGCCGGATGCGGAAGGGCGTAAAGTCACGACGCCGCTTGCGCAGCACGCACATGTAGAACCCTTCGCCGCGCACCAGATGCGGGTAGCAGTGATAGCCGGCTATGCTCTCTACAACGCCCCATGATTCGTCCATGCTCAGCGGCAGAATATCCGCACCGAGCTCTTCGGCAATCCACATGGCGTTCTCCTCGTTCTCATGACGGTTGAACGTGCAGGTGGAGTAGATGAGTATGCCGCCGGGCTTAAGGGCGTCCCACGCATCAGCCAGAATGGTCCTCTGACGCTCCACGCACTGGCGAACGTTGCGCAATGACCAGTCGGCTATCGCCTGCTCGTCCTTGCGGAACATACCTTCGCCCGAGCAGGGAGCATCCACGAGCATGCAGTCGAACGCATAGTGCATAGCCTCGCTGAACAGCGAAGGAGCGTTGTGCGTCACTATCGTATTGCCGTTGCCCCACTTCTGGATGTTCTCCGACAGGATGAACACTCGCTGCCGAACCACTTCGTTCGCCACCAGCAGACCCTGTGCCCCCAGGTACTGGCTGATAAGCGTAGCCTTGCCTCCGGGGGCTGCACACAGGTCAAGCACCACGCTGTCCTCGCTCACATACTGCTCCAACGCGCGCTGGATGAGCATCGACGACGCCTCCTGCACATAGTAGCAACCGGCATGGAACAGCGGGTCAAGTGTGAACTGCGGACGCTCGGACAGGTAGTAGCCCTCGTAATGCCAGGGCACCTCGTCGATGTCCGCATTGAACGACAACTCGTCAATCTTGTCATTCAGCCGGATGGATGTCACCGGCTCTTCATCCAACGCACGGAACAACAGGGGAGCCTGTGCACCCAACTGCTGCTGAATCATATCGACGAAATCTACCGGTAGCATGATTAAATGACAAATGACAAATAGCCGTTTTTTTGATTTTGCGTACAAAGTTACTAAATTTTGCGCTATTTTGCAAAAAAAAATGCAAAAAACTATGATATATCAAACTTTTTTTGTAACTTTGTAGCGAAAATGTGAAATCCGGGCTCAAGTATGCAGTTTATTGATGAGCTAAATGAAAGCCAGCGAGCCGCCGTGGCGTATAACGACGGTCCGTTGCTTGTGATTGCCGGAGCAGGCTCCGGTAAGACCCGTGTGCTCACCTATAAGATTGCCTACCTGCTTACACAAGGCGTTCCCGCCGGACACATACTCGCCCTCACCTTCACCAACAAGGCTGCGCGCGAGATGAAGCAGCGAATAGTCCGTCTGGTGGGCGAAGAGGTGGCACGATACCTGTGGATGGGTACGTTCCACAGCATATGCGCACGTGTGCTCCGCGCCGAGGCGGAGCACGTGGGCTTCACCCGTGACTTCACCATCTACGATGCCGCCGACCAGAAGAGCCTCGTCAAGAAAATCATCAAAGAGCAGCAACTCGACGACAAGATTTACCGATCGGGCATCGTGCTTGACCGCATCAGTTCCGCCAAGGCGAGCTTCATCGCGCCCGAGGCATATGCACAAAACGACACCTACGCGAAGATTGACCGCATGGAGCGCCTCTACAAGATGGCATCGGTTTATGCCGAGTACAACCGCCGCCTGAAAGCCGCCAATGCGATGGATTTTGACGACCTGCTGATGTACACGGTGCTGCTTCTGCAGAACAATGCCGAGGTGCGCCAGCGTTACCAGCAGCGTTTCTGGCATGTACTGGTGGATGAGTATCAGGACACGAACCATACGCAGTATCTCATCGTCAAACTGCTCGCCGAACCGCAGAACCATGTGTGCGTGGTAGGCGACGATGCGCAGAGCATCTACAGCTTCCGCGGGGCGACGATTGAGAACATACTGAACTTCCAGAACGGCTATACGGGTGCCAGACTGTTCAAACTGGAGCGCAACTACCGCTCCACGCAGAACATCGTCAATGCTGCCAACAGCCTTATCCACAAGAACAAAGGG
>JAFSXJ010000015.1 GCA_017444065.1 Paludibacteraceae bacterium | reverse complement strand
ACAAAGTAATAACAGCGTTCCTGCTGTTGACCGCGACAGCCGTTCGTGGCCAGGACACGTTGCTTGTTCCCCGCTACACCCTTCAGCAGTGCCGCGAGATGGCAACCGCCGCTCTCCATAGCAGCGAGATGCGTCAGGAAGCCCTTGAGGCAGCGCGTCTGAACCAGCAGGCTGCTCTGGCGGCGATGTTCCCTAAGCTGAGTGCCAACGCGTCGTACATGTGGAACAGCAAATCGCCCGTCCTGCTCGCCAACGAGATGCAGTTTGATTTCGGCACGGCGCGTGTAGGAGCTGACGGCATGGGAGCGTTTGAGTGGAGCGAGACGTCCTATATCAACAGGCTGAATATGGATACGCGTACGCTGCCTGACGCCAATGCGCAGGTGAAGAGCATCGGAGCCGAAACAGGACAGATGATAGCAGACGTCTATCAGAAGTTGTACCATGCACTGAATCCCGACATGACCCATGTCGTGATAGGTCAGGTAGGCATAACGCAACCGATATATGTCGGTGGTCGCTTGAAAGCGTTATACGACATAGCCTCTACTGCGCGTGATGTGGCCGAGATTGAGGCGGACAGCAAGCAGCAGGAACTGACGGTAGGCGTTGATGAAGCGTACTGGCGCGTAGTATCCGTGGAGCACAAGAAGCAACTGGCGGAGCAGTATTACAATCTGCTTGTCACGCTGGAGAACAATGTTCAGGAACTGGCGGCAGAGGGATTGGCGACTCAGTCAGACCTGCTGAAAGTCAAGGCCAAACGTGGTGAAGCCGAAGTGAAGAAACTGCAAGCGGAGAACGGACTGATTTTGTCAAAGATGGCATTGTGCCAACTGATTGGATTGCCCTTGCATACGGATTTCGTTTTGGATGACCATGGTTTGCATGACATCCTGCTACATGATACCTTGTCTGTTACGGATGACCTGCTGAATGCCCGTTCGGAGATTCAGCTGCTGGATGCAGCAGAGAAAGTATCCAAGTCCAACATAAGACTGATGGCTGCCGGCCTGCAGCCGAACATTGTGGCTCAAGCGAATTATGTATATAGCAACCCGAGCGTGGAGAACGGTTTCTCGAACCAATGGAAAGGTACGGGGTTCTTCTCGGCAGGCGTGGTAGTGAACATACCTATAGTGCATGCCGATGACATCTTGCGTCTGATAGCCGCCAAGCATGAGGCGAACATTGTCGCCATTAAGCGCGAAGAGGCTAAGGAACTGCTGACCCTGCAAGTGACTCAAGCGAACCAAAAGGTGCTGGAGGCGCAACAGAAAGTGACAATGACAGAGATGCAGGTGAAGAACGCCGAGGAGGTGCTGCGCTTTGCGCAAGAAGCATTCGATGCCGGAATGGCAACCGCCTCCGACCTGATGCAGGCGCAGACTGCATGGCAGGCGGCATGCTCTGACCATATCGATGCCGAAGTTGAGGCACAGGTGGCGGAGACGAAGTATCGGCATTACACCAATACGTTAGAATAATACAGCTCGTGACCAAGCTTGGGCACGACATCAACAATTCAATACATCATGAATCAAGATAAGAAAGGCAGCCTGTTGTTAGGGGTGGCTGCAATGTTAGCGGTAGTGATTATCGTGGCTTTGGTGGGCGTATTTGCCCTGAAGGAGGATGAAGTGCTCATAACCGGCGAGACGGAAGCTACGGAGTACCGCATCTCCGGCAAGGTGCCGGGACGAATAGAGATGTTCCTTGCCGAGGAAGGTGACCAGGTGAAGAAAGGTGACACCCTGGTTATCATCTACTCGCCCGAGGTTGAAGCCAAGATGGCTCAGGCGCAGGCCGCCCGTGAGATGGCCGAGGCGGTGAACGTCAAGGCAAAGAACGGCGCACGACATGAGCAGATTGTAGGTGCGTACGAGATGTGGCAGAAAGCAAAAGCCGGTGAGGAGATCTACCGCAAGAGTTACGAGCGTGTGCAGCGTCTGTACGAACGCGGTGTAGTGAGCGCTCAGAAGAAAGACGAAGTTGAGGCGCAGTACAATGCTGCCGTAGCAACCGTCAAAGCCGCCAAGAGCCAGTACGACATGGCCGTAAGCGGTGCACGCGCCGAGGACAAGGCTGCCGCCGAAGCGCAGGTAGCCAAGGTGGACGGCGTAATCCAGGAGGTTGAACTGGCACGAGCTGAACGCTACCTGACATCTCCTGTTGACGGAGAGGTGGCTGAGCGCTTCCCGAAGGTAGGCGAGCTGGTCGGGCAGGGGAGTCCCGTGATGGCAATTGTCGATCTGAACGACGCATGGTTCACCTTTGCGGTGCGCGA
The DNA here is from genome assembly GCA_017444065.1 of Paludibacteraceae bacterium. Taxonomy (GTDB): domain Bacteria; phylum Bacteroidota; class Bacteroidia; order Bacteroidales; family Paludibacteraceae; genus Colicola. The sequence goes on along the minus strand of JAFSXJ010000015.1, from coordinate 9,513 downwards.
AGACATGCTGCAGGACATCAAGGTCGGCACAACACTGCAGGTGCGCATCCCTGCTCTGGGTAACGAACTATATCCCGTAGAAGTGACCTATATCAAGGCAATGGGCACTTATGCCACCTGGCGAAGTACCAAGCAGAACGGACAGTACGACGTCCGCACCTTTGACGTGAAAGCCCGTCCGCTGCGTCCCATTCGTGACTTGCGTCCCGGAATGACCGCTATCGTCGTGCGCGAGAAATCGCGCAACCTACCCACTATCGTTATTCAGAAGTAACGCCCGACAGGCAATCGTGAAACAGATTTTCCGAAATATCGGGCTTGTTGCCAAACGTGAACTGGGCAGGATGTTTATCCGTCCGTTGTACATGTTTGCATCGGTTGGCGTGATGGTGCTGTGCACAGTGTTCTTCCTGAGTATCATGAAGCGCGGTGCTCCCGAGCGTATGCCGGTAGCCGTTGTGGATCATGACCAGACATCCATATCGCGACGTCTGTGTCACGAGACGAATGCAACGCAATCTGTGGAAATAGTGCTCATAACACCGAATTTCGCGGACGCACGGCTTGCCATGCAGCGTGGCGAGGTATATGGCATCCTTGATATTCCCGAAGGTTTCTATGCGGACATCGTCAGTATGAAGCAGCCCACGCTGCATTTCTATGTTAACAACGCCTACACCGTCGGCGCAAACACGGCTTACAAGCAGCTTCTGACCATGTGCAACCTCACCTCCGGAGCGTTCCAGCGTGAAGTGCTGCGGAAGAAAGGACTGCCGGACTACCTCATCATGGAGCGCATACAGCCGGTAGCCATCTCGGCGCACCTGATTGCCAACCCGTGGAGCAACTACGCCATCTATCTGGTATCCACCATTTTGCCGGGGATACTCGGGCTGGTGGTGCTCATGCTAACTATCTTCGCCATCGGCTTTGAACTGAAGATGCAGACTTCGCGTGAGTGGCTGGATGTGGCAGGAGGCAACTATACGGTTGCGATGATTGGCAAGCTGCTGCCATACACTATTCTGTATGTCGTACTGGGCATAGGCTGCAATGTCATACTGTTCCGTTTCCTGCATTTCCCGGTCATGGGGTCATCGCTGAGGATGATGTTAGCTATCCTGCTATTGGTGTTTGCGATGGAGGCGATGGCTATAACGATTATCGGCGCTCTGCCCACCTTGCGTGACGCCATCTCTATCGGAGCGTTGTACGGCATGTTAGGATTCTCGCTGTCGGGCTTCACCTATCCGGTGATGAACATGCTACCCGCGTTTCAGGCATTAACATGGCTCATGCCGCTCAGGCACTACTACAAGATATACGTCAACGAAGCACTGATGGCCGGTCCGATAATGAATACGGTTGTTCCAATGCTATGTCTGACAGCGTTCTTCCTGTTTGCGCTGACTGTTTCGCCCAGGCTGCGTGATGCGTTGCAGAACAATAATTATCCGCTGAAATGATTATATCGCGATTCCTATATAGCAAGTGGCTGAAGGTTCAGGATACGTGGAACGTTTTTACAGACGAGTTGAAGCGTATCTTCCGCGACCCGGGTGTGGTGGTTATCTTCTTTGTTGCCACCCTGGCTTACCCTGTCCTGTATAATTTTATCTATTGGAAAGACAACATCGGGAATGTTCCTGTGGCAGTGGTGGACATGAGCAAAAGTTCGGAGAGCCGTGCGTTTCTGCACAAGTGGAATGCCACGCCTGACATTACCATCAAGCACTACTGCACCTCAATGGCGGAAGCCGAACAGCTCATGCGGGCGCAGAAGATACACGGTATCATCTATTTTCCGTCCGACTTTGCCGAGTGCCTGAACACGGGCATGAAGACCGCACATATATCGCTGTTTTGCGACATGTCGTCCTTCCTGTACATGAAAGCGGTCTATCTGAGTTGCAACCGTGTGATGCTGGAGGACATGAATCGCATACAGGTTGACCGCTACGAGGCGATGGGGTACGACAAGCAGTTCTCATGGCAACTTGTTCAGGCTGCGCCATATACGGAGACGGCTCTGTTCTGCGAGAGCGGAGGATACGCTTCGTTTCTTATACCGGCAGTGCTGATGCTCATTTTGCATCAGACCTTGCTTTTTGGCATATGTATGTTAGGCGGCACGGCACGTGAGGAAAACAAGGAACTCTTCCTGCTGCCCGGACACAAACGCGGCTACAGTGTGTTGCGTATTGTATTCGGTCGTTCTGCGGCGTACTTCCTTATATATTATGCTTTGGCTTCCGTCGTTCTGTTAGGCGTGCCACGGTTGTTCGGATTGCCGCACATAGGTGATCCAACAGCTATACTGAAGTTTATCGTTCCCTACTTGCTGGCAGTTATCTTCTTCTCTATGAGCGTGAGTGTGTTCACCCGTAACCGTGAGAGCGGGATGGTGATACTCATCTCGTCGTCACTCATCTTCCTCTTCATCGCAGGTGTCAGTTGGCCGCAACAGATGCTGCCTGATGCCTGGAGGTACCTGAGTTACGCCTTCCCGTTTACCTGGGGTGTGCATGGCTTCCTGCATATCAACACAATGGGAGCTACGCTTGAAACAACTGCACGGGAATACACAGCGTTGTGGATTATGGCTGGAAGTTACTTCCTAACCACTTGTGGCTTGCTCTGGGGAATGGGTGTGCTGCACGACAGGGATAATTGATAAATGACAATTGATAATTGATAAATGATAAGTGACATGAGCCACGTGCGAACATATTGGAACAAATTACCGGCGGAGGAAAAGGCAAACACGCTGACACATCTTATACCTTGGCTTACCACGTTCGGGATAGCTTGGCCACTATTGGATCTGGCTGCCCGCTCAAGTCACCCGACGGTGAATATTATTGGTACGGCACTATTTCTGGCTGGCATGGTGTTGATGTTCGGCTCGTCAACCCTGTACCACTTCATCGTGGCACCGGTGCACAAGGCGCGGCTCCGGATATTTGACCACATATCCATCTATGTGATGATCGCGGGCTCGTACTCGCTGCTATGTATGTCCGTAGTAGGCGGATGGCTGGGGTGGAGTATCTTCGTATTCCTATGGGCATGTGTGATAGCCGGTGTTGTCGGGAAGTTGGTTGCGTTGGGCAAACATCCGCGTTTGTCGTTGGTGCTCTATCTGCTGATGGGCTGGGTGGCACTTCTGATGATTGTGCCGTTATGGAAGAATCTGTCGCATGCAGCGTTTGCGTGGATATTGGCGGAAGGTATATTCTATACAATAGGCGCGTACTTCTTCCGATTGGACGAAGAACGCGCTTATTACCATGCCATCTGGCATGTATTTATCATCCTTGGAGCCACATCGCACACCATAGCCACCTGGCTGGTGCTCAGCGCATAGTATATCCGTTACTCCTTGACGTATTTGATTACCTCTGTCAGGCACTGGCCGATGGAGGCTATATTATTGAGCTGCAAAGGCGAGAGCAGGTGGCCTGTATAGGTGACCGCCGTACCGCCCATCGAGTTGGCATTACGTTGGATGCAGAACGGGATGGTGAACGCCTCTGCCTTCGGGCGCTCCTTGCTGACGAACCCGTAGGTCACGTCGTCAGACGTACCGGCGATATGTACGCTGAGTTTCTCCTTGCTGGGCTCCAATGTGCGTGAGGATATGCAGTGGTTGATAGCCTTGATGATTGCCTGCTCGAGTGTACCTGTAGCCGACGGATTGACGTGGAAAACGGCATGACGCAGGATGCGCAGGATAGGATTGGTCTCGTTATCCTCCTCAACGGCTAATTCGTGCGCCTCTTCAGCCGTAGCACCCATTTGACGGTTACGCAGGTAGGCGAGCATGTCTTCGATGCTGACGTACTTGGGCGTCATGAACGCCATGACCTTCTGACCGTTGATTACGCGAACGCTTGACTGGCGGATACCAATCTTGAAGTGAGCGTTGATGTCAGGTAACATCGCTTGTGCCTCATAGCGGCTGGGGAGCCCTTGGGTATGCCCCGAAGCATAAATGTAGTCGAGGGCTTGTTGCGGTGTAAACTTCTCCATAATATTGCGATTTAGATGTTAATCAGTTGTTGGTATTTGAATTATCCGGCAATCATCACCTTGAGTGATTGCATGAGTTTCAGGCAGTAGGGGTAGAGCATAGAGCCCTCTTTCAATTCGGGTTTGATGAAATGCAGAACTCCGTCGAGCATGTCGATGCACAGCACGATAACTGACACGATTAGCACCCACTTGAATGCACCGAACAGTCCGCCAACCAGACGGTTGAGCCAACCCAGAGCAATCAACTTGAAGAGCTTGGTCAGCAGGTACGCCAGCAGGTTGCATATGACGGCGACGGCAATGAAGATGATGAACGCGGCAATCGGACGCAGCAGGTTGATGTCCCACGTGCTGACCTGATCGTTCAACCATACGGCTGCTTCACCGGCATACGCCCTTGATACAACGATACCAAGAACGATGCCTGTGATAGCAAACACCTCTTTTACAATACCTCGCTTCAGCCCCATGATGATGCCGAAGACAACAGGAATCAATATGACGATATCCAGATAATTCATTTTACTTCTGCCATTCCTCAGGAACCCATGCTATACCGGCATCATCCTTGAGGTCCAAGTCACTCAGGTCGCAGATGGTGATGGACCAGGCATCTTGTCCGGGGGCGTAGCCTGCGTTATCCATGTAGAACCCGAGGATACCACGAACCGAACCTTTGTAGCTGGCAGCCGGTAGGTAGTAGTGCGCATATTTGGCGTACTCGGATGTAGAAACGAGCGTCCATTTCGTGCCATCAGTGATACAACGGCTCTGTGGGTAACCGACATTGTTCGTGGTTGGAGCAAACACATCAGCGTTGCTATCCGCCACTTCTGGATTACCGACATTGGTCTCGGGGTTGTAATGAACGCAGGGAATAGGCTCCTTCTGCTGGCTCAGGCAGTTGCCGTTGAACCAGATGTTGTTGAGCTTGACCAGACGACCATCAATCTTACGGGCTCCGACTATATCGCTATAGTTGGCGATGCACTCGCTGATAGTGACCTCGTCGTATTGGAGCTTGCTCTCATCCGGTGTGCCGACGAGCATGAAGTTCTTGCGGCATATCGGTGCAGGAATACGTCCTGGAGCCCAACCGATCTTCTCCGTGGATTTCTGTGCGTTGGTATTGTTATTGTACGAGGGCACACAGAGTTGCGGTTGGTTGGCATAACGGCCTACAGCCAGACCGTTACAACGGATAAGGATCTCCTGTCCGCGCGGGTACATGCCCGATGCAGAACCGAGGTCGATGCTCAATCGTAAGTTCTGCTGCTTGCCGTCAACAATCTCCTGAATGACAAGGGCTTTGTAGAAGTTGCCGCCAAAGTCATCCGTTGATACGCGTCCGCGGATATAGATGCCCGGACCTGTTGAAGGAATAGTGTCAATGGAAAATACATAGATTCCGTTTCCGTTCGTAGCGCGTGTGCGGTACAGAGATGTGTCAGACAGGTAGTTGCCTTCCTCCGACATGAAGGTGTCAAGGAAATCATTGATATGGTAAATCTGCCCGTCGGCAATCTGTTCGTTCACTTGTTCCTCACTCAGGTACAACTTCCCGGGGTCCACATTGTAGTTGCAAGCCGTGATGGCGGTTGCAAGGACTGCTATGAATAGATATTTACTTGCTTTCATATTCTTTGAATTTAAGATGTGCATGTTTGAAATTCGCGTATGTGTCTTAGAACTTATACGTGAGGCTCAGATAGAAGTTCGTGCCCCATGCGTAGTAGTACTTCGACGGGAATTTCCAAGCATTCGGCATAATAACCGAGTTGCCTTCCTCCTCAGTCTTGCCTTGCAAGTTTCCTCGAGCGAGACGTGCCTGCTGGTAACCGCCTGTCTTGAGCTTGGTGTTGTTCGTGAAGTTCGAGATAGACAGGTTGATGGAGAGTTGCTGACGGTTAGGCAGGTAGATGAGTTTGCCTACGCTGGCGTCGAAGATGAACCGGTTCCATACGTTCGAACTGGCGAGAGACTCCTGACTTGCCATGAGGTTGTATGGATACATCAGTTGCGGTGTGCCGAACTTGTCAAGCACCATCTCACCTGCTTCATTCATCATTACGGCATTGACACTCGTCTGGTCCACGCCACTGGCAACCGTGCGATAGGAGCCGTTGACAATAGTGCCGTCAGTGCGTGTGCCTGTGTAGAGACCTTGCATGCGGCGCGAAGGAGCAATGTCAAGGAAGTTCCAGTCGTAGTAGGTGCACGTGATATCGGCAAACCACATCTTCGAATGGAAGAACGAGAGTTTGAGTGAAGCTGTCAGTTGCGGACCGTTGGCTACGTGCAGACCGTTCATATATATCGAGTCACGGTACTCCAGGATAGGTGATCCGTCGCTCTTCGAGCCGAAGGACATACCGTTCTCGGCCGATGTTACGGAGTAGGCATTTGATGTATAGCGGTAGTCGGCGGCATTGACGGCACCGGTCAGGGTGAAGTAGGTGCCGAGTTTGACAGCAGCGGCTGCCTCTATACCGCGGTGTACGCGGTTGATGCCCGTCAGGGTCTGGTTAACGAAAGTGCGAGCCTGGTCGTCATAGTAGCCGTTCATCTCCGAACCGTTGAAGAACTGCGTGTAGTAAGCGGTGATACGTCCGCGGATAGGAGTGAAATTGAACTCGTATGTCAGGTCGCCGCCGACAATCTTCTGCGATGCTGCGTAGTACTCAGCCAGCGAGTTGGCGTTGTCATGCGTGTAGATGGGGTCAATCACGCGGTCGTGTACACGCGATGATATATATGCATCCCGCGCGAAAGGAGCCTCGGTTTGAGCAATGGCGTTGAACTTGATGCGGTTGCGGCCGTTGATTTTGTAGGTGAAACCGAGCTTGAACGCCGGATCAATGAAATGGTGAGCATCGCCATAGTAAATGGCGCCGGGAACGTAACTGTTGGTTGCTAAAGCATCAGTGATGGCCGAATAAGACTTGGCTCCATAATACTTGGTTTTATCTTCAGGGCTGAACTGTTCTGCAAGTATGGTGTTGTACCATGCACGACCATTAATCATGGTCGTAGAACGTTGCATGGATGAGTATGCAATCTTCAAGGCATAGTAAACGTCAAACTCGTTGAAGTTCCATTCATTTTGTGCCCATACATTGGCTTGAACCATATTCATATAGTAGTTGTAACCGAAGCGGTCACCTTCTTTCTTTGCCTGATTGTGGTTGAAAATATCGTTCTGCTTAACGTTCTCGATACCTGCTTGCGTCAGACTGATGTTCGTTGCCAAGTCCTTGATGTCGCGTTCTGCAAACGGGTCAACGTCAATCCATTGATTACCGCCAAGCAGGTCGTCCACACTCTTATAGTGGATGCCTTGTGCATATTTGGCATCCAGCCCGACGGTGATCTTCAGGTGATTAACCTTTGAGTTGGTATAGTTGACATTGATGATGCCCTCCTGCAGGTCGTTGTGACGACGTTCCTGCATGTACGAGGCAGAGGCAGTCGGATCGGCGAGGTTGTTGGCTTGATTGGCTGCATACAAACCGTCCCAGTCTATCTGGGTGGTTTTGTCATCACGCGCTTTCCACAAGTCAGTAAGTGTTTGATAGGTAGCCATATCCATTGTGCGGCCGACAACATGACCGTTGTACGTCTGCTCAACCAATGAACCGTCTGCACCTTCTTGTCCGAGCGGGTTCATCATGCCGGTGTTATCCTTCACAATGAGCGCGCCGTTGGCGTCAAACTGTCCGTCGTATAGGAACGAGGGGAGGTTACGGTAGTAATCCGGACGCGGATCAGGAGCGTTGTAGAACGTCAGCGCGGAGTTGGAGTACCATGCATAGTGGTAACCTACGGCAGCACGAAGTTTCTGCATCGGGTCAATCTGCCACTCATAGGAAATGATTCCCGTCGGGTCGTACGACTTGACGATACGCGAGTTACGCACCTTGCCGTTGCAATAACCCCAATACGGGTTATAGTTGATGGACCCCGTCAGGTCGTACACTTCTTGCGTCACAGCACCTGACTGACCGCGCATCGTCGGAGCTCCGAAAGTAATAAGTGACAGGCGATGACCGTTCTGCCAATCTTTCTGTGCAGAAAGGAAGTAACCGCCTGAATTATAGGCTATACCTTCACCGATGATACCCTTGGCATCAATGTACGGCGAGTAACGCCATGCAATCTGAGCGATGAACGACCATCCGCTGTTCAGCGGTCCGCTGGCGTACGTGGCGTTCACACGACCTTTGTACTGGCGGTTCGTTCCTGCTACGCCAACCTTCCATCCTTGGGCGTAACGCGAAGCGTCCATCAGGTAGTTGGTAGCATTACCGATACCGCCGAAAGTGAAGTTGGAAGCCTCGATGTTGTTCACGACCTCTTTGTTGCGCGAAGCGTCGTTCAGACCGCCCATCGACGAGAAACTGAACGTACCACGCTCTGCGGTGTTGAATGCCAGGCCGTTGATGTAGTTCTTCTCGTAGATGTTCTCATAACCACGGTTGCGGTAGCGGCCTGTTGACCATGCAAAACTCGTAGTGGTGTTGAATACGTCCTGACTGGCGCTTGATGCCGACGATACGGATTGCGATTTGCCCTCATCATCGTTCAGGTCTGCTTCAGCCAGATTCAGTAGAACCTCTTCTTGTGCTTCGCGGGCAAGGTCTTGGTACAGAACGATGTCACCTGCATCAGTGGTCTGACCTTCAATCAGTTGCACAAGCACGATGTTGGAAATGTAGCCTTCCGCTTCGATAATAAGTTCCTCGTCCATCGCCTCCAGGTACGACAGCGAGAACTCGCCTCGTTCGTTGGCTGTGGTAGAGATGTTCTGGTTGCCCAACGTGATTGTGGCATAACCTGTGATGGGTTCACCATCCTCGTTGACAAGCTTTCCCACCAGTTTGGTCGATGACGAGAACTGCTCGGTCATCGGGGCTGTTGCCTGCTGAGCCGCGACGCTAAGACTCGTACCGAGTAGGGCGAGCAGGAAGAAAAGTGTTTGTTTCATGTTGTTGGATATATTGTTAATTATTTATTCACGGTTAACAAAGATTGCGTTGTCAGTTAGAAGTCGGCATTCTTTGGCGTGCGCGGGAACGGAATGACGTCACGAATGTTCTGCATACCGGTCACGAACAGCATCAGCCGCTCGAATCCCAGACCGAAACCTGCGTGCGGTGCTGCACCGAAACGACGTGTGTCAAGGTACCACCACATATCCTTCATTGGTATCTGCCGGCGTTCAATCTCTGCATTCAGCTTGTCGTAATCCGCTTCACGAACCGAGCCGCCGATAATCTCGCCAATCTGCGGGAACAGCACGTCGGTGCCTTGTACGGTTTTGCCGTCCTCGTTAATCTTCATGTAGAATGCCTTGATGTCGCGCGGATAATCGGTCATGATAACCGGTTTGCCGAAGTGTTGCTCCACCAGATATCGCTCGTGCTCCGAACTCAGGTCATCGCCCCAGTTGCAGGGGAACTCAAACTTCTTTCCGTTCTT
>JAFSXJ010000145.1 GCA_017444065.1 Paludibacteraceae bacterium | reverse complement strand
TCGTTTTCTTAGTCAGAATGTGACTTTTGTACGCGTGTTTGCGTTTCAATTTACCCGTTCCGGTAAGCGTGAAGCGCTTTTTGGCACCGGAATTAGTTTTTACTTTTGGCATTTTGTTAAATATTTAATTAGTTATTAATCGACCCAAGGCAGCACAAAAGCCTTGTAGCCGTGGGAAATCAGCCAAGTATGGCTGATATATCTATTTTTTAGGTGCGATGTTGACAATCATGCGCTTGCCTTCCAGCTTGGGCACGGCTTCCACTTTGCCGAACTCCGCCAGATCGTTGGCAAAACGCGCCAGCAGCAACTCACCCTGTTCCTTGAACAGAATCGAACGTCCGCGGAAGAACACATAAGCCTTCACCTTGTTGCCGTCCTTGAGGAACTCCTGGGCATGCTTGAGCTTGAAGTTGTAGTCATGCTCATCGGTCTGCGGTCCGAAACGGATTTCCTTGATAACGACCTTCGCCGAATTGGCTTTCTGTTCTTTCTCTTTGCGTTTCTTCTGGTACAAGAACTTCTGGTAGTCCAATATCCTGCACACCGGCGGAACGGCTGTCGCGGATATCTCTACAAGGTCAAGGTTCTGTTCGTCGGCAATCTGCATGGCTTCGCGCAAGGAATAGATGCCTTGCTCTACGTTATCACCCACCAGACGAACCTCTGCCACACCGCGAATGGCATCATTGATGCGGTTTGGCAATTCTTTTTCTACACGCCCACGGTTACCACGAGGCGCACGGGGTAAATTTGTTGCTATAGTTTTGTCCTCCTATAAGGGTTAGTTCCCTTCACAGCCCAGCCCATGCCGCAACACACCTTACGCTACTTGCGCAGCGGTGCGACCATAGCACTTTGCTATGAATTCGGCTACAAAGGTACGATTTTTTTATCGCTTTCGCAAATCTTCGATGTATTTTTTTATCAAAATACTGCATTTTGTTAGGTAAATGTGCACTATAATCAAGGTAATTGATAAAAAATACATTTTTTATTTGCATATTCCAATTATTTTTCGTATCTTTGTGGCCGATTAGGAAGAATTATCCTTAAATAACTATACTGATATGACCAAATTATTTCGTCGCTCGTTCCTGCTACTGGCAGTAATCAGTCTGTTTGTCGCATGCGAGGAAAATGCCATTCGCTCCGACCAGCTCGGTACGGACGGGATTACGCAAGGCAAAATCAAGTACGACACGATTCAGAACATGCGTGACGCCTCTGCCGATACTATCGATGTGGCTGAAGCCGTGCGTATAGGTCTCACTCTGCCCAGCGGCAGCACTACGCCGAAGAGTTACTATGTACTTGGTTCGGTCAAGGGTTTCAACGCGGCGTTCGATCCCAATTACGGCAACGTATCGCCTATCATCACTAACAAAATCAACAACCGTCAGATGATATGCTACCGCATGAAGAGTTTCAAGAACTCCAATTTCACCGATGCGGCCCAGTTGCAGATTGGCGATATTATCGTGGTATATGGTCAGATTCAGAACCGCTACGGTGCTCCGCAGATTACCCAAGGCGGGTATCTCGTAACGTCCGACAACCCTGAGTCCGGCTACAAGCCCGGTCCGCGTGTTGCACTGAGCGAGACGTTCAACGATGGTCTGGGCACGTTTGCCGTGGTGAACAAGCAAGCCGCATCGGCTGACGTATGGCAGCATGTAGCCGCCACGGAGACTGCACAAGGGCACATGCGCGCCAATGCGAACATTAACGATGCTATAGAGGAGGCGGAAAGCTGGCTCGTATCGCCGACGATGGATCTCACGGTTTGCAAGAACGGTGCCAAGCTCACCTTCAGCCACTACTGCTTCGGCTCGGCGGACAACCGCGATGAGCTGATTCGCGTACTCGTGTCGAAGGACGGCGGAGCGAACTGGCAGCAGCTCACACTGGACGAGACGATGTGGAACAACCCCAAGCAGAAGCGCTTCACATCCGTATCTTTCGACCTCACATCCATAGCTACGGCTAACACGCAGATAGCCTTTGCCTACAAGAGCACCTCAACGGTGGCACTCACTTGGGCTGTGCAGAACGTACGCATCGGCGAACCGGATGAAGAATAATCACAAACAATAATACAACTAAACAAACTCATTAACAATGAAAAAATCATTACTTGTTGCCATCTTCGCATTAGTATGTGGTACGATGGCTTATGCGCAACCGCGCGCGATTGGTGGTCGTATCGGCTACGGTGTGGAATTCAGTTATGAGCATGGCTTTAATAGCGGCAATATGCTTTCACTGGAAGTAGGTACCCCCGCATTCGCAGGATTGGAAGCAGCTTGTACTTATGATTGGATTGACCCGTTCGGTGCCAAGTTCCCTGAATTGGAGAAAGGTATTTTCCACTGGTACATGGGCGTAGGTGGTGCTGTAGCAACGAACTGGAATTTTAACAACTTGTTTGTAGGTGCAGCAGGCCGCGTTGGCGTTGAGTACGACTTCTGGTTCCCTCTTCAGCTCTCTATCGATTGGCGTCCCACACTCGGCGTAAATCTTTACAATTCGGGTAGCGGACTGGCAGCCGCCTTCGGGTACGACATTTTCTATGCCGGTCTCGGAATTGGCGTACGCTACATGTTCCAGCAGAGAGACTAAGCGTCACGAACACTCTTAAAACAAACAACCGGTTGGAAATCCAGCCGGTTGTTTTCTTAACTCATCGCGCCATCGATGGCGATGACCTGTCCTGTTACGTAGGACGACATGTCCGAGGCGAGGAACAGCACCACCTGTGCCACCTCGTCCGCCGTACCGGCACGATGCAACGGTATGCGTTGTACAAAACTGTCACGCACCTCCTGCGGCAAGGCTTGCGTCATCTCCGTATCAATATATCCGGGGGCTACAGCATTGGCGCGGATGCCTCGTGCGCCCAGTTCCTTGGCGGTGGATTTCATCAATGCTATTATTCCTGCTTTGGAGGCGGCATAGTTTGCCTGTCCGGGATTGCCTGCCAGCCCTACCACCGATGCCAGGGAGATGATACTACCCTTTCGGGCTCGCAGCATCAGAGGTGCCACGGCATGCGTGTAGTTGAATGCCGACTTCAGGTTGACGCGTATCACATCGTCCCACTGCTGCTCGCTCATACGCAGCAACAATCCGTCGCGCGTTATTCCGGCATTGTTAACGAGTATATCTATCGTTCCGAACTCGGCCTTCACCTGTTCCACAATGGATTGCGCCTCGTCAAAACTTGAGGCATCCGCTGCATACGCCTTGGCTTTGATTCCGGTTGCCAGCAGGTCGGCTTCGGTCGCCAACACTTGCTCGCTGAGCGCAATATCCGTGAAGGCGATGTTACAGCCTTCCCTTGCCAGACACAGCGCAATAGCGCGACCTATGCCGCGTCCCGCACCCGTAATCAAAGCGGTTCTTCCTTCTAATAACATAATATCTTTCATGATTAATGGGGTCCCCGACACAACGACTGTTGTGGTGGGGATTTGCGGAAGCAGCGGGGTCCCCGCAAGCCTGCGCAGTGGGGTGTCAGGCAATGGGGCGCTTTATGTCGCAGGGCGACATCGGTTAGCCCCATTTGCTGACGCAAAAGGGAGTGCCGTTTTACTCGAGAAAACTCCTGATAACAGGATTTGAGGTTTCACGCACCTTTGTAATCCGACCAGTCTCGCGGCTCTCTCCGGTTAAGGAGGTCATCGCAACAAGACATCGGCACGCCATTGGTACGCCAGGGACCTCGGTAGTTTAATTTACTTGATGAGTTTTCCGGTCTCTGTCGGCACTCCCCTATATTTCAATGTTCATCTGTTGAGCGTACGGCACGCTATGAGTTCCACTGGAACGAGAAGACGATCTTGTTCTCTCCTGTGCGGTACACGCCTTGTTCGTCCAGATACAGTGAGTCCAGCACCTTTCCCGTACTCCACGCGTATGTGTAGGCTATGCCCACACGAATCCATTTGCCCATATAATGCACTCCCAGCGCGGCCTGCTGCCGGCTGAACAGCGTCGAGTACGAGTAGCCACCCTCCAGCATCCAGTGGTTGCTCATCGCTACCTCCAGGCCTGCACGGGCTATATGTGAGACTCCGACTGTCTTGTGGTACTGCAGGTCGTACTGCAGGGACAGCAGTCCGTGCTCCTTCCATTGCAACCCTACTCCCGCAGTCACTTTCAGCGGTGTCACGACTTGCCAGTTGCTGTTGTAGTCCGGTGAGTCGTAATTGATGTTCGCTGCCGGAGCGTCGGGGTACTTCAGCCGTTCGGTGAAGTGATCCGTCTCGCGCATCCTGCCCAGCACGGGCGATTCAACCGCCAACCCCAGACGCAGCATCTGTATCGGATGAGCCAGCACGCCTAAGCTGCCACCTACACCTACATACCTGCCGGTGAAGGTCTCATTCAGGGCGTAGGTCTGTTGCAAACCGCGTCTGTCGGCAGCGGTATATTCCCATCGGTCGATATCCTGCCAGGCGTACATCCACTCCATCGTCAGCCCCACTCCCCAGTACACGCGGTTGCTGATGTTCATCGCGTAATGAAAATCGACATCGTTCCTGTAGCCGCTCTCCTCCACATTGGTCTCAAGCCAGTTCGTTGCCGATGCAGGTTTGGTCTGGCGGTCGTTCAGCAACACATTACCTCGAATATCAGCACGGCGGACGAAGGAAATCATGAGGTTGTTGCTCACCACACCGACCACCCTTTCGGGATGCGTCATGGCGAAGACGAACGACACTTGCGACAGGTGCCACCGAGTGCTCAAAGCGCCTCTGTCCGCTCCAGTCTGCCAATACCGGCTGAATGTTCCGTCGGCACTGAGCGAGAACTGATTATGGCGGTAGATGCCCAATCCAGCAGGGTTCTGCTTCACCGCCGATGGGTCACCGCCAACAGCCGTCATCGCTCCCGCCATGCCGATGAAGCGAGGCGTACCGGACAGGCTGTTATCCGTCACGCCCATCAGCTGGTCCAATCCGTACGGATGAACGGTCTGCGCTTGCACGGATGTCAGCAGGATGCCCGCCGCCATCACCAGGCAATATGTTACAGAGCGCTTTGCCATGTTTCCCCGGCTTAACGTATATCCTCCATCGGCAGCACTTCACGCACCACAGCCTTCACTGTATCCGGGTGCTGCACTGTTGTCGAGTCCTCAATAAAGATGATTTCTCTCGCGCGCGAGTTATAATTAGGTACAATCGTACCGCTTTGGCTATGCGACTTGGCGTCAGCCCAGTAATAGACATCCTCCACATAGTCATCCGCCTGCGTCACGCCAATGCTCATCAGCGCAAGCATACACATACCTATTATCCCGTACACGCGCGTCATTGTTGTCCTGCCTTACCAGTCCTTGCCCTCAATCGGCAAGGTGCGGTTGATGCTCTCGTCGAGGGTTGTCAACGTCTCGGTGTTGGCTATACCCGGTATAGCTTGAATCTGCGTATTGAGCAACTTCATCAGATGCTTGTCGTCATGTGCGTAGAGCTTGATAATCATCGAGTACGCCCCGAGCGTGAACTGGCTCTCCACAATCTCGGGTATCTTCTCCAGTTCGGCACATACCTGCCGGTACATGTGCCCGCGCTCGAGCGTGATGCCTACATATACGCAGAGGTTGTACCCCAGCATCTTCGGGTTGACCTGATAGCCCGAACCGATAATAACGCCTATGTCGAACATCCGCTGCACACGCTGATGCACAGCTGCGCGACTCATGCCGCACTGCTCCGCCACATCCTTGAACGGGATGCGGGCGTTCTGCGTGATGATACGCAAGATGCGCTTGTCTAAATCGTCTATGAGTTCCATAAATCTGACAAATTGTTAGCATTAATCGAATATTTACTACAAAAGTACAACTTTTTTTGCAAATATGCAAATATTTTCGTATCTTTGTGAACAATTTGTTACGAAATCTGCCATTTTGCTACAAAAACTGCCATTTTTCATGTCAGACTTGACCGAATATATCGAATTACACACCACTCCGGAGCCGGAGTTGCTGGCGCGTATCGCGCGTGACACCAACCTGCATGTCCTCAATCCGCATATGCTGTCCGGACCTGTTCAGGGCGAACTGCTGCGTATGCTCAGCCGTATGATCCGTCCTCATCGCGTGCTCGAACTCGGCACGTTCACCGGCTACTCTGCCCTGTGTCTGGCTGAAGGGCTGACAGATGACGGCCGTCTGCTTACCATCGAGCATAATGACGAACTGGAGGATACCATCCGCGGGAACTTCGCCGCCTCTCCGCTTGGCAAGAAAATTGAACTGGTTATCGGCGATGCGAAAGAGGTAACAGTCACAGCCAAGATTGGCTGTGAGCTGTTCGACCTCGTTTTCATAGACGCCGACAAACGCGAGTACGCGGCGTACTACGACCTGGTCTTCCCACTCGTTCGTCCGGGAGGGTTCATCCTTGCCGACAATACACTATGGGACGGTCATGTCATCGACCCGGCTTACGACCGCGACAAGCAGACGCTCGGTCTGCGGGAGTTCAACCGGATGGTTGCCGATGACCCGCGCGTATCGCAGGTCATCCTACCGGTCCGTGACGGACTGACGATTATCCACAAACATCCGTGATTTTTAACACACTCAGGGCTGTAACCGGTTGAAGTTACAGCCCTGAGTTTTATCGGACGAGAGCCAATGTGAGAGTGTCTGAATGTTGAGTAAACCATAGGATAATTCCTTCTTGCGTCATCAACAAGCCCTCTTTTACCTCAGTTGCAAGTCTTGCAAGGTGTAGGTCTTGGGCGGTACAGGTCTTGGGCGGTGCAGGTCTTGGGCGGTGTCGGTCTTGCCGTCGCGGAGAATGAGTCAGTCAAACAATTGCTCTAAATGATCGTAACGCAACAGGAATATATCGCCGGCGGTGTTCTCAAAGTCACCGCAATAGACTACCGCGCGCCGTGTGATTGGCGTGCTTGTCCATTGGGGCAATAGTTTGAGTGTCCTGGCAAAACCAGCCTGATAGGTCATCGAACTTTTGACTTCGATAGCGGTCAGTTGCCCTTGCTCCTTGACCAATATATCCACTTCCTGTCCGTTGCTGTCACGGTAGAAGAACACATTACCTTCCCTGCCTTGGTTAAACCGATGCTTAAGACACTCCATAACCACCATGTTCTCGAAGATCGCGCCGCGCATCTTATCCAGCGCCAGTTGCCTGGGTGACTCTATATCAAGCAGATAGCATGCCAACCCTGGGTCATTGAAGTAGAGTTTCGGGGTTTTGACCACGCGTTTGCTGATGTTCTCATAATACGGGGGCAGCAATGTTACCAGATACGAGGCTTGCAGTACAGACAGCCAGTGACTGACGGTCTTGCTGTCCACTCCGACTTCCATTCCCACCTCCGAAGCGTTGAAAAGTGAGCCGACCCGTGCTGCGCAAAGTTTCATAAACTTGAGGAACTGCATCAGGTCTTTTATACGCAGCAGGTCTCTCACATCTTTCTCCAGATAGGTCTTGACGTAAGCCGGGTAGAACAGGTGTGCCACATTCCTTCCTGCGCAGATAGCGGGATACAGACCGTCAAAAAGCAGCTGATTGGTATCCTTTTCGGAGTTCTGCTCCAATGTCTCTTCGAATGACATGGGCAGTAGTTCATAAACTCCGGCACGACCGGGCAGCGACTCGGCCATCCTTTGCAAAAGTTCCAGATTACTGCTTCCGGTCAGCACAAAGCGCCGGGCGGGGTTATCATCCACGATGCCTTGTATATAATCAAGTAACACCGGAACTTTCTGCACCTCGTCGATAAGCATACCGCCTTTGTGCTGGTTAAGGAAAGCCACGGGGTCTTGCTCGGCAAAGGCTCGCACATGCAGGTCTTTCGTGCTGTACTTGGGTAGTTCGGGAAACAGATGCTTGAGCATGGTTGACTTGCCGGACTGCCTCGGGCCTGTGACAGAGATTACCGAGAAGTATTTTGCTGCCTCCAGTATTACGCGTTCCAACCGACGCGGGATGTAGATTTGTTTAGCCATAGCCTATTGAATTATTATGCAATTTCGGAATTGCGACACAAAATTACATAAAAATTCTGATATTTGCAAATTATTAAAGCAAAAAAATGCACTTTGCTGTATTTTTGCACATTTCGTCCGGCATTTTACAGTTCAAATGTAAAAAATCACCACCCCGAAGGATGGCGACTTTGTGATGTCTCTGCGGAGAATGTTACCTCAGTTGCAGGCCTTGGACGGTGTCGGTCTTGCCGTCGCGGAGAATGAAAAAGTTGTCGTATGAATGATTTGGTGTGACTAAACTATTGATTATTATTTCTTCTCAGACGGCCGACAGTATTCTCGTAATCCTTGTGTGCCATCTCAAAAAAAACCTGTTTGTTTGGTGCTTTCTTAGAATCACATAATACAAAATTTATATATTCCAATTCTTCCTCCGATATTATTCCGTCTTCATTAAAATCATAAATGGCATCTACATGGTGCGACTCATTGTATGTTTTCGCAATTTTCTTAGTAGAAGATCCCCATTGGGGATTAATAGCAACCGGCACAAACTCTTCACCATTAGAATTTAATAACGGGCTCACTTGTTGCGCTGCACTTGCATTTTGCGCTATAGGTAAATTTGAAGACGTTGCTGTCGCATGCTGCCCTTGATTTTGACTGCCTGATTCGATAGATACGCGTGGCGCAGCACCTTGGTTTGTTACTGATTGAATAGGATTTCCATTTTTATCAAGGAATTCGATAACTGTACCACGAGCAGCCACGTGTTGAGTGATTTTAGGAAGCCCAAATAATACTCGAAAAACAGCTTCACTAAGAACAACCTGTGTTTGGGTACCAAACTGGTTAACGTTGTGAGGTGCATAATAACCTGTTGCGCAACTGCCGGCAAGAACAACTACCAGCATGAGATAGAAGATTTTTTTCATAATTAATTTAAAGGTTGATGATTTATGTTAACTATTACTATCTGTACAGTTCTGCCTCTACAACAAACCCTTCACCGAAGTCCTCTGTAACGGCGTTGAAGAACCGGTAATAATAGTCTTTGTTTGGAGCTGTAACATACGTGACATAAATGTAGTTTGCTCCCGCTTGCGCGGCAGCTTCCTGTAAGTTGCGAATGGCAGTTTCATTATCGCGCCTCGTTTCAAACGAATAATCTCTTGGTACAACCTTGATGGTTCCGATATATACAGCTGAGACCGGCACTTGTTCCACATATTGTGCCGTAGTGGCAGGTGGATAATACCTGTCTGTCTTTACAATCGGCAAATATTTGTGCGAGCAACTAGCCAACGTCGTAACAATGAAGAGAAATGTAATTCGGTGTATTTTCATATAGTTATTTGTTTTTGCCTACTCTTTGTCGGATTTTCGGCACTCTCCGTATATACAATAAAAAAACGCGAATAACTGTTGTTATCCGTTTCTCGAGGCTGTAGGAAATGCCTAATGGATCAGATATGCAAACAGAAACTCGCGTTGTGTATATATCCGCCAACACTATAGGAATAATCCATTAGTGTCAGCGAGTTCTGCACTCGTGAGCATCTACTTACTTGCTTTCTGAATCCATTCTCTAAACTTCCTACATTTCGAGAAATCAGATTACAAGCGTGTAAACGCTTTAATAATTTAAAATATGTCATCGCGCGTCGCTATGCGCTTTCTCCTATTTATCGTCTCAGAGCTGACGATGATATATTGTTGCCTATGTCTTTGCCTTTACGATGCGCAGTGTGTCATAGGCGGTTAGTTTATTTGTTTTAGTATTGTTTCAGGCCGCTCGCCCATAAGGGTGATTGCACTGAGTTTCTTGCCCATATCTTTGAGAGAGTGACCGCAATGGTACAGTTTGTCATCAACAATCAACCAACGGTCATGTGAGGCGTTCGACCATTTGTGCGTTTGTATAGGCTCAACACCCACAGTAGCATTGTGCGTGTCGCGTAAAGTAGTGTATAAACTGCCGGAGTAGATGTCGGCTGTTACGCCCTTGTCTCGTACATCCAGCATCTCAAACGTGGCAGCATCAATATATTCGTCAATGATGATGACGCGCTTCTGCGCGGTCTTGATAATTTTCTCCAATAACACACGTGCCTCAAAGAACTCGCCATTATAGAAGACTTGCTCTACAGGTGGCAAGGATGTGCGGACGAAGAAGTCAATCTTCTCTTGATGGTTCGCTAATTCACTTTCAAACGCCAACATGCGGTTGTCATGTTGCTCAAAACGGGAATCAATCTGCCGTTGGAAGGCTAACAGTTGCTGATTGATGGCGTAGCCTTTCAGTAAGTATTCCTTAATAATGCGATTAGCCCATTGACGGAATTGCGTGCCGCGTTTTGACTTAACACGATATCCCACAGAGATGATGACGTCAAGGTTATATAGAGTTACTTCATACTGACGTTCCCTCTTCTCAGGTACGATTGCAAATTATGCAACTGTACTTGCTTTATCCAATTCCCCCTCGGCATAAATATTGCTAATATGGCGAGCAATTACAGATTTATCCCTCTGGAACAGTTCCGCCATTTGGTCTTGAGTCAGCCACACAGACTCATGTTCCAGTTTGACTTGCAACTGGATACTATTGTCCTCTGTGCGATAAACAACTACACTCTTTTCGTCAGGATCATATGGTACTATTTCGTCCGCCATTTCAATATTGTTTATATCTGCATATCCGTACGATGCAATCTTTTCAGATTTCCTCTTTAATCAGGTAGTCGTTCCTGCTCTGGGAGTTGCGGATGATCAGTTCGCCGAGGAAACCTGCGAGGAAGAGCATACAGCCGAGAATCATCATCAGAATGCTGATGTGGAAGTACGGATTGACGCCCAGCAGCATGGATGTGCCGACTGTACACAACGCGTGAATCTTCATGCCTATCACAATGCAGATGGCTATCATGCCTATCAGGAACATCAGGCTGCCCACCAGCCCGAAGAAGTGCATCGGCTGTTTGCCGAACTTATTGAGGAACCAGATGGTCATCAGGTCCAGATAGCCGTTCACAAACCTGTTCATGCCGAACTTCGAGACGCCGAACTCGCGCTTGCGGTGCTGGACGACCTTCTCGCCAATCTTAGTGAAACCGGCATTCTTGGCGAGGTACGGGATATAGCGGTGCATCTCGCTGAACACCTCGATGTTCTTCACCACATCCTTCCGGTACGCCTTCAGTCCGCAGTTCATGTCATGCAGCTGAATGCCCGTCACGCGGCGAGCCGTAGCGTTGAACAGCTTCGACGGCAGGTTCTTCGTCAGCGCATTGTCGTAGCGCTTCTGCTTCCAGCCGCTGACCAGGTCAAAGCCGTCCTCGGTGATCATCCTGTAGAGCTCGGGAATCTCATCCGGCGAGTCCTGCAGGTCGGCATCCATGGTGATGACCACATCGCCCTGGGCAGCCTTGAAGCCGCAGTAGAGGGCTGCACTCTTGCCGTAGTTCCTGCGGAAGCAGATGCCGTGCACATGCTCCTTGTCCTGCTTCTGCAGCGTGCGGATGACCCGCCACGAGTCGTCCGTCGAACCGTCGTTGACGAACAGCAGCTCATAACTGAACTTGTTCTCCTTCATCACGCGGCTGATCCACTCGTGCAGCGAGGGCAACGACTCCGCCTCGTTATACAATGGTACGATGATTGACAGTTCCATTATCCTTGTGTGCTGACATTAATCAGCTCTTTCTCGTTGATGATGTATATATCCTTGCCCTCCAGGCTCAGCAGACCTTCCTGTGCGAACTGCGAAAGCGTACGAATAGCGTTGGCTGTGGTCATATTGCTCATGTTCGCCAGGTCTTCGCGACTCACATGGGCTGCCAGTGTATGACCGTCCTCGGCGTAGCCGTAATGCACAATCAGCGAATGCACAGCCTCCGCCAGACGTCCGCGCAAGTGTTTCTGCGTGAGGTTGACCTGACGCATGTCGCTCATCGCCAGGTCATGCGCCATATCCTCCAGCAGACGGTAGCAGAAGTTGTTGTTGCGGAGCATCAGGTCATGGAACGCCTCGGTATCCACGCTGTAGAACACACACTCCTCCAGCGCACTGGCGCAGGTGGTGTGGGTGTCGTGGGCTATCGTAGAGCGGTAACCGAAGAAGTCTCCGGGCTTCTGCAGACGGATAATCTGCGGACGCGTACCCAGCGCCTCGATATAGATGCGCACCTTGCCGCTCACCAGCAGCAGCACTCCTTCGGGTGTGTCACCCTCACGGTAGATAATCTCGTTCTTGCGGTACATAACAAGGCTCAGATGTGACTCCACATACAGCCTCTGCTCAAATGTCAGCGTTGCCCAGATAGGGTTGATTTCCCAGATTGGCGGGATGTCCAATGCTACCTTACGTTTAATCATATTATTTGATTTCAGCGATAATAAGAAGACTTTTCGGTTGCAAAGTTACGACTTTTTTTTCATATATGCAAATAAAATGCACTATTTTTTAATCTTTTTGTAAATTTCTTTCATTTTCGAACACGCGTTCTAATATTTTTTTGTAACTTTGCGTCGCAAAATTGCGGGAAAAACCCGAAACAGCATTTTTAAGCAAAAATACAGAAACATATATGGAAACGAAATTGGAAACAAAACATTATCTTGAATTCTTACAAGGCACTATGCGTCGTCGTTGGGACAATCTCGCTCTGGCGGATTTCGACGGCGTGAACCGTTACAACTACTCCGACCTTGCCCGCGAGATTGAGCGCCTGCATCTGACCTTTGAACTGCTGGGCGTCAAGCCGGGTGACAAGATTGCCCTTTGCGGCCGCAACTGCGCGAACTGGGCGGCCACGTTCCTGGCGGTAGTATCCTACAAAGCCGTTGTGGTCAGCATCCTGCCGGATTTCACCGGTGAAGGAATAGAAGGGCTGGTCAACCACTCCGAGGCGGTGCTGCTGTATGTAGGTCCGAACGTGCGCAAGAAAGTCAACGTAGCCAACATGCCCGGCCTGAAGGCGATGGTGTTCATGGATGAGTTCTCGCTCGACTTCGTGGCGAACGACAAGCTCAAGAAGGCATACGAGTCGGTGGACAAGAAGATGGCGGAGAAGTTCCCCGAGGGCGTCAAGGTCGATGTGGTGGATGCCTACCCGACCGATAACATGGACGACCTCGCCATCATCAATTATACATCCGGTACGACATCCGCACCCAAGGGTGTGATGCTCACCAACCTCAACCTGTCCGGCAATGTGGATTTTGCGGCGCACCGCATCCCTCACCGTCCGGGTGACGCCGAGCTGTCGATGCTGCCTATCGCACACATGTTCGGACTGATGTACGAGTTCCTCTACCAGTGCTGCGATGGCGCGGAGACCTACTTCCTGACCGGCGCTCCTACGCCTACCGCTCTGATGAAGGCGTTCGCAGAGGTGCATCCGTTCATGATCCTGACGGTGCCTCTGGTCATTGAGAAGATTATCAAGAAGAAGGTTCTGCCTGTTATCAACAAACCGCTGATGAAGGTACTCTGGCATACGCCGGGTATCCGTCTCATCATACGTAAGAAAGTCAATCAGTCGCTCATGGAGGCGTTTGGCGGCAAACTGCGTTTCCTCATCATCGGCGGTGCCGCGCTCAACGGTGAAGTGGAGCAGGTACTGAAGGACATCAAGTTCTGCTACTGCGTGGGCTACGGCATGACCGAGTGCGCTCCGCTCATCTCCTACGAGGACTGGTGGCAGTATAAGTTCCACAGCTGCGGCAAGGGCCTCGAGCAGTGCCACGTACGTATTGACAGCGAAGACCCGCTGCACAAGGACGGAGAGATACAGGTCAAGGGCATCAACGTCATGAAGGGCTACTACAAGAACGACGAAGCCACCAAGGCAGTCTTCACCGAGGACGGATGGATGCGCAC
>JAFSXJ010000144.1 GCA_017444065.1 Paludibacteraceae bacterium | reverse complement strand
GGTCAACTCTGTTCTGGACACCGCCGAACGTATGGCAAAACGGCATATCCCGATGACGATGGAGGATTGGGCGAAGCGTATTGACATTATTCTTGAAGCAAGTGATGACCGGATATTAAAGGATGCAGGTTCTGTCTCTGCCGAACAAGCCAAAGAGTTTGCCGAAACGGAGTTCGAGAAATACCGCGTCATCCAAGACCGCCTTTTCGAATCCGATTTCGATAGGTTTGAGTTGCCGACATTACCTTTTGATAAACAAGAATAACTGAGTGCTACAGGTATTCAACTCGTGAGCAACACTCACAACTATATATTTGGGCAGAAATAATCAAGAAAGGTAAAAAGTCAAAAGTATCGATTTTTGAAGATCAATGGATAACTTTGTAAGCCATACATTGGTATGAATAGCGTGCGGGATTATTTATTATCGCTACACCAACGTGAGAACGGGATAAGCGAGGATTATGAGATCTCCTCGTGCCCGCAGTTGATTGAGCGAGTACAGCAGTTGGGCTTTCTGCCGCTTTTGGATAGCGGCATTGCCGGTTTTTGTGCTGAGGAAATGATGGCGCCTGACTGCCACTATGTGCAGTTCGAGGATGGCAGTTGGGAATGGCCCTTATGGACATGGAAGGGTGCGGCAATCAATGAAGGAAACAGCGTTTACGGCAAATTCTTTGCAGGTAAAGCGGGATTCATCAGTTTTAAGTGGTGGCCTGATTTTTACAACTGGCGGCGGAGCAAAACACCTGAATTGGAAATCGGAAGCATTGAAGAAGCCATTGTCCTGACACTTCGGGAACGAGGTAGCATGATTGCTCGTGAACTGCGTGCCGCCTGCGGATTTATAGGCCCGAAGATGCGAGGCAAGTTCGATGCCTACATCAACCGCCTACAAATGTCCTGCTACATTGTTACCGAAGACTTCGTATATCCCCGTGACAAACATGGTCGCGAATACGGCTTCGGCTGGTCGCTGCTCACTACACCTGAAAACCTATACGGAATACAAGCGTGCCATACGTCTCACTCACCGGAGGAATCGCTTGAACTGATGAGCAGACATCTGCATACCGTTCTACCAAAAGCAACGAAAAGACAAATACAGAGATTATTGAAATGACAGACAATATTGAGATTGTCGACGCGCAGGAGAACAACCTGAAACACGTCCATGTGTGTATTCCGAAAGGGAAATTAGTGGTGTTCGCCGGTGTCAGCGGCAGCGGCAAGTCGTCATTAGCGTTCGGCACGATAGCCACTGAATCAAGCAGGGAATGGCAGCAGTCGTACCCGATGTTCCTCCGCAACAAGATGCCGCACTACGAGCGTCCGAAGGTGGGCGAGATACGCAATCTCACGCCCGCCATCATTGTGGACCAGCGTCCTGTCGGCAGTTCTGCGCGCTCCACAGTCGGCACGGCTGTCGATGTGGCTCCGTAGCTGCGACTGCTTTTCTCGCGTATAGGTCAGCCGAGTGCGGGCGGTTCGATGGCTTATTCGTTCAATCATCCTCTCGGCATGTGCCCTGCCTGTACAGGCTTGGGCGAGCAGTTGAACCTGAGAGAGGACACGCTGTTCGATGAGAGCAAATCCCTGCGCGAAGGGGCGATACTGTTCTGCCAGTTCTCGTCGGGATGGCAGACGCATCTATGGCAGAACAACCCGCTTTTGGATGCCGACAAGCCCTTGCGCGACTTCACGGACAAGGAGTGGCAGACGCTCCGTTACGGCAGCGAGAAGCCTCTCAAAGTCGGTATCCGTTCCAACAACACAGGGCGCGTAGATATGGTGGATTACGAGGGTGTGCTGCCACGTTTCAGACGCCTGTACTTGTCACGCGACATCTCCAAACTCAAGCGCGGACTGCAAGAGGAGATTCTCTCCCATGTGGAGCAGGGACCATGCACCGCGTGCGGCGGTACTGCCGGAGGGGAAGTTGTCTTCGAGGGCACACCCGCCCGCCTCATCGCCTTCCCAGAAAGCAAAACAGGCCGCTATCTGAAAGATTCACTTTGATAATAACCGCCTCCTTCCGCCTTGTGGCAGGACGCAACAAGAAAAGTAAAAACATATAAACTATGCGAAAAGTAATCATCCCTCTGCTGGCGGCAATAATGAAAGCGTCAGCGCCTCAAAAACAAACACGACCGCCTTTCTAATGGGGCGGTCGCTTGTATCTACACGCATCTTTTATTGCGTATCTCCTATGATGAGGTCAAAATGCCGGAACACGGGTGGGGCGGGCGCAAGGTCGTAATAATCCATTTCCGCTATCGGCAGCACGAAATACACGAGGTCGGTATAGTGCTCATACAGCCGCGGCAACACGGGGTTGTTGTCGTAAATCCAACGCTTGGTCGCATCGTCCACCTCGGCGTTCACCATCCCTGCGCAGCGCACCGACACGACCCCGTCCGTCGCCAGCACCTCGATGTTGGGGTTCTCCTGCAACTGCTGCCATACCTGCTTCTTGGGCGAGGTGGCGAAATACAGGTTGTTGCTCTCTATCTTCATAATTTGAAACACCCGCAGACGAGGCAGATTGCCCTCGCACGTGGCGAAGGCAACCTCCCGATGTGTATTCAGAACATCAAGCGCGGTCTGCATGGCTCTTCAAAAACTGAATTTGCCGTTCTCATTCTTCCACTCCTCACGAGCCGGAATGACTTCCGTCACATCCCAGTGCTCGGCGATCTTGCCGTTCTCCACGCGGGAGAGGTCGTAGAAAGAGGTGTGTGCGCCGCCGAACGAACCCTCGCTTACGCTGAGCACGAAGTTACCTTTGCCGAGGATGATATGGTTCGTGTCATACACCATCGCCACACCTGCCTCTGCCATCGCTGCGAGGGCTGCACCCAGTCCGTCCAGACCGTCTGCAATCTGCGGGTTGTGCTGAATGTAATTGTTGCCGTCGAAATAGTTCGTCAGGTTCTCAGGGTGCTCACCCATGAGCACATCGTGAACGAATCCGCATACAAGTTTTTTGTTCGCCTCGGTCTTGTCAAGGTCGGTGATTTCGGTTGTTCCGTCAATCAGCGTGTGTCCGCTCGGATTAGCTTTCTCGGGAGTGGGCATGAGGTTGTCCCAGTGCTCCACAATCTTGCCGTCCTCAAAACGGAAGATGTCAAAACCGATTTTCGGACCGAAGAAATTGTAGTCGGTCTGTGCAACGACATAGTTGCCGTCTCCGAAGATACGTACTGTGTTCACGCGGG
>JAFSXJ010000143.1 GCA_017444065.1 Paludibacteraceae bacterium | reverse complement strand
TATGACGGAAATTTTTCGATTGAAGCGACATCGGGACAATACTTACAGGTATCGTACCTCGGTTATCAGACCTACGAGTTGCGCGTAACGCCGAACTCCGATACTTACCGTGTCGCTTTGACAGAATCGACTTCTCAACTTGATGAAGTAGTTGTGGTTGGCTATGGTGCTCAGAAGAAAGTGAACCTTACCGGTGCTGTGAGCGTCGTTGACCAAAAAGACATAGTCGGCCGTCCTACGGCGAACATGGCAACCGCCTTGCAAGGCGCGGACCCGGCACTGAACATCACGATGTCTGGCGGTGGTCCGGGCGCGGGATATAACTACAATATCCGCGGTGTGGCATCCATCAACAACTCCTCGACCACCAAACCATTGGTGTTGGTGGACGGCGTGGAGATGGATTTGAGTCGCGTTAACAGCAACGATATTGAGTCTGTCAGCATTCTGAAAGATGCCTCAGCCTCCGCTATCTATGGTTCGAAGGCGGCTGCCGGTGTGATCCTGGTCACGACGAAGTCGGGCAAGGAGGGGCTGGCTCCGCAGGTGACTATCGATGCCAAGGCCGGTTGGAAATCTTCGACTACGGAGCATGACTTTATCACGCAGGGGTTCTGGTCGGCATATATAAGCGACATCTTTATGCGTCAGCATACGAATTATGCCATGACGACCTATACCGATGCGGACTACGCCGAACTATGGATGCGTCTCAACGATGTGACCGAGAACCCTGAGCGCCCATGGGTGGTGACGCAGCCCGACGGATCGTATAAGTATTACGCCAACTTCAACTGGTATGACTATTACTACAAGTCCATCCGCCCTGTGCAGGACTATAACATCAGTCTGAAGGGCGGCAACGATAAGGTGAACTACTTTGTATCGGCACGCTCTTTCACCGAGGATGGTATGATCCGCATTGACAACGACAAGTGGCATCAGATTTCCGCTCGTGCGAAGGTGAACGTGAATATCAAGCCCTGGATGCATTACGGCGTGAACTTCTCGTTCTTCTCGTCGAAATACACCTATCCCGGTACCGAATCGTCGCGTGAGTTTTTCCGCGTAGGTTCGCTGCACGCCATGGCGTTTATTCCTTCTACCAATCCTGACGGTTCGGCAGTGTATCTCAATCCGTGGATATACAGCGGTCAGGGTACGGTTGGCGATGGTATCAATGCGATGCTAATCAACGGCAAACATAAGAACGTCAATCTGAATCGAGAGATGGTGATGCAGCATTCGTTGTCGTTTGACTTGTACAAGAACCTCTCTTTGAATGCCGATTATTCGTTCACATGGCGACTGAAGGAGATCAGCAACCGTTGCGTCAAGATTCCGTATTCTGCCAAGGAAGGCACGACCGATCTGATTGAGAATTGGCGTTCGGTGGACTCCTACCATCAGCAGTTAGCGAGGTACCAGACGCACAACTACAACGTCTATCTGCGTTGGTCACCCACGTGGGACAAACATTCGCTCACCCTCACAGCCGGTTACAACGGTGAGATGTATCGCTATCATTCGCAAGAGGCGGAGCGTATGGATCTGATGACCGAAGACCTCTCGTCGTTCAACTTTGCCAAGGGCGAGGTAACCGAACTGAGCGAGAGTATCAAGACGGCTGCCACTAATGGTTTCTTTGCCCGACTGAACTACGACTGGGCAGGACGTTACCTGTTTGAGGTCAGCGTGCGTGCCGATGCTTCGTCACGCTTCGCTCCGGGTTATCGTTGGGCAGTCACACCGGGTGGCAGTTTGGGATGGCGTATGTCCGAAGAACCGTTCTGGGAACCTGTTCAGGACTGGTGGTCGAATGCCAAGATCCGCCTCTCTGCCGGACAGCTTGCTAACCAGATGACCGGATACTACGATTATATCCAGTCGATTAATGCCGACGGCATGTTCACGCAGCAGATTACACTCGACGGAGCATCTATCCTCTCCTACGCCACTGAGGCTGATCCTAATGCAGGTACGCTTACGTGGGAGAAGATGACTACGTACGATGCCGGTATTGACATGGCATGGCTTAACAACCGTCTTTCGCTGACCGGTGATATCTACATGCGCAATACCGAAGGTATGCTCAATACGGGTACGGCGCTTCCGTCCGTATATGGTGCAACCGACCCCAAGCAGAATTCCGCCAATATGTCCACCAAGGGCTGGGAACTCTCCCTTGCCTGGCGTGACCGGCATAACGTGTTAGGCAAGCCGTTGCGTTATGAGATAAGCGGTGGTGTAGGTAACTACAAGACCGTTATCACCAAATACAACAACCCCGAAAAACTCCTCACTACGTATTACGAGGGCCAAGTGCTCGGCGAACTGTGGGGATATGAGATTGACGGGCTTTTCGCCAACCAACAAGAGGTGGACGACTACCTCACCCGTGTCAACCCTGTCGAGTCGGAGGTTTATACGGATATCGTGGGCGTTGTTGACTCCAAAGCTCCGGGCTTGCACCCGGGCGATGTGCGCTATGTCGATCTGAACGGCGATGGCAAGATCACTTCCGGCAACGGCACAGTAGATAATCCCGGTGACCGGCACATCATAGGTAATACTTTGCCGCAGTACAACTACAACTTCCATGTCTCCGCCGAGTGGTATGGCATTGACTTGAGTTTGTACTTCCAGGGTATAGGTCGGCGCGATTGGTATCCTATGACCGAGGCAACCACGTACTGGGGTCCCTACTCGCGTCCGTATCAGGGATTCATGCCAAAGGACTTTATGAGCAATGTGTGGAGCGAGGATAATCCGGATGCCTATTTCCCGCGTTATCGTGCCTACGAGGCACTCGGATCTGCCAATTCGCTGGGTCCCGCCAACAACCGGTATATGCTTAACGTAGGGTACTTGCGTCTCAAGAACGTGACTGTCGGTTATACGCTCCCGTGCTGGAAGAATGTATTCTCCGACTTCCGCATCTATTTCACCGCTGAGAACCCATGGTATTGGAGTCCGTTGCAAAAGTATTGCCGCAGCATTGACCCCGAGCAGGCAATTGCAGGCTCACAGGCTATCACCTACGGCTTTGCAAGGTCGTTTACCTTCGGTTTAACTGCAACCTTCTAAAGCATGACGATTATGAGAAAGATGGTAAATATTTCTTTGAGCCTGTTTGCAGGCGGTCTTTTATCTTTGAGCGTATGCGGTCTCTTGTCTTCCTGTAACATGGACCTCTATCCGGAGGACCAGCTCTCGACCGCTACGTTCTTTACCTCCGAGACGGCATTGCATGAGTATAGTAATTATTTCTACCGTATGATGCCGGACCCTGAGACGATGTACGCCGAGGAGGGTGAGCATTTCCTTGCCCCTGTACCGAGTGATCTCGTTCGCGGCATACGTGACATACACAGTGGTGAGGCGTATTGGAAGAAAGATGCATGGCGTAATCTTAGGAAGATTAATTACCTGTTGGCCAACGCC
>JAFSXJ010000142.1 GCA_017444065.1 Paludibacteraceae bacterium | reverse complement strand
TCGTTCCTCCATATTGATATCTATCCGCTTGCTGACGGCAAGATTAAGATTTATCCGGTTGTAAACGGCTCGACGGATGACTATGTGAACATTCCTGACGTAAAGGGTGGTCAGTGGAATCATCTTGTATTTGACCTCTCCGGCAAGGACCTTACAAAGGTGTTCCAGATTGGTTGGATGGACTACTACACACTCAACGGATTCTTCGTTGACAACGTTTACTTCTCGCAGGAGAAAGAGGAAGTTGGTGCTGCTGACCGTCGTATCAATGCTTACGGATTGAGCGTTGCTGCTGATGGCGACAACTACATATTCTCGTACAACGCCAACATCGACGGTAACGAGGCTAACATCATCTTCTACCAGAATGGCGAAGAGAAAGGTTTTGTTGCTATCGCTGCTCCGAAGAAAGGCGCCAACCAGGCAACCGTTGCCAAGTCCGACATTCCTAAGGGTGCCAACACCTGGGCTGTTGAACTGAAGGCTGACCAGGTATTCGAGTTCGGTAAGGTTTATGAAAGCCCGAGCGCTTACAACCGTCTGCATGTTGCAGTGGACAATAGTCCTGAGTCTGACTACTTCCAGCGCATTTACATGAGTAACAACGGTGCTGTAGGTAAAGGCCTGTTCATTTTGAATCAGGATTACTCGGCAGTCAATGCTGAAGTTCTGACTGCAGGTCTAACATGGGGTAGTCCTTGCCGCCTTGACGTAGATGCCTATGGTAAGGTTTGGATTAGCGATTGGGCTGATGGCGACGCTGCCGGTGTTTGGATTCTTGATCCGGCCAATACAACTTCTGTATCGCAGTTCTTCGATTTCGCAACCAAGACAAGTACAGGCCAGTACAAGAACGCTGAAGGCGTAGAGATTGGCGAAGGTTGCCCTGCAGTGGGTGTCTTCGGCGAAGGCGCTGACATGGTTGTTTACACCGCTGGTGAAGAGGGTGGAACGACTCTCAAACCTAATGGCTTGAATATCTATAACGTTGGTCAGGAAGATGGCTCTGTTCTCTATAAGTGGGGCAAAGCTCCGTCAGTTATCGCTGACATCCAGAACAATGCAAACGGTAACAATAGCTACGGTGCAACATCTCACGGCGTATTCATGGGCCAGAACCGTTCGGCCGGCCAGAACAATGCTACCGCTTACGCTGCAATGTTCTATGACAAGACTGGTACACAACGTTGGAACTCCAACACCGACAATTATCCGGAAATCAACGGTTGCAACGGTGGTGGTCTCGGCGTATCGTGGGATGAGAGTCGTCTCGGTATGATTGATGCATCTGGTAACGCTTTGATTTATGACATCGCTTGGACAGAGGATGTTCCGACAGTGACGCTTGCAGGCAAATATGCTGTTGCTAACACATTCGCCGGTCAGGTTGACTTTGACTACGCTGGCAACTTGCTGATGACCTTAGGTCCTTCTTATGGTCCGTCAGCAATGGCTGGTAAGTTGTATGTTTACGGTCTCCCGACCGAGAACAACGAAGTTATCGTTCCGGCTAAGAAGGCTCTTGTAGTTGAGGGTACCAACGAGAGTACCGCTATCGAGGATAACATCGCTCCTGCAAAGGTTGAGAAGGTTATCCTGAACGGTCAGGTGCTGATTATCCGTGACGGCAAGGCTTACAACATGATGGGCCAGATCGTTCGCTAATCACCGATGAACGTATAGGCGGCTCGTCCGCCTATACGTACCATACAATACAAATCCAGCCCCGCATTGCAGGGGCTGGATTGTTGTTTGTCTCTTGAGAATGGTCATCGCGTCCGGCAGGCTATACGAGCCGGACCTCAACACCGAGGGCTTTCAGTTTCGACATCATGCCGGCTGGGATAGCACGGTCGGTAATGATGCAATCCAACTGGGATGCTTCGGCTATGTATGAGAAACTGCGTTTGTTGAACTTCGATGAGTCAAATACGGCTATCACCTTGTCAGCCTGCTGAATCATTACCTGATTGAGCAGTGCTTCTTCCAGATCCGGCGTGGATACGCCGTTCTCGATGGAGAAGGAGTCAACACCCAGAAAGAGCTTGTAACCCCGGAAGTTCTTCAGAGCCGACAAGGCTATCGGTCCGACCATCGAATGACTGTTCACGCGCACATGCCCGCCTAACAGCACAATATCAAACCGCTTGTAGTTAGCCAACTCTGTGGCTATGTTCATTGCGTTGGTGATGATATGCAGGTTCTGAAACCTGTCCAGGTGACGAGCCACTTCGAGGGTCGTTGTGCCGGAATCCAGCATGATGTGGTCACCTTCGTTAATCAGTCTGACTGCTTCCTCGCCGATACGTTCCTTCTCTTTGAAGTTGAACATCCGCTTTTTGGCGATAGCGGTGTCCTCGTTGAGGTTCTCCACAGGTTTGCGCATGGCGCCGCCGCGCGTGCGCACAAGCAGGTTCCTGTTCTGCAGGATGGTCAGGTCCTTGCGGATGGTCACTTCGGATATGCCGGTGTCCTTGCTCAACTGAGTAACCAGCACTTCCTCTTTCTGTTCCAGCAGTCGCAATATCAGCGCCCTGCGTTCCTTTGCCGATGATGAATTCATGATAGTAGAGAATTATATTCGTCAACAATTGTCCGAATTATCCAAAATTATTCTTTGAGTTCAAGAAGGATATTTCTTTGCTTTCCGGGTCATAGAGGTATTTCTCTGCATAAAAGCTCTTGCCGAAGTTTATCAGCAGTCCGACAGGTTTTTTCGTCAATCGCAAATAATTGAACAGCTGTGCCCTATGTTCTGATAAAATAGTATCTACTGCTTTCAGTTCAATAATAATGTCTTCTTCAACCACCAAATCCATTCTGAATTTCTTGACCAGCAATTGCCCTTTATAGAATACCGGTAACTCTCATTGAGAGATATACTCATACCCAAGTTCAGCTAATTCAACACCTAATGCTTCTTCATATACCCCTTCCGAGATACCATACCCCAATTCGTTATGTACCTCCATTCCGGCACCGATAATATCATACACCATGTCTGACAATTCCATCAGTCTGTCCGAGGCTATCATATATTGTCCCGCTATTAATTGTTGATAATTTTGGTAATTGTTGACCTTTATTCTTCTTTTCGACTGCAAAGATACGAAAAAGTTTTGACATTTGCAAATAAAAAGTTTCGATTCTGTTTTTCGAAACATTGCGAAATGCTCAGATATAGTGGCGTGACATCCGTAATATATTGAAAATATATGTATTAACGGCTGATGTTTCGAAAATATGTTATAGAGCATATAAAATTACCCCTAAAAAATAAAATATATTTTGTAATTTTGCAGCCGAAAATTAAAGCGTGGAGTGCGTTTTGACCACTCTGCCGCAGCAAAACACTACTGGTAACATGAAACGATTCCACTTCCTTCTGGCAGCCGCAGCACTTGCTTTTGCGGCATGCAATGCTCCGAAAGCATCGGACGAATCCGCCAACCCTGCTGATAAGGTGCTGGTGCGCGACTTTTTCCCTGACGTGGCGAACAACATCCCCGTCACGAAGGTCGAGCGTGCCAAGTTTACCGTCATCGATATGCACTCGCACGACTATGTCGAGTCCCCCGAGCAGATTGCCGAGTGGGTGAAGGTGATGGACGCTGTGGGCGTGGAGCACACAGCTATCATGCACTGCTCGTGGATCGGTCGCCCGTTTGAGGAGGTGGTTGAGGCATACGCTCCGTATAAGGACCGTTTCCGCTTCTGGTGCTGTTTTGATTATACGGGTATCGACAGCGAGGAGTGGCCTGCTCAGGGTATCGCCGCGCTGGAGCGCTGCAAGGCGCTGGGTGCTACAGGCATAGGCGAGCTTGGTGACAAGGGCGAAGGGGACACCTACGCACGTCCCGCTGACGGCAAGGGCATACATATCGACGACCCGCGCGTCAAACCGCTGATTGAGAAAGCCGGCGAGCTGAAGATGCCCATCAGCATCCATATAGCCGAACCCATATGGATGTACCTGCCGATGGACGAGACCAACGACGGTCTGCCCAACGCCGCATGCTGGCATGTCGATACCACTGACTGCTACGGCTACTGGAAGCTCATGGAGACCTTCGAGAACGCCGTCCGAGAGAATCCCGGCACGCTGTTCATCGCTTGCCACTACCTGAACATGACACACGACTGGCAGCGCCTCGGCGCATTGCTGGACAAGTATCCGAACATGTACGTCGATATCAGTGCCCGCGTAGCCGAGAGTGCGCACACGCCGCGTGCTACGCGTGAGTTCCTCATCAAGTATCAGGACCGCGTGCTCTTCGGTACCGACAACGGCATGGAGGCGCCGATGTATCAGGGCATCTTCCGCGTGTTGGAGACCAGCGACGAGCACTTCTACGTACCCGAGTACAACTACCACTGGGCTCTCTCGGGCTTCAACCTCCCCGACGAGGTGCTCAAGAAGATTTACCACGACAACGCCGAGCGCATCTTAACGGAATACAAGTAAAGATCTTTGAAAATTTATTTATGTTTATTGCCGAAGTTGGCTGTTACATGCAAAGCATGTGTGGATTAGACTGATTAGACGCACGTCAAGCTTGCTTGTAAGGGTGGCTAAACAGATTAATACACAAAGCACAACAGTGCAAACAGACAACTGAGGGGTTTATGTAGGTTTATTTTCTAAAAAACGACAGCGAATATGAAACGCAACATTCTATATTTTCTCGGTATCGCGGCCATGATGGTTGCATGCCAGCCGAAGGCGGATACGGAGCGCTTGATCTGCGCCGAAGCCGACATGCAGTCGTTCCCCTACCAGCAGAACGGCTTGCACGTGGTCAAGCAGCAGACCGTCATTCCGGTGGAAGGTGTGCCGGGGCTGGAGGTCATCGAGACCCGCTTCATCAATCTCGGCAAACCCGTCACCGTCAAGGGCTACGAGCTCTGCCGTATGCAGATGGAGGCGAAGGAAGACGTTGTATGGTCGCTCCAACCCTCCAGCTCCTCAGCCCGTATGGATTGGGTGCTGCCCGTTACGCAGGGGTTCAGCAAGGAGAACTACCTTGGCATGAACAACACCGACTACGGTGGAGGAATCCCCGTGCTCGACCTCTGGCAGCGTGACGGCGGACAGGCTATCGGTCTGTTTGAGCCCGTGCTGCGCATGATCTCGATGCCCGTGGAGTGGAAGAACTACAGCAACACCGTTACCGCCTGCCTGCACTACAACCTGCCTGAACCGCAGGAACTCGCCACAGGCGATACGCTCACCTGCTTCAAAGCGTTCCGCCTCGCCCACAAAGGTGACTACTTCAACGCACTGCGCATCTTCAGCGACTACATGCAAGCCAACGTCGGTATCAAGATGCAGCCGTCCGAGCCCGAAGCCTTCGAGCCTGTATGGTGCGCCTGGGGCTACGGACGTCCGTTCAAGATGAACATGGTGTTGGGAACTCTCGACAAGGTGGCTGAGTTAGGATTCAAATGGGTGGATGTGGATGATGGCTACCAGATTGCCGAAGGCGACTGGAATACCAATGAGCTTTTCCCCGGTGGCGACAAAGACATGCGTCATATCACCGACGAGTGCCATAAGCGTGGCCTGAAAGCCAAACTGTGGTGGGCTCCGCTGGCAGCCGACCCGGGTACGAAGATCCTGAAGGAGCACCCCGAGATACTTCTGCGCACCAAGGAGTGGGCACCGGAATTCATCACCTGGTGGGACAGCTGGTACCTCTCGCCGCTCAGCCCTGTCACCGAAGCTTATACCAAGGACCTGCTGAAGATGTTCATTCTCACGTGGAACTTCGACGGTCTGAAGATTGACGGGCAGCACCTCAACTGCTGTATGCCTGACTACAGCGAAGCCAGTGGCCTGGATGACCCGAATCAGGCACCTGAACTCATGCCGAACTACTATGCTATGATATATAAGGAAACGCGCGGGTACAAACCCGATGCCGTCATCCAGATTTGCCCCTGCGGTTGCGCAGTCAATTACTGGATTATCC
This sequence comes from Paludibacteraceae bacterium, assembly GCA_017444065.1. Lineage (GTDB taxonomy): Bacteria > Bacteroidota > Bacteroidia > Bacteroidales > Paludibacteraceae > Colicola. Next base: position 15,436 of record JAFSXJ010000142.1, on the reverse strand, counting down.
CGCAGATCAACCAGGCGGTGGCTTCCGACCCGATGTCCTCGCGTCAGGTGCGTATGAAGCGTAAGGCATACGCCGCCATGGCTCCGGCTCTTGCCTACTATGGCGATCATGTGGAGCTCACCGATGGCGGTAATGACTTCGCTTCGCAGATAGGCACCGGTTCGGTTATCGGCACGAAGTTCACCTATCCGGAGGACAACCCTGACTGGACGGAAGGTCCGTTCAAGCTGACACCGGAGAAAGAGGCACTCATCCGCAAGTGGGTGAAGATATATAAGGAGAACAACCTCGCCCGCGGCGAGTACCTCAACCTCTACACCTGGGGCTTTGATTACCCCGAGGCACATGTCATCCGCCAGAACGACGCAATGTACTACGCCTTCTATGTTGATCCGGTGGCACCCGAAGGCGCAATGGATCCTGCACACGTCGATGCAGCATCGGTGCCGGTGCCGTCCTATACCGGCACGCTGGAGCTCCGTGGACTTGACCCCGCCAAGACCTATACGGCTGTCGAGTACACTGCCGACGTACCGCGTGAGTTCACCGTCAGTGGTGCCAACCCGAAGATTGACGTAACCTTCGAGCGCAGCTATCTGCTGAAGTTGAATGAACAATAGACCGCTTCGCTCAAAGAAAAAAGACTGTTTCACTCAAAGAAAAAAGCCTGATTACTTTTAGAGACGAACCATAATAGGCTTTGAGTGCGAAGCACGTTCTTTTATCTTTCGATTTTTGACTAAACATAATATTAACCAATAATTTATTCACATGAAACGATTTCCAGCAATCCTAATGAGCCTCATGCTTGCTGTATCGGCATTCGCCGACATCAACGTGAAAGGCCAGGTTATCGATGCCGACAACTCGGAACCTCTGATTGGCGTGAGTATCCTCGTGCAAGGTACTACACAAGGTACAATCACTGACTTCGACGGCAACTTCGAACTCTCCGTGCCCGACAAAGCCGTGCTGCAGTTCTCGTACATCGGTTACAAGACCATCGAAGTACGCGCCGTGCCGAACATGAATGTTATTATGGAGTCAGATGCACAACAGCTGCAAGAGGTTGTATCCCTCGGTTACTCGGCTGTCAAACGTGCTGAACTGAGCTCTGCCGTTGTTACTGTATCGGCTGAAGAGCTGACTGACGTTACCACGAGTGATGTTGGTAACATGCTTCAAGGTAAGGTGGCAGGTGTGCAAGTCAGCAACGCCAGCGGCCAGCCTGGTGAGGCCGCACAAATCCGTATCCGTGGTACAGGGTCTATCAGTGCAGGTAGTTCGCCTATCTACGTAGTGGACGGTGTCATGGGCGGTGTGTTCAACCCCAACGATGTAGAGACGATCTCCGTCCTCAAGGACGCCGGTTCGACAGGTATCTACGGTGCGCAAGGTGCAGGTGGTGTTATCGTCGTAACGACCAAATCCGGCAAGAAGGGCGACAAAGTGCACGTGGACGTTAAAGCCACTGCCGGTGGCAAGCAGGCCCTCTTCGGAAACTACAAGATGATGGCGTCGAATGAATTGTATAATTTCCACAAGTCGCTTTATTCTCCGGGTGCATTTAGTGCTATTTATCCGAAAGTGTCGGACCTCCCGGATTACAACTGGCAGAACGAGTTCTTCCATACCGGTGTAATCCAGAACTACAATATAGCCGTTCGCGGTGGCTCGGAGCATGTGGCTTACTATGTGTCGCTCGACTACTTTGGTGAGCAGGGAACCTTGATTGGTACCGGTATGCAGAAGGTAAGCGGTCACGCTTCGCTCAAGGCTGACATCACCAAATGGCTGGATATGAATATCAAGGTGGACTTCAGCAAGTCGTCGGTGGATTATCCGACCAGCTGGACAATGCTCGGCGATGCATACTTCAAGATGCCGTGGGACTGCCCGTATGAATATGATGAGGCAGGCAACGTAACGGACAGATATGTATATATCTCCAATTCCAAACGTCCGGATAACGGCGGCAAATGGTGGAGTCAGGAAACATGGAACTCGCTCCAGGGCACGAAGTACAATTATGCAAAGGGCGATAACTTCGATTTTGCAGGTGTGCTCCAACTCGGCGTGCATTTCACCGACTGGTTGCATTTCACCACAACCAACACCTTTGGTGCCGGTCACTGGCTGAGTTCCACCTATGTCGATCCGCGTACCTATAACACCTCTTATCAGAACGGATATCTGGAGAAGAGCTTCGGTATGAGCAAGAGCTTCGGTACGACCAACATCCTCAAGGGTGGCTATCAATGGGATGCTCATAGTTTCAACGCGATGCTTGGTCAGGAGTGGAGTACCTACCAGACTGAATATACCATGGCATCTGGCGTAGATATGCTGGAAGGTGTAGATGCACTGAACTCTTCTGTTCCTTACCTTAATAGCGGTTATATCATGCCGGGTCGAAGCATGTCGTTCTTCATCCAGGCAAGTTATGATTATGCGAAGCGCTATTTCATCACCGCCTCCTATCGTACAGAGGCAAGTTCCAATTTCGGTTCTTTGCATCGTTGGGGTCACTTCCCCTCCGCAGCAGCCAGCTGGTTGATCAGCAACGAGGACTTCATGAAGGGGCAGGATGTCGTTTCGTTCTTGAAACTGCGTGCATCCTATGGTATAACGGGTAACAGCGATATTCCGGCTTATCAGTTCCTCTCCACATATGAGCTGAGCCGTATGTATCAAAACCACGTGGCAGCCGCGCCGAGTCGTTTGGCTAACCCTCAATTGCACTGGGAGACCGCATACATGGCAGCCATCGGTATTGACCTGACATTCATTAAGAAAGTCGATATGTCTATCGACCTCTATCAGACCGATAACAAAGACTTGTTGATTTATGAGCCGGTTGCTCCGTCCACAGGTTTCTATGAGGCGTTGAGGAACATCGGTGCTGTACGTAACCGTGGTATTGAGTATCGCTTGGATGCCAATATTATCGACAAGAACAAGTGGCGTTGGGATCTCGGCTTCAACATCGGTTTCAACCAGAACCGCGTAGTCAGCCTGCCGGGCGGTAAGCCGTTGCTGCAAACCGCTTCGTCTGTCAACCAACAGATTAAGGAAGGACAGGATATCTATACATGGTACATGAAAGAGTGGGCAGGTGTTGACCCTGCCAACGGTGACCCGCTGTGGTACAAGGTGGATGAAAATGGCGACTATGTTTTGGATGCAGCCGGCAACAAGACTACCACCAACGACTACAACGATACGTATGCTCACGCAGTGGGAACGGCTACCCCGATGTTCTCCGGCGGTCTGAATACAACCGTTAGTTGGAACGGTATATTCCTGCACCTGAACAGCAACTTCCAGTACGGCAACAAGATTTACAACTACACGCGTCACTCATCCGATGCCGACGGTGCTTACTTGGGCTACAACCAGTTGTCAATCACCGAGTCGAAATTAGGGTGGAAGCGCTGGGAGAAAGCCGGTGATGTGGCAACCCACCCGAAAGCCATGCTGAACGGAAACAATAACGCCAACCAGATTTCGTCGCGTTATCTGGAGGACGGTTCGTACTTCCGTATCAAGAACCTGACCGTAGGTTATGACTTCCCGACAAAGTTGATCAGCAAGGCTCACATGACCAAGTGCCGTCTGTATTTCTCGGCTGACAACCTCTGGACAGCTTCGCGCTTCTCCGGCATGGATCCGGAAATTACATTGGAGAGCAGCGCCAACAACCTCGCCGGTTTCTACAGCGAGAACTATCCTGTTGGCCGGACATTCCAGGGTGGTATAGAAATATCATTCTAATGTGCAATGTGTAAAGTGTAATGTTGTACAATTTAAAATCAGAGATTATGAAAACTAAAGCATTATATTTAACCGCAGCATTGATGATGATGTTCGGTTTCAATAGTTGCAGTCTCGACGTATTCCCCTCGGATGAGTTGAACAGCGAAGTGTTGCTTAGCTCTGCGCAAGGAGCGAGACTCGTCATGGACGGTTGTTACGCTATGCTGAAAGATGAGGTAGAGTTCCTCGGCTATTCTTCCGGAAACTGTTATGCCCGTCACTATTTCCAGTTAACGGAGTTCCCCGGCGACAACATCTGTCTGTCCGCACACACCACTGACCCGCTCTACGAGGCTACCGCCTATATGATGACCGATGGTCTGAAGAATGTCGGAACGCTCTGGATGGTAGGTTATAAGATTATTTATATGACCAATACGGTCATTGAAACCCTGAAAGAGGACGACCCGGATACTAAGCAGTTGCTTGGTGAGGCGTACTTTATGCGTGGTTTGATGCATTTGCACATGGTAACGCTGTATGCTAAGCCTTACTCCTTCGGGCGTGATAACCTGGGTGTGCCTCTGCGTACATCTACCAATTCGTCTGTAACGGTGCGTAACCCGGTAGGCGATGTTTACGACCAGATTGTTGCTGACCTTCGTAAGGCTGCCGATTTGATGGGTAAAAGCCGCGGAAATGCCGGCTATCCCTGCAAGGAAGCTGCGCTGGGTGTTCTTTCGCGCGTGTACCTCTATATGGAGGAATATGACAAATGTATCGCTGCGGTAGATGAAGCGCTCGCAGGTGCTGACCCCGCCAGCAAGTTGGACGACGATTATGCCAACTACTTCATCAATGCCAAAACATCGAAAGAGACCCTCTTCTGCATCGCTCACGAGACAACGGATGACCGCGGTCAGTCGTCTATCGGCTCGATGTTCCTCAAGGACGGTATCGGCTGGGGCGAGATTTATCCGTCTGACCCGCTGAAGTATCTCTATGAGCGTTATCCGGACGATCTCCGCTACACAGCGTTCGTACATCCGCAATTCTCCGGCAAGATGAACGGCACAGAACCGCTCATGAAAGTGTACGTTACAATCCCGGCTACCGGCGAGACCGATCCGAAGACGCCGCATATCTATGCCGGCTTCGACTTGATTGACGACGGCGCTGGCAACTATTCGTTCAAGGATGGCGCTACCACCTACACGATTGAGAAACGCATGATCAAGGGTAACGGCGTGGCTGATCCCTCCGGTGAATACTTCGAGTATCATGTGAACTATGGCGGTGAGGATTGTCTGTGCCGTATCAACAAGGACGTGACATTGCGTGTCGGTTTTACTATCCCGATGATATTCATCACCAAGTTCAGCTATCAGGACGGCAACCCGATGCTCTCGTCGCCGGTTCTTTGCCGTTGGGGCGAGGTTATCCTCAACCGTGCTGAGGCTTATGCCCGCACTGGCAAGGATAAAGATGCTTTGGATGACGTCAATGTAATACGTACCCGCGCAGGCATCCCGACCTTCACTTCTGCTACGGAACACGGCTATGACAATGCTACCCAGATTGTAATGGACGAGCGCCGTATGGAGTTGGCGTGGGAAGGACATCGTATGTTCGATATGATTCGCAACAAGATGAATATGGATCGCCGGTTTGCTGGTGCACAACCGTTTGAGATCGTGCCTTATGACCGCACTCACCTCCAGTATCCTATTCCGAATAATGAATGGACCGTTAGCGGTATCCAGCAGAATCCGGATTATTAATAAGAAACAACCAATCAACATTCAATTATTAACCAATTAAAAATCATTAATCATTATGAAAGCAAATTGGAAAGTAGCACTTATGTGCATCGCAACGCTTGCATTTGTAGCATGCAACGAAAAAAACAAACCGAATCCTGGTCCTGACGATAATCCACAACCGGACTATGTTCAGAAGATTCAGGTTAACGACAACAGCCTTGCTGACTGGAATGACGTTCCGGCTGACAAGATTGTTTCTTGCAAGCTTACTGACGACGCAGCTATGCTGGGTCTGAAGAGTGTAAAGGTTTATGCCGACAAGTATTACATCTTCATCCAGGCTGAACCGGATCCTGAAGTTATCACTTCTCTCGCATGGGTTCCGTTCCATGCTTACATCAACACCGACAACAGCGATGCTACCGGTGGTTATGGCGACGAGTTCGCTGATGCAAATGCAGACATCTGCCTGGAAGGCGCTGTATTCGGAAGCGAAACAGCTACGACCCTTGCTGAGGCTGCTATCTCCTGGGCTCCCGGTGTATTCAAATGGTGGGGCGAAGTTGGTGCCAATGGCTGGAGCTGGACTGATCCGAGCGTAGAGCACACTGCTGACGACAAGTGGGGTGCAGTTATCGGCGAAGGTGAGCTGCAGGGTACTGCAAGCCAATTCGTTAACGGCATCATCGAGATCCAAATCATGCGTGAGCTCGTTCCGTCACCTGCTGGCTGGAATGAGGACGAGTTCGGTATCGGTTTCGATATCCAACAGTCATGGAGTTCTGTAGGTGTTATGCCGCTCGTTGCTCCGACGGATGACAACCCGTACGGTTACACCAAAAAACTGCAAGTTAAGATTGACAAATAAGTTCCGGACATTATTATCTGCAATTTTAGCAAACAAAGCAACAATTAAGCTTAATCAATGTTGATTGAAGGTGCCGGTGTGGGGGCACACCGCAACCACACCGGTGCCGTTTTTTATCAAAAGTTATACAAACACTATCGTTATGAAACGCCTTCTGCCCCTTACCCTTTGTGTCGTGCTCTTTGCAGCATGTAATACCAACCCGCCCGAGCCGAAGGGCACTACTGTAACCTTTACCGAAACCGATGAATTGTTTCCGAACCCTGAGCGCGGACTATTTTCGCAGTCCTATTTCACTTCTGCGGATCTGACGTCGCATGCCAATGCTACCGTTATCAACAGCCTGCGCAGTTCTGCAAATTATTTAACCCTGTATCTACACTCCTACTATCTGACAGATTATATGGAGAGCGATATACCCCAAGAGTTCCTGGACCGCTTGGAAACAAACATGAATGCCCTGCGCGAAGGCGGCGGAAAGGTTGTTCTTCGCTTCTCGTATAAATTCAGCATGGACACTAAAGACAAACCATTCAATGCCACTCCCGAATGGATTCACAAGCACATGGATCAGGTAGCTCCGTATATCCAAAAACATGCGGATGTCATCTACTGCGTACAATGCGGTTGGCTTGGCTCATGGGGCGAATGGTACTATACCGACAACGGATATAGGATGAATGCCACCAAACAGGAAGATTTGGAAATGCGCTGGGAAGTGCTGGAGCACATGCTCCGCGTAGTACCGGAGGACCGTCAGGTGGGGCTCCGTATTCCGGCATATAAAAGAAATTATCTCAAAATGCGCGGCGACTCTCTGTCAACGCCGCTTACGGCAGAAGAGGCACACAAACCGACTGCCAAAGCACGTATTTGCGGGCATAATGATTGTTTCGTATCGTCATCGAACGACGTGGGCACCTATAGCGGTGCTCAAGACCGCGATTTCTGGGCGGAAGATTCCAAATACACCATCATGGGCGGTGAAACATGCGAGAAGGCATATCAGTCCAATGGCGAGAATGCCCTCAGCGAAATGAAGAAATTCCACTGGTCTTACCTCAACCGCGACTACCGCGAGTCGGTTACCGGTATGTGGCGGAGCGACGGCACGATGGATATTATCCTGCATCGGATAGGCTATCGTCTGGCTCTCGACAAGATTATTGTTACGCCGAAACCTGCTGTAGGCCAGAAGCTCGATGTGTACTGCGTGCTGCACAACAGCGGCTTCGCTGCGCCGATGAACCCGCGTGACGTGGAGCTTATCCTCGTCAATGCCAATGACCCGACGAAGAAGTTTGTCTATCAGCAGGATGTTGATCCGCGCTTCTGGCTGCCGGAAGAGGAACATCGGTTCACACTGACCTGCACTCCCGAGCAGGCCGGGCAATACAAGGTTTATCTTAACCTGCCCGACCCCTACGAGTCGCTGCACAACGACCCGCGTTACAGCATTCGTCTCGCTAACGAGAACTGCTGGGACGAAACAACCGGCTACAACTACCTTACTACCGTCACGGTGGAATAGGATAGACCGCAGACATGATTGGCTGCTCAAAGAGCAAAGACTGCTTCGCTCAAAGAAAAAAGCCTGATGGTCAAATAAATGACAAAATGGAAAATGGTAAAATGGTAAATAGTATCTTGTGCCTGCTACTGTCCGTGACAATGGCAGCGCAAGATGCATCTTGGTGGGGCGCGGCTGTCGGCCTCGGTCATGAGCAGCCGTTCACCGATCTGCCGCTGTTCGACCTCAATAGGCAGGACGCCAACAATCAGTTGGTGCCCTTGTTCCTGTCATCCGATGGCGAATATATCTGGTCGGACAAACCCTTCAACTTCACCGTCAGGCAGGGGACTATCCGTCCGTCGGCCAAGCTTGTGCCGGTTAAGGCGGGTAACACCCTCCGTGATGCCTATCTGGCTGCGCAGGCAAGGTACTTCCCTGCCAGCGGACAGCTGCCTGACACATTGTTCTTCACCCGTCCGCAGTACAACACCTGGATAGAACTGATGTACAATCAGAATCAGGAGGATATACTCCGTTATGCCCACGCGGTTATTGACAATGGTTTTCCTGCCGGCGTGCTGATGATTGACGACAACTGGCAGCGGTACTATGGCAACTTCACCTTCAAGGCGGAGCGGTTCCCCGACCCGAAGGCGATGATTGACGAGCTGCACGCGTTGGGCTTCAAGGTTATGGTGTGGATATGTCCGTTTGTCAGTCCCGACTCGCCCGAGTACCGCGAACTGGCTGCCAAAGGCTATCTGCTGCGCAGTGCGGACGACGGTATAGCTATCCTCAACTGGTGGAACGGCTATAGTGCATGCTACGATCTGACTAACCCCAAAGCTGCCGAGTACTTCATTGGCGTGCTTCGTCAGGCGCAAGCGGAGTATGGCATAGACGGTTTCAAGTTCGATGCAGGCGACAACAACTGCTACGCTTCTGCCCGCTATGTGGCATACGACCGTTATGCCGCCAATGTCGATCATACCGCCTCATGGGCGAAGATAGGCCTGCAGTTCCCGTTCAATGAGTATCGCGCCTGCTGGAAGATGGGCGGCCAGCCGCTCGTGCAGCGTCTGGGTGACAAGGATTACAGTTGGGACGCCGTGCAGCAGCTCATCCCGCAGATGTGCGTGGCAGGCTTGTTGGGGTATGCCTACGCCTGCCCTGATATGATAGGCGGCGGACAGTTCACAGCGTTCCTGAACATCAATGCTGATGAATTTGATCAGGCACTCATCGTCCGCTCCGCACAGGTGCACGCGTTGATGCCGATGATGCAGTTCTCTGTCGCACCGTGGCGCATACTGAGTGAGGAGAACCTGGCTATCGTCAGGCGGATGGCGCAGCTGCACACGCAGTTTGCACCCTATATCATGCAGTACGCCCGCAAGGCGGCGAAGACCGGCGAGCCTGTTGTCCGGCTGATGGAATATCAGTTCCCGCACGAGGGGTTTGCCGATGTCAAGGACCAGTTCATGCTTGGCGACCGCTACCTCATCGCGCCGGTGGTGGACAACCGTCTCGAACGTGACGTCCGTCTGCCTAAAGGCACATGGCGCGACGACCAAGGCAAGCAGTACAAGGGCGGCAAGACCTATCACATCGCCGTCCCCCTCGACCGCCTGCCGTACTTCGAGAAAATTAAATAGACCGCTGCGCTGAAAGATAAAAGACCGTTTCACTCAAAGATAAAAGACCCTAGCCGTTGGCTGCTCAAAGAAAAAGCCTAATTACTTTTCAGAGTCGTAACATAATAGGCTTTGAGTGCGAAGCACGTTCTTTAATCTTTTAGTAAGCGCAGCGAACAATCTTTCGACTAAAATAATAAATTATGAAAGACAAATTATGGCTTTTGTTTATCCTCATCACAGTTGTGACGTGGGGTGTGTGGGGAGCGTTCTCTGACCTGCAAATGGACAAGGATGGCATTCCCGAAACAGTAGTGTATATCCTTTGGGCGTTGACCATGATTCCTTGTGCTATCGTGGCGCTCATCATCAACAAGGGTAAGTTCCTCCATGACGGCAAGTCGGCTCTGCTCGGTTGCACGGTCGGTCTGCTCGGCGCAGGCGGACAGTTGGTGCTGTTCAAGGCTCTGGCTATCGGACCGGCGTATATCATCTTCCCCTTTATCTCGATGTCGCCGGTGGTGGTTATCACCCTTGCTGCTATCTTCCTCAAGGAGAAAGCCAACAAATGGCAGATTGCCGGTATCATCGTTGCGCTCATCGCTATCCTGCTGCTGTCTATCCAGACAGGTGGTGACGACAGTCCTGTCAGCGGCTGGCTGTGGATAGTGCTGGCTGTATTGGTACTCTTTGCCTGGGGTATTCAGGGCTTCTTCATGAAGTTTGCTAACAACTCGATGGATGCCGAGTCTATCTTCGTATGGATGGCCATCAGCGGACTCGTTCTGATTCCTGTTGCATGGTTCATGGACAGCAATCCGATGACGGCTGCCGAGTTCTTTGCTCAAGACGGTGTGTTGGTCCCGAGTCTGACATGCTTCGGCATACAGATCCTGAATGCTATCGGTGCGCTGACGCTCGTTTATGCCTATCGTTACGGCAAGGCGGTCATCGTTTCGCCGATGGAAGGTCTGTCGCCGATGGTGACGGTGCTTCTGTCGCTCATCATCCTCAGTGTCATTCCTACGCCGCTGCAGATAGCAGGCATATGCTGCGCAGCCTTCGCTATGTACGCACTGTCAAAGTAATTGTAAAAGGTAATAGATATGTCTAAACGGCAAGTTCTTATCTGCTGCCTGATTGCCTGTGCGGCATTAGCCTGCGCGGCACGACCTATCCGGTACAATGGTGATACGCTGGAGTTGAATCGCGACTTCAAGCGCAAACAATCTGGCACACTCATCACCAAGAATACGATGCGCGAGATCTCCGGCATCGCTTGCTCGCGTGTTACGCCGGGATACATCTGGATGGAGAGCGATGATATCTCCAATAGGGTGATTGCCACTACGGAGAAAGGTGATAGCTGCTATCTGTCGCTATCCCTGACTCTTGCTGCGCCGCGTTGGGATTGGGAGGATATGTGCGGAGGTGTCTATGACGGCAAGAACTACATCTTTATCGGTGCCATAGGCGACAACAACGAAACGGGTGGGGAATATTATATCCACTATTTCGAGGAGCCTGAGATTCCTTCCGTCGCCGGCACGCGCTCACGTATCACTGCCGGTTCTATCAACTTCCAGTACCCCGAGGGCAAGAAGCATAACGCTGAAGCAATCATGTACGACAACCGCGAGCAGATGCTCTATGTCATAACGAAGAAGTATTACAAGCCTTGTCAGGTCTTCAGCCTGCCTTTCCGTCTGGACTACGGCACGGAACTGCAGACCTTGACATACGTATGCGATCTGGGCATACAGGAGGACCTTGGCGATGGCTCGCAACCCTTCAAGGGCTTCCATCTCGTGACGGCTGCCGATATATCGCCTGACGGCAAGTTCATCCTCATAAAGAACCACAACAATACCAATGACCTTTATTCGTGGACTCTTATATGGACTCGTGAGGACGACGAGAGCGTAAGTGATGCACTCAAGCGCCAGCCGCAGAACATCCAGTGCTATCAGCCTGAATGGCAGGGCGAAGCGATGTGCTGGCTCGACTCGACAGTCTTTTACACCACCAGCGATGACGATGGCGATCCTCCTATCTACAAATATATCAAGAACACCGCTGCCGGTATCGGGACCGTCCGTCAGGATGCGGGACGCTCGGCGAACAGCCTTGTGCTGATTGACCGCACCCTTTTTATCCGCAGCAAGGACGGTCTGTACACGATGGATGGTCTGCGGGTAAGATAATTGCCAACTCTCTAATAACGCAAGTCTATGAATAGAAAATTACTGCTTGGATGTATTATTCTCTTTTTCGCAACTGCCTGCCATGCGGCACCGCCTTTGGTGTATTTCGGTGATACGCTTCAGTGGAACAACGATTGGGTAAAGAAGCAGTGCGGTACACTCGATATCAATGAGAACATCATCGAGGTGTCAGGTATAGCATGCTCGCGCGTTACGCCCGGCTACATCTGGATGCAGAGCGACGAAACGGATTCGAGAACCAATACGTATATCGTCGCTACCGACGAGAAAGGAGAGAAAAGAGCTTGTAAAGTCAATTTCAATAAGATTTATCGCTGGGATTGGGAGGACATGTCCGGTGGCGTCTATGACGGCACGAACTACCTGTTCATAGGCGCGTTCGGCGACAATGACGAGACGGATGGAGAATATTGTATTATCTATTTCGAAGAGCCGGCTATCGACCCAGTGAACACACCCGAGGTGACCGTCACGGCGCATCGTATCAAATACGGCTATCCGGATGGCAAGAAGCACAATGCCGAAGCGTTGATGTACGACAATGTTGACCAGATGATTTATGTTATCACGAAGGTCTATTACAATGTCTGCCAAGTGTTCAGTATCCCATTCCGCCTCGACTACGGCGATGAGGAGCAGACTTTGACCTATGTCTGTGACCTTGGGGTGCGTTCTGACCTCGGCAAGAGTGACACCAATAAGCCGTACAAGGGATTCCACCTCGTGACGGCGGCAGACATCTCGCCCGATGGCAAGTATATCCTTATCAAGAATCACAACAATATTGTGTCCAGTTATTGCTGGGTTTTGCTTTTCACGCGTGAGGAAGGGGAGAGTGTGGCTGAAACGCTCATCCGCCAACGCCATCCCGAACCATTGCGTTGCTATAACATCACCGAGTGGCAAGGGGAGGCAATCTGCTGGCTCGACGACAACACGTTCTACACCACCAGCGATGCCGATGACGGCAATCCGCCTATCTATAAGTACACCCGCAAGAGCGGCTTGGGGGTAGAGAATGTGCAAAATGACAAGACGCCGTCCAAGAGCCTTGTTGTGATAGACGGCCGTCTGCTCATTCGCAGCAACGATGCCCTCTACACGATGGAGGGACAGAAAGTGAAATAAATACACGACATAACAAACAAAAAGGGAACCACGAAATGGTTCCCTTTTTGCGGTGCCGACGAGACTCGAACTCGCGACCTCCGGCGTGACAGGCCGATATTCTAACCAACTGAACTACAGCACCTCGTCGAAACAACCTCAGCGACTGATTTGCTTGCGCAAATGAAGCGCTTCGGTGTTTCTCCTCTCCAATTTGTAACACTTGCGTGTCCCAGATTGGTTTACAACGGTCAGCACGTTGTGTGGGCGTTTACGGATTCGAACCGCAGACCCTCTGCTTGTAGGGCAGATGCTCTAAACCAGCTGAGCTAAACGCCCAATCGCGTTCGGCAACACAAGCGCATCAAATGACGACGGGCGGCATAAGGGCGATGCGTGCCTCCGCTCTCCGATGTCGAAAACTGACGTCTACTCATCGGGATTGGATAAATACTTTCGGAAGAACGCGTGCTTTTTTGCAAAAGCGGATGCAAAGGTAGTACATTTTTTTTAATTATGCAAATATTTTGCAAAAAAAACTCAAAATACTTGCATATTTCACTATTTTTTTGTAACTTTGCATTGCATTTGTGCGTGTTTTGTCAAAAATGCCATTAAATTTTATCTGAAAATTCAATATGATAACATTTGTTTTGGCGCTTGTAGCGCTTGTGGTTGGTTTCGTGCTCTATGGCACGCTGGTTGAGCGGGTGTTCGGCATCAATCCTAAAGCCGAGACTCCTGCTATCACCAAGAACGATGGTGTGGATTTTGTGCCGATGTCCGGCTGGCGGGTCTTCCTCGTGCAGTTCCTGAACATCGCAGGTCTCGGACCTATCTTCGGTGCGATAATGGGTATCTTCTTCGGCCCGGCGGCGTTCCTGTGGATCGTGTTCGGTACTATCTTTGCCGGTGGCGTCCATGACTACCTGAGCGGAATGCTCTCTCTGCGTAAGGGCGGCGCATCGCTGCCGGAGATAGTAGGTAGTGAATTAGGTACAGGCATACGCGTGTTCATGCGCGTATTATCATTAGTGTTGCTTTTGCTGCTGACCACGACTTTCCTGTCCGGTCCGGCAACGCTGCTGCAAGGCCTGGCTCCGCTTGGCACCATGCCGTTCCAGGGTCGTCTGCTGCCTATCGCCTGGGTGCTGATCATCTTCGCCTACTATGCACTTGCGACTGTGCTGCCTGTGGATAAACTCATCGGCCGGTTCTATCCTGTCTTTGGCGCGATGCTGCTGTTCATGGGCGTGGGAATCATGATTGTGATGCTTGGCTGGCACGGCTCGGAAATGCCCGAACTCACTGACGGGCTCTATAATCGCAAGGCGGACGGACTGCCCATCTTCCCGATGATGTTCGTCAGCATCGCTTGCGGTGCTATATCCGGTTTCCACGGCACGCAGTCGCCTATCATGTCCCGCTGCCTGACCAACGAACGGCAGGGACGATGGGTCTTCTACGGCGCAATGGTTGCCGAGGGTATCCTTGCTCTCATCTGGGCTGCCGCTGCCGGCACGTTCTTTGCTGTTCCTGAAGAGGGATTATATGGTATCGACGGCCTGCAAGCCTTTGCCGCGCAGCACAAGGGCGAGAACATCGCCGCGCTGGTGGTGGATGTTGTCTCTCGCTCATGGCTCGGCACTGTCGGCGGCATCCTCGCTATCATCGGTGTGATAGCTGCACCCGTCACCTCGGGTGACACGGCTCTGCGTTCGGCACGACTCATCGTGGCGGACTTCCTGCACATCGACCAGAAACCTAAGATGAAACGTCTTGCCATCGCCCTGCCGCTGTTCGCGTGCGTGTTCGGAATGGTGTTCGTTAATTTCGATATCGTCTGGCGTTATTTCTCGTGGACCAACCAGACCCTTGCCATGTTCACCCTCTGGGCAGGAATCGTCTGGCTCTACAAAAATCACAAATCACAAATCACAAATCTCCAATATATCCATGGCTATCTCATCGCCCTCATCCCGGCACTGTTCATGACCATGGTCAGCGTGAGTTATATCCTGATTGCCCCCGAAGGCTTCCACCTGCCCGAGACATACCGCTGGATCGGCTATGCTGTGGCAGGTGTGGTGACAGTCGCTTTGCTCGCACTGTTTGCAAGGTGGACGTGCAAAAAATAAAACAATCGCGTGTGCGATGCCGTTTTTTTGATAGACGGATTTGGTAATACCAAAATATTTTTGTACCTTTGTATGTTTTTGCGGCATATCGCCGGGCGAAGTGTTCAGCCGGTTGATGCACGCAGGATTTATTACTAACTAATTTTAACAAATTATCAAACAATTATGGTAAATCATTACGAGACCGTTTTCGTACTTACCCCCGTTTTGTCTGAGCCACAGATGAAGGAAGCGGTCGACAAATTCGAGAACCTTCTCACGCAGAATGGCGGCACCATCCTGAACCGTGAGGAGTGGGGCTTGCGCAAGCTGGCGTATCCCATCCAAGCAAAGACGTCCGGATTCTACTGCGTTCTGCAGTTTGATGTTGAGACGGCATTCATTGCAAAGCTCGAGACTGAGTTCACCCGTGATGAGCGTGTGCTTCGCTTC
>JAFSXJ010000141.1 GCA_017444065.1 Paludibacteraceae bacterium | reverse complement strand
GGTCAACACCCTCTTCGTCGATATACTGCGGGAGAATCTGGTTCATCCATGCACCCGGGCGTTTGCCGGCACGGGGGAAGTAGTCGGTGTAGAGAATACCGATCAGTTCGCCCTCAGCATCGGTCACCTTGAACACCTCCACCTCGGGGTTATAGACGGGCATGTCGGTGAGCGGCTCGAACTGCAAGCCGTACAGCTTGGTTGCTACGCCAAATGCACCACGGCGCACATTGCCCAGTTCAAATAGGGCTTGATCTCTTCCTCGTCGAGTGCATATTTGGCTTTTCGGAGTTTCTCGGCATAGTACCAGCAGTCCCAAGGCTGAAGACATTTACTCATTTCCTCATTTGCGATTTTTCCATTTTTTATATCCTCGTTCAAGAGTTTCTGCAGTTCGGCAGCCTCACGTTTGGCGGCAGCGAGCGAGGGAGCCCATACGGACTGCAGGAAGGCATCTACGGTCTGATGATCCTTTGCCATGCAGTCCTTGAGGATATAGTCGGCAGGATTGTCGTAACCGAAGAGTTTGGCTTTCTCGATACGCAGCTGCATCTCACGGATGATGACGGCTTTGTTGTCGTTGTCATTGTCATGATTGGCACGCGTGGTGTAGTCCATCAACAGCTGCTTGCGCAGTTCGCGGTTCTCGCAGTACTGGAGAACCGGCGTGAAACTGGTGCGCTTGGGTGTGAACAGCCACTCGCCCGGATGCCCGGCAGCGGCAGCCTCCTCAGCAGCGGCAGCCTTGGCACTCTCGGGCAGCCCCTTGAGCTGCGCCTCGTCGGTAACGAAACGCTGGCAGCTATTCGTCTCCGCCACAACGTTCTTGCCGAACTGCAGGGAGAGCAGTCCGAGTTCCTCGTTGATGGCTTTCAGGCGCTCCTTCTTGTCGGCCGGCAGATTAGCGCCGTTGTCGGCAAAACCTTTGTAGGTCTCGGTGAGCAGACGCATCTGTTCAGGTGTGAGGTTCAACTCGTCACGAACGTCATAGACCGCCTTCACGCGCTCGAAGAGGGCGTCGTTGAGGATGATATACGATGACAGTTCAGACAACATCGGGCTGACCTTTTCGGCAATGGCATCCATCTCGTCATTGCCGTCCGCCTCGAGCACGTTGAAGAACACGCCGCTCACGCGGTCCAGCAGCAGACCGCTGCGGTCCAATGCCTCGATGGTGTTCTCAAACGTAGCTACTTGCCCGTCGTTGACGATAGCGTCAATCTCGGCTTTCTCCTGACGGATAGCCTGTTCAAAGGCCGGCAGGTAGTGTTCAACTTTTATCTGGTCGAATGCCGGTACGCCGAATGGTGTCTGCGGCTGTTCGAGCAGCGGGTTGGTCTGGTTGCATGCTAACAGTGTCATAGCAATTGCACTTAATGTTAGAATCTTTTTCATTGTTGTATTTGTTTTTTCGGGATTGCGATATTGCGATATCTCGATATGTCGATATCCCGACTATTTTATCCTGACGTTTTTCTCCATCGACTTCTTGATACGCTCGCGCCATTCCTGGGATTGCGTGTCGGCCTTCTGGTACCAGTGCGGCCGGAAGTCCTGTGCGAACTTGCACTTGGCGAGTTTGATACTGAGGTCATCCATCGTACCACTGACGTTCACGCCGAGGTAGATCGGACTGAGCACGTTGATGTCGTAGTCGAAGGTCATGTTCGTATTGTGGCGACCACCGAGAGCAACCATGTAGTTGTCCATCTGACGCAGAGCGGATAGACGTCAATCTCGTTCTTATAGATTGTGATCTCGGCATTGAGCGAGTCAATCTTGTTCTCGGTCTTCTTGTTGAAGAGCAGGAGTTTGCTGATTGTGCTGAAGGTCTCGCCGTCCAATACGACCAGGTCCTTGCCGGTCAGTGCAGCCGCACCGCGCAGGGTGCTCATCTTGGGCTTGTACTGGCTGTTCATGTATGTTTCGGCAGCCAGGTGGAACTCTGCCGCTCCCTTGAAACTGCTGAGCATAGGCATCATCTGCCCCAAGTCCGGTATCATACCAATCAGTTCCTCAATATCCACGTCAATCATGTGATAGTCCATACCCACATACAGGTGGTTACGTCTGGGCGTGCGGTACATGGCTGTGAGTTGGAGCTTGGCAGCCTTGCACACGAAGCCTACCTCGTCCAGGATCAGTATGCCGTTGTTCACATAGATGCCGCCCTTCAGGTCTTTGGCATTCTGGTTGAACACATCCACGTCGCGCATGTGTGTATGCAGGGCGAGGTTCACATCTTGGGGCACGAGGAAAGGATTGCTTACGCTGTCAGACCGCTCCGCTGTTTGACCGCTTTGCTGACCGACCGCTTCGCTGTCAGACTGTTCCTCCGAGCCGCTGTCGGCGCTGAACCACTCCATGAGTTGGTTGAGGTCGCAATGGTCGGAAACGATACTCAGGTCACCCTCCAGAATCGTGTCTTTGCGGAACCACTTGCCAATGTTGTGCACGTGCCCCTTGAGGTTGAGGTCAGATTTGCCCAGTTCAATACGTGAGTTGTCAATATCCATGTCACGGTTGGAGTAACTGAACTCGATAGACGGGATAAGGACAGGTTCGGGCAGTCGCTCCGGCAGCAGGACTTCCCCTTTCTTCAGGTCCACTTTCAGGCGCGGGTTCCATTGCAGGAGCACGTTCTTTCCTTTGGCGTTATATCGTGCTGCGGCTTCGAGAGCGAGTGTGCCTGTCTTGGCAGCCAGTTCGCTGCCCATCTTTGCCTGTAGGGCTTGGGTGTTGAGTTTGGCTTTCAGTCGCGGTGCTGACTTGTCCTTGCGCCCTCCGCTGACTGCCGCCTCCAGTTGAGTGGCTGCGAGTTTGGCGCTTATGTCCTTGAAGAAGCCGTCAAGCGCCTTGCAGTCGATTGATGCCTGCAGTACGGGCATAACGGTGGTGTCCTTGGTGTTGTACTCGGCGTAGGCGCTGAGCTTAGGCGCGTTGATCACACCACCCATGGAGTCCATCTGTGCCTCAATAGGGAAATCCGATTGCAGCCCTACAGCAGCGTACAGCACGGGGTCTTTCGACAGCACGTTGCCAGCTTCGAGACGTATGGCCGACTTCTGCAGTTTGGCGGTGAGCGGTGTAGCCATACTGAAGTCCACGCGGTCGGTGTTGAGGTCGATGCGCGCCCAGCTGACTTTGGGCTTGGTAGGTGCGGCGTTGGGTATCTGAATGGTGGCGTAGGTCTTGCCCAGGTCGGCTACCATAGAATCCATCGCGTAGTGGATGTCCGTGAGCGTCATGTCAGCATTGATCTTACCCTTGTGCAGGTTCATGTTTGTAAGGTCATCCAGCTTGATCTTTGCTTTCGCTGTACCTTTGGCGCGTCCTTTGAGTTCCATCTGTTTCGGCAGGAAGTACGAGAAGTCCGGCAGGTTGGCGTCAAGACTGAGCTGCATGTCAATGAGCATGTTGCCGAGCAGGTCGTCCACACTGCCCTTTGCGTCTATCTTCGTCTGCTTGGTTTCTGCCGACAGACTATTGATTGTGACGTTCGATGCCTGTCCTTTGTTGAGGTTGAGGTCAGCATCGGCGTTGAGCGACAGATTACGCAGGGTGTAGGGCAGGGGCTTATAGCTGCCTTCGCCATCGTCCAGCGTCAGGTGAGCTGTTACGAGGGGCATCTCATTGTCGCTGTACCTGCCACGTGCAGTAGCTTCGAGTGCCAGCACGCCGTCCACATCCAGATCGCTCAGGCTGCTTGCAAACTTTGCAGGCACGAGTGCCAGCAGGGGTTTGATCTGCCACTTGCCTGTTGTCAATGCCGCGTCAAGGTCGATAGCATCGCCGAGTGTCACTTCGCCATTCACGCCTAACTCAAACTCATTGATGCTCAGTTTGGCTTTGTGCAATGTGAAGTGCATGGCATTGAGGTCAGCCGCCATAGGTGCGTTCAGCGTTAGGCGCAGGTCGTCAGCATACGTCTCACCTTTGAGCCTTGCGCATATGTCTTTGGCCTGCAGCGAGATGAGCATGTCATCCCAGTTGGCAGCCTTTGCTTTCAACTCCGTTGCGCCTAATGATGCCTCGATGGTATCCTTGGTATCCACGAAGGTGATTGCCTTGGCTTGTACGCGTAATCCGTCCACGCGCAAGTCTTTGAACGGGAGTGAGAACTCCGAGTCATCCTCTTCGATGGTGTCGGGCGAGGTGACGAAGACGGCAAGGTTGTTCTCACCATCGGGGTTGATGTAGAAGTTGACACTTGCGCCATCGAGGACAGCTTCGTGTATGTGGAGGTTCTTGTGGTTCAGGAACTCCATTACATCGACTGTAGCAGTCAGGTGCTTGGCTTCCACCACGGTGTCGTTCTGTGCGCCGGTCATCGGATTGATGAGCAGCAGTCCGTCCGCCCGCAGCCCGAAGCGCGGGAAGGTGGAGAAGAACGTGAGATCCACCTCGCCTATCTCGTGCTCGCAGGTAATGAACTTGGCTGCGGCTTGACGTGCGATGGGCGTCAGTCGTGCAGGTGTGAAGACCACGTACATCGCGATGCACACAACCAGCACTACCGTCAGCACTATACCCAGCAGCGTCCAACCAATGATTTTCAGTGCTTTTTTCATAAGGGATTTTATTGTACGGTTACTACTTTGGAGAAGTAATACTTACTTGAAGGATAGTCCTTTTCGTAGTACTCAAGTTCGCTATCCGTCAGTTTGCTTACTACATATACCTTCGGGGTCTCCGCTCCTTCGTTATCCATCAGGTGAATCTCGGTGAGCGTTCCTGTAGTCTTGAGTTCGTACTTGAACCATCCGTTTCCCGGGTGACCAAGCTCTTCACGGCTGGCAATGAGGTCGCTCTCCGTAATATCTTCCTGCTCATCCCATTCCAATCCAAGGTAATAGGGGTACTCTTCCGAGCGCTCCGTGGTGAAGCGCACAAAATGCTCTGTGTTGTTCTCTTGCCAGAGGGCTTGCAGGTCGCTCACCTTGTACGTCGGGTCGGTACTTCCGCTACCGCCAAAGCAGCCGGAAAAAACAATGGTAACCATGGCGAAGAACGCCAACTGATAAATCTTCCGTAGTTTCATATCTGTTATGCTTTAGTTATTTTTACGATAATGTTCATATCTTCGATATTTGTGCCGTCGCTGAGGCTGTCAACGAGTGAAATGTTGTTTGCGAGCACCTGGGAGGCGATGTATTCGCTGCAATGCTCTACAGCGGCGTTGATGGCATCGTTACGCACAATCTGAACGTTGATGCGGTCGGTTATATCCAGTCCGCTTGATTTGCGCAGGTTCTGCAGACGGTTGATGAGTTCGCGTGCTATGCCTTCCTCGATGAGTTCTGGCGTAAGCTCGATGTCCAAAGCGATGGTCAGCACGCCGTTGTTCTGCACGAGCCAGCCGGGCATGTCTTCGGTCAGGATCTCCACGTCCTCAGCGATGAGTTGATAGTTGACAGTTGACAGTTGATAGTTGCCTTCGGCTTCCATCTGCGCTATCTGCTCCTGCGTCATGGATGTTATCTCGGCTGCAACGGCTTTCATCTGTGCGCCGACTTTCTTGCCGAGCACCTTGAACTGTGGTTTGATCTTCTTCACCAGACGGATCTCTGACTTGTCGGCAGGTACGATGACAAGTTCCTTCACGTTCACCTCTGTTCTGATTAGATCAGCCACATGGCTCAGTGCGCGTAGCGTCTCGTTATCCTGGACGGGGATGACGGCTTTCTGTAGCGGCTGGCGAACGTTCTTCTCTGCTTTCTTGCGCAGGGAGAGGATCATCGAGGTCGCCTGATTGGCCAGATACATCGAGCGCTCCAGATTGACATCGATCATCGCCTCGTTGGCTACCGGCCAGTCGGCAAGGTGCACACTATTGCCTGTCAGGTCGCGGTACAGGCGGTCGGCATAGAACGGCGCATTGGGTGCCATGAGTTGTGCTACGACCTTCAGACAGGTGTACAGGGTGGAGTACGCCGCCTGCTTGTCAGCATCCATCTCACCACCCCAGAAACGCTTGCGGTTGAGGCGGACGTACCAGTTAGAGAGGTCATCCTGCACGAAATCGGAGATAGCGCGTCCGGCTTTGGTCGGCTCGTATGCTTCGTAGGCTTCGGTCACCTCTTTGATGAGTGTGTTGAGTTTACTGAGTATCCAACGGTCGATTTCCGTATAAGCCTGACATTCCGGACTATCCGGATGTTCCGGAATCCAGTTGTCCACATTGGCATAGAGCGCAAAGAAAGCGTAAGTGTTGTAAAGTGTGCCGAAGAACTTCCTGCGTATTTCGCCCACGCCTTCCGGATCAAATTTCAGGTTGTCCCACGGCGCACTATTTGTCAGCATGTACCATCGCACAGCATCCGCACCATACGTATCCATTGCGCCGAACGGATCGACTGCGTTGCCCAGACGCTTGGACATCTTTGCGCCCACCTTGTCCAGTACCAGGCCATTGCTGATTACGTTCTTGAATGCCACCTTGTTCTCAATCATCGTGTGGATGGCGTGCAGCGTGAAGAACCACCCGCGTGTCTGATCGACGCCCTCGCTGATGAAGTCCGCTGTGCGCGGTGCATCGGCGTTCTCGAACGGGTAGTGGTTCTGAGCGTACGGCATCGCGCCGGAATCGAACCACACGTCAATGAGATCGAGCTCGCGCTTCATGGGTTTGCCGCTCGGCGAGACGAGGATGATGCTGTCCACATACGGACGATGCAGATCAATCACATCGGGTGCATAGTTGGCGGCAGAGTAGTCGCCCACCTTGAAGTTCGGCCACGGGTTGGCAGTCATGAAGCCTGCCTTGACTGACTTCTCTATCTCAGCGAAGAGCTCTTCGATGGAGCCGATGCAGAGCTCCTCCTGTCCGTCCTCGGTGCGCCAGATAGGCAGCGGTGTGCCCCAGTAACGCGAGCGCGAGAGGTTCCAGTCGTTGAGGTTCTCCAGCCACTTGCCAAAGCGTCCTGTGCCGGTCGATTCGGGTTGCCAGTTGATGGTCTTGTTCAGAGCAATCATCTCCTTGCGGGCAGCGGTTGAGCGGATGAACCAGCTATCAAGCGGGTAGTAAACGATAGGCGTGTCGGTACGCCAGCAGTGCGGGTAGTTGTGCACGTGCTTCTCGATCTTCAGCACTGTGCCTTGCTGCTTCATGAGCATGCAGAGGCGGATGTCGATGTTTTCGGCTTTGAGGGCTTTCTGCTCATCATACTTGCCGTCCGTCCAGAAGTTCGCCTTGTCGTAGGCGTTCTTGACGAATTGTCCTGCCCACTGGCCGTAAAGTTCCGTGTTGACGAAGTTCTTCACGAACTCGGGGTGCAGTTCGTTGGTGAGCCAATACTTGCCTGTGAAGTCCACCATCGGTCGCGTCTCGCCGTTCTTTGTGATCAGGTACAACGGCGGCACGCCGGCTGCTTCGGCTACACGTTTGTCGTCCGCGCCGAAGGTAGGTGCTATATGCACGATGCCCGTACCGTCCTCGGTGGTCACGTAGTCACCGCTAATCACGCGGAACGCATCGGCGCTACGGTCGGTGAGCTTGTCCTGCTCCTTGTTGTAGTCAACAGGTTTCACCCAGGGGAAGAGTTGTTCGTACTTGAGGCCTACGAGGTCGGAGCCTTTGTATCGTGCTACAATCTGCGGTGCAAGCAGGTTGCCTTCAGCATCAGCGGCGCAGAGTTCTTTCCGATAGGCGTCCAGCCTTGCCTCGGCGAGGATGATATGGTCGCCGTTGGGGGCGATGACTTCGATGTAGTCAATATTCGGTCCTACACAAAGGGCAGTGTTCGACGGCAGCGTCCATGGCGTGGTTGTCCAGGCTATGATGAAGCGTCCGTCAGCAAGGCGGAACTTGGCGGTACAGGTTGTATCCTTGGTGTCGCGGTAGCATCCGGGCTGGTTGAGCTCGTGGGACGAGAGTCCCGTACCTGCCATCGGCGAGTAGGGCTGGATGGTGTAGCCTTTGTAGAGGTAGCCCTTCTTGTAGAGTTGCTTGAGCAGATACCAGAGTGTCTCGATATACTTGTTGTCATAGGTGATATACGGGTGCTCAAGGTCCACCCAGTAGCCCATCTGCCTGGTGAGGTTCGTCCATTCCTTGGTGTATTTCATAACCTCCTCGCGGCAAGCGGCGTTGTACTCGTCCACGCTGATTTTCTTTCCGATATCCTCCTTGGTGATGCCGAGTTTCTTCTCCACGCCGAGCTCTACGGGCAGTCCGTGGGTGTCCCATCCGGCTTTGCGGTGCACCTGATAGCCCTGCATGGTCTTGTAGCGGCAGAAGGTGTCCTTGATTGTACGTGCCAGCACGTGGTGGATACCCGGCATGCCGTTGGCGGACGGCGGTCCTTCGAAGAACAGGAACGGCTGGTGGCCTTCGCGCACGGCTATACTCTGATGAAAGAGGTCCTCTTTCTCCCACTGCGCCAGCACCTCACGGCTCAGCGCAGGCAAATCCAACTGCTTGTATTCAGCAAAATGTTTCATTTATATGATAGATGTTTTAGTTTTGTTTTCTGCATTCATTAACTCCGGTAAAAGTATGGCAACCTTGGTAAGTCCCCGACTTGGTTTCAGACCTCGATAGGCACGTCGGCGGGCTGGTTGAGCAGGATGTCCGTAATGACATCCTCTACTCGTGTCTGGATGGCTCGACGGAGCGGACGGGCACCATAACGCGGGTCGGAGCCTTCGCGGATTATCTGTTCGCGTACCTCGGGCGAGATGCTGACCTTGTAGCCCATCACCGCTGTGCGGGCGAGCAGACCGCTGAGCTCTATATCCACGATACGCTCCAAAGCAGGTCGGTCAAGCGGGTGGAAGAACACCACGGCATCGAGTCTGTTGACGAACTCCGGAGGGAAGGTTCGGTTGAGTGCCTTGGTGAGAATAGCCTGCGAGGTGCGCGCGTCTGGCGTAGCTGCCTCGAAGCCAATACCTGCGCCCTGTTCGGCGAGCTGACGTGTGCCGACGTTCGAGGTGAAGATGATGATTGTGTTGCGGAAATCGACGGTGTGCCCCTGGCGGTCAGTGAGACGGCCCTCATCAAGCACCTGCAGCAGGACGTTGAAGATGTCCGGATGGGCTTTTTCTATCTCGTCGAACAGGACGATGGAGTAGGGTTTGCGCCGCACGGCTTCGGTCAGGCGTCCGCCATCCTCGTGGGCGACGTATCCCGGAGGCGCACCTACCATCAGCGAGGCGGTGTGTTTCTCCGCATACTCGGACATGTCGAAGCGGATGAGCGCGTCTTTCTGTCCGAACATCTCCTCGGCAAGGCACTGCGCGAGATAGGTCTTGCCTACGCCTGTCGGCCCGAGGAAGAAGAACGAACCGATAGGTCGCTGTGGGTCAGCCAGTCCCATCCGCGAGCGGCGTATAGCCTTGACGACCTGTGCGACAGCTTCGTCCTGCCCGATGACGCGCGAACGGAGTGTGCTGTCCATTTCGCGGAGCCGTTCGCCTTCGGCGGTTGCCACGCGCTGAACGGGTACGCCGGACATGATACTCACCACCTCGGCAATGTCCGCATCGCTGACAGTCAGACCGTTGTCGCTGTCAGAAGACAGATTGTCCTTCATACTGACAGACGAGGCTTTGAGTGCTCCGGCTTCGTCAAGCACATCGATGGCTTTGTCGGGCAGTGCGCGGTCGGTGATGTAACGTTCGGCCAGGCGCACACAGGCCTCGATGGCTTCGGGCGAGTACGCGACATGGTGGTAATCGCTGTAGTACGGCGCGAGCTGGCGGAGGATATCCAGGGTCTGGTCGGCAGTGGTCGGCGGGATGACAATTTTCTGGAACCTGCGTTCAAGAGCTCCGTCCTTCTCAATGGTTTTCTTATATTCGTCAAGCGTTGTGGCGCCTATGCACTGCACCTCGCCGCGTGCCAGAGCGGGTTTGAGGATACCTGCGGCATCCAGCGAACCGGAGCCGTTGCCGGCTCCCATGAGGGTATGTATCTCGTCGATGAACAAGATGATCTCGGGATGCTTGCGCAGTTCCTGGAGCACGTTCTTCATCCGCTCCTCAAACTGCCCGCGATACATTGTGCCCGCCACGAGCACAGCCAGGTCGAGCGAGATGATGCGTTTGTTCTGCAGCTCGGGTATATCCGTTCGGATGAGCCGCTGTGCCAGACCTTCGACGATGGCGGACTTGCCTACGCCCGGGTCGCCGAGCAGGATAGGGTTGTTCTTCCTGCGGCGTGATAGGATACGCAGTACGCGTGTTATCTCCTGTTCGCGGCCTACCACAGGGTCGAGCTTTCCCTCGATAGCCTGCCGCGTCAGGTCACGCCCATAGGCGTCGAGTGCAGGCGTGTCGGACTTGTGCTTGGACTGCTTCTGCTCCTGTTGCTCCGCCTGACCGTCCGACATCACTTTCTCGGGTTTGGGATAGAACTGCTCAACGGACTCGTAGGTGATGCCGTAAGCATCATCGAGCGCCTGTGCGACGAAGTTGATGCGTTCGCGCAGGATGGCCATCAGCAGGTGAATCGAACCGGCTACATCGGCAGCGTAGGCATCACGCTCGATGCCTACCAGACGGATGATACGCTCGGCGGCCGGCGACAGATGAACGGTGTTGTTCTCAATCTGCTCGGGCGGGTTCCGGCGCACATGGTCCTCCAAGGCATGCCGGAAGTCGATGAAGTTGAGTTTGGTCTTTGACAAAATGTCGTAAGCCGTGCCTTCACCCAGACGGATGAGACCGAGCATCAGATGTTCGGGGGCTACCTGGGCGTTACCGAGACGGACGGTCTCTTGCCCGGCGTAGGAGATGATATTTCGCAGTCGTGCTGTATATTCCATTGCTTACATACTAATCCGCTCGCAAAGTTACAAAAATTTTCTGAATTATCCAAATAATTCATGAAAATATCATTTGAGCATGGCAAGATACGAATAAAAATCTACCTAAAGAACCTAATTTTTGCGCAGAGTAACAAAAAAAAGTGCCCCGAAGGACACTTTAACCAGAGAGTGTGTATGAGCGTTGAGGATTAGTCTATCTCAACGGGTTTGTACTTGGGCACGAGGGCTTTCATGACACTCCAACCTATGAGATAAGCCACCGCGCAGATGCAGAAGATGATCATGTAGCCTGCGGGTTTGCCCTCAAAGCTCAAGAACCGGAAAGCCGAACCCATCTCTTCCGCATGGGTGAACAGCATACCCGAACCTTTGTTGATCAGGAACGAGCCCAGACCACCTGCCATCGCGCCGATACCAGTGATGGTAGCCACCGCCGATTTCGGGAACATGTCACCCGTAGTAGAGAAGATATTCGCACTCCAGCTCTGATGCGCCGCACCAACGATACCGATGATGATGGCTACCGCCCACGGTCCCCATACGCCGCCTAACGGCTGTGCGAACAACGCAATAATGGGGAAGAACGCAAATATCAGCATCGCACGCATGCGACCTGCATACGGCTCCATGCCTTTCTTCTCCACGAAGATCTTAGGCAGGTAGCCTCCGAACAGCGATACCACCGTTACGATAGCATAGAGCGTGAAGATAAGTGCCACACCCTGCGGGTCGGAAGCCTTGATATGGAACTGGTCCTGGAAATATGCAGGTGCCCAGAACAGGAAGAACCACCAAACGCCGTCGGTCATGAACTTACCGAAAGCAAATGACCAGGTCTGCTTGTGCTTGAAGGCCTCAGCGAACGACATCTGCTTCTCTTCTTTCACTTCTTCCTTCGGAGCGTCTGCATCATCTTGCTGGATATATTCCAATTCCGCCTCGTTCACGTGCTTGGACTCGGTCGGTTTGTCATACACGAAAATCCAGACAGCAGCCCACACGAAGCCGAGCGCACCGATGATGATGAACGCCCACTCCCAGCCCCATGCTTTGGCCAGCAGAGGGATAGTAGCCGGAGCTGCCAGCGCACCTACCGATGCACCTGCGTTGAAGATAGAGGTCGCGAAGGCACGGTCTTTCTTCGGGAAATACTCGGCAGTCACCTTGATGGCAGCAGGGAAGTTACCTGCCTCACCAAGCCCCAGCACCATACGGCAAGCGAGGAACAGCCACACGCTGATCATCGCAATTGACGACGCCATCGCACTTCCTGCTTCCACTGCGCGAATAGCGGCTACACTGTCTATGCCGTCCAAGAACCATGTGGTAGCAATACCGCAGCCTGCGTGCATTACAGCACCCAATGACCATACAACGATGGCTATCAGGTAGCCCTTCTTCGTGCCCATCCAGTCGATGAACTTACCGGCGAAGAGGCAGAAGATAGCATACGCGATGGAGAACACACCGGTAATCGTTCCGTAGTCGGAGTCTGTCCAGTGGAACTCAGGCTGAATAAACTCTTTGAACGTCAACGAGAGAACCTGACGGTCCATGTAGTTGACGGTGGTGGCGAAGAAAAGCATCGCACACATGACCCAACGCCAGTTGGAGAGAACCTTATTATTCATAAATTAATAATTAAAAATTCAAAATTAGAAATCCAAAATTTATCGTTGTACGCGACCGTTGGCATTACCACCGGCGAGGCTGAGGACCTCATCTTCGCTGACAAGGTTGAAGTCGCCGTTGATGGTGTGCTTGAGAGCGGAGGCGGCTACTGCAAACTCAAGGGCTGCACCCTGATTGTCAGGGTACTTGAGCATACCGTGAATCAGGCCGCCGGAGAACGAGTCACCGCCGCCTACGCGGTCGATGATAGGATTGATTTCGTAGCGCTTGCTCTGGTAGAACTCCTTGCCGTTGTAAATCATCGCCTTCCAGCCGTTGAAGGTGGCAGAGAAGGATTCACGCAGGGTGGAAACGACATACTTGAAGCCGAACTCCTTCATCATCTGCTCGAAGATGCCCTTGTAGCCCTCAGCGTTGGTCTCGCCGCCCTCTACGTCTGCATCGGGCTTGAAGCCGAGGCACAGTTCTGCGTCTTCCTCGTTACCGATACATACATCCACATACTTCATCAGCGGACGCATGATCGAGATAGCTTTCTCACTGGTCCATAGTTTCTTGCGGAAGTTGAGGTCAACCGAAACGGTCACGCCATGGCGCTTGGCAGCCTCGCAAGCCAGTTGGGTGATCTCAGCAGCCTTGTCCGAGATGGCCGGAGTGATGCCGCTCCAGTGGAACCAGGCTGCACCTTCCATGATCTTGTCGAAGTCAAAGTCCTTGGGGTCGGCTTCGGCGATGGCGGAGTGAGCGCGGTCGTAGATGACCTTGGAGGGGCGCATGGATGCACCTGTCTCGCAGTAGTACAAGCCTACGCGGTCACCGCCGCGAACGATGAAGTCGTCCTTGACACCGTAGCGGCGGAGGGCGTTGACGGCAATCTGGCCGATCTCGTGCTTCGGCAGTTTGGTCACCAGATACGCCTCGTGACCGTAGTTGGCGCAGGAGATAGCTACGTTAGCCTCACCACCACCCGGGATGATGCGGAAACTCTCACTCTGAATGAAACGGTCGTTGCCGGTTGGGGAAAGGCGAAGCATAATCTCGCCTAATGTAATAATTTTTGCCATAAGTTAAAATGACATTTAATTGGTTAATATTGTTGTTTGTTTTGTTTGTTGTT
>JAFSXJ010000140.1 GCA_017444065.1 Paludibacteraceae bacterium | reverse complement strand
TGAGGTTCTCTAGTCCGTACTTCTCCGGCTCACGGGTAGCAAACACGATATCCACGATGTAACGCTCGATCTTCTCGTCCAGATAGACCTGACGAACGACCTCGCGGGCTTTCTTTATATCCTCGGTGGAGAGGATAGGCGTGACGGTCTTCCGCTCGCCGGTAATGTTCTGGCGGATGATCTGACGCTCCTCGTCAGGCTGCGGATAGCCGATAACGACCTTGAGCATGAATCGGTCAGTCTGCGCCTCGGGCAGCGGATAGGTGCCTTCCTGCTCGATAGGGTTCTGCGTGGCGAGCACAAGGAACGGCTCGTCAAGCTTGAAGGTCTTGTCGCCAATCGTTATCTGGCGCTCCTGCATGGCTTCGAGCAATGCGGACTGCACCTTCGCCGGAGCACGGTTGATCTCGTCCGCCAGCACGAAGTTGGCGAAGATCGGTCCGCGCTTTACGGAGAACTCCTCGGACTTCTGCGAATAAATCTGCGTACCGATGACGTCGGCAGGCAGCAGGTCGGGAGTGAACTGAATACGGCTGAACTTGGCTTTGATGAGGTCAGACAGGGTGCGGATGGCAAGGGTCTTCGCCAGACCGGGAACGCCTTCCAGCAGGATGTGGCCGTCGGACAGCAGACCGATAAGCAGACTTTCTACCAAATGTTTCTGACCGACGATAACTTGGTTCATGCCCATCGTCAAGGCATCTACAAACGAGCTCTCGCGCTCAATGCGCTCCTGCAGCTCGCGAATGTCAACAGTGTTAGTCATTGTTATGTTGTAATTTATAGGGTATTTCTAAAAATTGCTTTATGTTGACTTTGGAATTTTTATTGAGCAGATTGGAGGCTTGAATGAGGGAGCAATGCGGGCATTGCAACCGAATTAAGGTCTTCAAGATGCCAATAAAAAACCGAAGGCGGCATAAAAGTTATAGTTTTGTTTTATTTTGGGTACTAACTAATTACGTGCAATTCTTAGAAGTACCCTATAGTATTTTCCGAATGATTTGAGGCGGATATTTTTTCGCTCCATCTAATCATAAACAAAAGCCGTGCCAAAAAATAAAAACTGCATATATTTGCAATTTTCTGTGTGAAAGATTTGCAAAAGTCAATTTTTTTTTGTAACTTTGCATGCAGAAATAAAAAATGGTAAATGATTAAATCGTAAATGATTTTATGCCAAGTCCTGAAGTACAAGCCATGATTCCTAAGATACAGGCGTATCTTGCCGCACAGCCTGTCGAGCGAGCGTACTTGTTCGGCTCGTGTGCTCGTGGCGATGAGCGTCCCGACAGCGATGTGGATTTGCTGGTCAGCTATACAGTAAATAACAATTTATCGCTCATGGATATCGGCGGAATGATTAGCGACCTTAGTCATTCGCTTCAACGTCCGGTGGATTTGATTGAAGAGGATTATCTCATGCCTTTTGCACAACCATCAGCTAATCGTGACAAAATAAAGATTTATGAGAGAGCCTATTAGAGATAAGGAGCGTTTGGAGCATATCCTTAGGCGATTTCCTATGCCGAAGAGGGATGGCTGAAATATACGCCGGAACAAATTCAGCAGGACCATATTGTTTATTATGGTTTTGTCAAGCAGTTGGAGATTATGGGTGAAGCGACCTACAAACTATCGAAAGAGTTTCGCGAGGCTCATTCCGCCACACCTTGGAATCGGATTGAAGGCATGCGTCACGTACTGGTTCACGGGTACTATGCAATCAATTTTTCCCAATTAATTCGAGTTATAACAAACGATTTGCCGGTTCTCAAGCCGCAGATTGAAACATATATCAAAGAGTTGTCAGAATAATTCTCCGCCGCGAGGATAATTGCGGCCGTCGAAAGCCAAGACGTTAAATAGTGTGACATAAACAGGCGCAAGCGAGCGCCACATAAAAGCATTCAGCTAAGTTGAAATCGAACCCGAAAGGGTGAGAACTTGGGATTTCGAAAACTGGACACTTTCGAACCTATTAGTGGACCAAGAACAAGGCTTTTATGCTCACGTTACGACGTGAGCCTTGTTCGGTAGATATTTGGTCCATTAAGGTAGTCCAGAATTCCTCGAAATCCCAGATTGAAGCTAACAAGCCTCACGTTTTTCGTGTATAATATATACCAAACAAGATATCAAGCGGAGCAAGCCGAAAATCCGATAAAGAGTAGGCAACAATCAAAATCATAAGCAATGAAAAAATCACTTTTTGCAACAATGTTAGCAATGGCAGCTTTGCTGTCATCTTGTGTCAGCGTAAAAGAAATCGGGCATGTCAATGTCCTGTCAACACGCAACACAGAGTTAGGCAGTGTTAAGTATTCACGTATCGCCACTTACGCAGGCGAATCCAAACAAGAGTTGAAAAAATCTCGTGCGGTAACAATTGACGAAGCAATCAACAACACGATTCGCCAGTATCCCGGTGGGGAATTTATGACAAACGTGAAAATATGGCTGATAACACAAGGAAAGAATAACTTCTTCGCCGTTTCAGGCGACATTTACGGGAAAGAAGATGAGAATGGTTTTGTCGAGCGCTCACATCGCGGATTTGCTGTCGGGGATGCTGTTATCTGGCAAGAGGCTGGCGGTAACTTCGTGAAAGGTGTCATTGAGTCACATGTAGATAACGAGACCTGCGTTATACGACGTGAAGATGGCAAACTTGTTAAACAGAAATATACAAAACTTTCAAAATAAAAAAATTATGAATAAGCAATCTTTATTTGTAGCATTCGTATCAATAATCGCTACTGCTCTCGTCGCATGCGAGACTAACATACCCGGTTCGTCGGAAAACACTTCGTTGCCTGCAACAGCGCGCGCTATTTTACTTACCAAGCCGGCTGACGCAAAGCAAATACTTAGGGACAGAGGTTATTATTCTACTGAAGTTGATGATATGGAAAAAGTTACGTTTCTATATCCTAAGGAACTCTTATCTGAAAATGAAAATGCGAAGGAAAAGGCATTCCGTGGCTCTTGGATTCTAATTGATTGCAGTATGGAAGAGACTGACAGGATTGCAACAGTTTGGGGAGAGCACTACATACCCACAGCCAGCGATGCTTTCGACACATTTCAGCAGTGGCTTTCATATTCAGAGACGAACGTAACCAACTACGATTTGCATGTGGTGTGGATTGCCACCGATAATAGTAATTTTGTTTTTGAGGAGGGCAGGCTCTTTGAGGAATATAAGATATCGCGCTCGGCATTCTATGATGATGCTTATTCCAAGGGACAAATAACACGAAGCCAGTTGGATAATCTGAAGAAAAATTTCACAATCACAAAAACAGACTTAAATCAGCAAATTAGTAATCTGTCTGCAAGCAAGGAGTATGATCATCACGATATTTATATCCAGTTGGAGGGTACTTCCGATTACAGCGGAACGCTATCAATGTCCAGATTTGACAATCACCCGACCATGAACAAAGATGTACCAGATCAGCGCATGCTTGAGCATCGCCTTCAGTTTACGGATGTCGAATATTGGATTGGTCGTTTTCTGACAATGATTGAGGAAAACTATACAGCCGATTAGAAGACAACAACAGCAAGCAACAATTGCTAACTACAACAACGAACAATAATAGGCGCTCCATGAGGCGCCTATTGTTGTAATAAAACATTTTGGCTATAAAAACATGTTGACGTTGCGACTGAAAAATAGCCATTGTTGCATCGCATCGCAATGAATCGAGACATGCCCTGATAGAATCTTGTCAATGCAATCAAACACGGTCTCCCAAGCGGCCGAAGTCGGGGTAATCCTAGGGTTTACTCAACTTCTGACTGCCTAAAATGCCGGAGCCGGTTGCTGCTCATTCTGTTCCTCACTATCGGTTACAGGTGTGTCTTCGGGCGTATTTGCAGCGGGGAAATAGGTCTTTAGGAAGATATCCAACATCTTTCTCCAGGCTTTCCAGTTGTGCGAACCTTTGTCCTGATACAGTGTCACGGGTATTCCTCGTTTCTCACAAGCCAGTCTGAATCGGCGTCCCTTGTACAGGAATACGTCACCTTCCGTCACGCCTATCCAGTAGTGTGCCGGTTCAATCTCGCTGTCCGGACGCTGGCGCTTGTGTATCACGGGGCAGAACAAGCCCACAACATTGAATGTTCCGCTTTGGGCTATCACCGCTGCCTGTCTTGCACCGCAGCTCAGACCTGCTATTGCACGCTGCATGCGAGTGCTGTCCACGCGGTAGTGCGCCTGCACGTAGTCGTCAATCTCGAAGAAGGTATCCTCGAACTCTCCGCGGAGGATAGACCCGTAGTGGAACAGGCAGTGAACCAGCGACTTAGGCTCATCTACGTTGCTCGTGTCAAAACGTTGGCAGTACGGCATGGCCACAACCATCGGGCGTATAACGCCGTTCCCGATCAGGCTGTCCAGTGTGTAGCGGATATTCCCGTCGCGCAACCACGAGTAGTGATTGCCGTGAATGCCGTGCAGCAGATAGACAAGCGGATAAGTCAGGCTCAAGTCGGGCTTGTAGCCGTCGGGCGTATATACGCATATGCGCTGCATCACATGCGATGAGTCACCGCGAAAAGCAATGGTATCTATGCGCGAGGCGTAACTCTGTCCCCGGCACATTAGCAAGAGTGCCATTGTCAGCATGTAGGTATATATGATGTGTTTCATATTAGTGAATGATTATTGAGTTTGCTTGATTGTGTTTGGCTGTCATTTCATACTCCAGTTGCAGCCAGCGTTGCAGCGACTCCGTGCCGAACTTCTCCATCTTGCGGCGTATGTTGCCGGAGTTTTCTTCGCGCTCGGGATGAGATTTGGAGAAGAACTTGTCGGCATAGCAGATGATTCGCTCTTCCAAACTTTCGGGCAGATAGTCCTGCATGGGCAAGGGCAACTGCTGTTCTTCTATCTCTTTTGCACTCAGACCGCTGCCGGTGTGCCGTTCCGCTACACGCGCATGCTTCGGAAACCCCTCTTTGCGCAGCAACTCAGCGCCAATCAGCCCGTGCCGGATGTACGGCTCCGTGCCGTGGCAGAGGATGCCGGGCGCGTCGCAGAAGATGATACCTATGTCGTGCAGCATCGCTGCCTCCTCCACAAACTGCTTGTCAACCTGCCACTCAGGGTGCGCAGCGCAAATAGCCAACGCCTTGTCCGCCACTTGCCGCGAATGGTGTAGCAGCAGTGCTTTCAGCTCCGGTTGCTCAGCATAGTATTTGTCAATGAGTGATAAATAGTCGTTCACGAATTAACCGAATTAATCTAATATTTTGATTATCTACCTTAAGCCATTGAGCAGAGCTTTGGCTTGCATACGTTTCTTGCCGGGCAGCTGTAGCTCGGTCAGACTGATCTCGCCGTCAGCGCATTGCAGGTTAATCAGTCCGTGACCTTTCTCGGTGGCAAACACCTTGACGTTCTCATAGGTCGTGCCGCCGATAGTCAAGTCGCACCACGCGGCAGGGTAGGGTGAGAGGCCCCGGACGAAGTTATGCACCTCTTGAACGGTCTTTGAACAGTCTATCCGGCAGGTCTCCTTGAATATCTTTGGTGCGGGACGCAGGGCTTCGGCGGCTATCTCGTCCTGCGGCGTAGTGGGCAGCGGTGTGCCGTTGGCATCGGCTTCGGCAATCAAGTCCACAGTGCGCAGCACCAGACCTGTACCAAGTTCCATCAGCCGGTCGTGCACCGAGCCGACATTCTCGTCCGCACCGATAGGTATGCGCTCCTGCAAAATCACATTTCCTGTATCTATCTCATGCTTGAGCATGAACGTGGTGACGCCTGTCACTTTGTCGCCGTTGATCACTGCCCAGTTGATCGGCGCGGCACCTCTGTACTGAGGCAGGAGCGATGCGTGCAGGTTGAACGTGCCCAGACGCGGCATCGCCCACACCACCTCCGGCAGCATGCGGAACGCCACGACAATCTGCAGGTCGGCGTTGTAGTTGCGTAGCTCCTTGACAAATGCTTCGTCCTTGAGCTTCTCCGGCTGCAGTACCGGCAGACCTACCGACAGTGCATATTCTTTCACCGCCGAGTATTGTACATGATGCCCACGTCCTGCGGGTTTGTCCGGCATCGTAACGACTGCCACTATGTTGTATCCGCCCTCCACTAGTGCCTTCAGCGGTGCCACGGCAAACTCCGGCGTACCCATGTATACTATTTTCATCAATTTATGATTTGAAAAGTTCTGATTTGAAGATTAACCAATTCTCAATGTTTTGGAATTTTCTCAGGCAGATGCCGCACGCGTTATTTGCCCCATTGGAGTTTGTCTTTAAGTGCTTGAATGAACGAGTGTTCCTCTAACTGCACAACTTTGGTGGTATAAGGTGCTTTCTGCACATGCAGTTCTACTTCATTGAGCAGCGACTGGCTTCGCCCGTCAACCGAAATCAGGTAGTTGCCGTTACGGCTGCGCACTTTCAGGTCAATCGTCCAGTCGTCAGGGATGACGAGCGGCCGGACAGACAGACGGTGCGTTGCGATAGGCGCGAGGATGATAGCCTTCACATGCGGCTCCATCAACGGACCGCCTACGCTCAGGTTATATGCCGTCGAGCCTGTCGGCGTGGATATAACCAGACCGTCCGCCTCGTAAGTGTGCAGATGCTCGCCGTTGACGCTCGTCTCTATCTCTATCATTGATGACAAACCGGACTTCATGATGGCAATCTCGTTCAGGGCGTTGGGCGATGACAGGTGTCCGCCCTCACCATCAACGGTCAGCAGCGAACGTTGCTCAATTGTGTAACGGCCTTGTATCAGCTGGTCCATAATCAAATCAACCTGATTGGTTTGTACCTCGGCCAAGAAACCTAAATGCCCGCAGTTGATGCCCACGATAGGTATGTTCTTGTCCCCGATGATTGACGCTGTGGTCAGAAACGTCCCGTCGCCACCGATAGACAAAGCGAAGTCAATCATATTGCCGGCGTCCGTAAAATCTTTCCAGACCTTCTCATCTGCCGGGAAAGGAGGATAATCGCGCAGGTTCATCTCCTGACGAAGTTCTTGCGACAGATACACTTCCACTTGGCGAAGTCCCATAAACTCCAGCACATGGGATACTTCGCTAAGCGTCATACGCTTCATCGCGTTACCGAATAGTGCTATTTTCATACTCGTCCAATAATTTTCGTAAATCGTCTTTCAACGCCTCACTGGCTGCCACCAATGGCAGACGCACATGATCGCTCGTCACGCCTTGCAGGGACAGCAGTGCCTTGATACCTGTAGGATTGCCCTCGGCAAACAGGGCACGTATCAGTCCGTCCAGTGCTTGTTGCTGTGCGAGCGATGGTTGGTGAACCAGCCGCATGGTCTCTTCCGGCAGGGCGTTCGACAGCACGGAGATCAGTCCGTGTGCCCCGTCAAGCATCAGCGGTGCGGTCAGTCCGTCATCACCCGAGAGCACCACAAACTCGCTGCCCCTCACGCCGCGGATGATAGCTTGTATCTGCTCCATGTTCCCCGACGCCTCTTTCACTCCTGTAATCTTGTGATGATAATCTGCCGCCAGACGCAGCACCGTTTCCGGCAGCAGGTTCACGCCCGTCCGACCGGGCACGTTGTACAGAATCACCGGCACGGGCGATGCCTCGGCTATCGCGGCGAAGTGACGGTACAGCCCTTCCTGCTGCGGCTTGTTGTAGTACGGGCAGACGCTGAGGATAGCTTGATAATCGCGCGTCAGCTCCTCACGCAGCAGTCCCAGTCGCTCCACCACCTCTTGCGTGCAGTTGCCGCCTACACCTAATACGAGCGGAATACGTCCACCGATGTGCTCCACGATGGTCTTGCGCACCAGTTGCTGTTCCCTCGGCGTCATGGTCACCGGTTCGCCGGTCGTGCCCAGCACCACCAGAAAATCCACCTTCGCCGCCAACTGACGGTCCAGCAGACGCTTCAGGGCATCCAAATCCACCTTGCCCTGTGCGGTGAACGGCGTAACCAACGCCGTGCCTAATCCTGATATTTTTGTTTCTTTCATTAGTCTTTTCTCTTTTAGCGTAGCGGTCTTTGCTCTTTCAGGCGCAGCCGGTCTATCTATGAGTTGATCATTTTCAGAAAATGAATGACTTGCTCTGCTATCTGTTCGGCGTCGTAACCTGCCTCATCGTTCTCTGGTTCCGGCAGACTGACCATCATGTCGAGTATACCCTGCTGGTCCTGTTCGGGCACGTTCGGGAATCGCAGTCCTGCTTTGAACGTGGCATCGATGGCCATGTTGATGTACTGCGTACCGAGCCAGTAGTGCGTGCTCAGGTCTATCATCAGGTCAAACCGCTGCGTGGGCAGGGCGTTCATCGCTTGTTCGCGCACCCTGCCGAAATAGGTGAAGTCTTTCTTCGGCTCGTAGCCGACAACCTCCACCATCATTCCGTCACGCTCCAGACGCTTGATCAGCATCGCGTGTTGCCTGCTGTCTTCTGTCTGCTCAAAGACAATGACCACCGACCTAACCTTGCTGTAGTTCGGCATCACCACCTTCCGCTGCGGCTGCTTGCGTTTGGTGTGACGAAATATCCAAGTATTGAGTTTATCCATGTAGCATTTGTAAAAATTCCTGTTCGCTCACAAGCCGTACACCCAGCGAGTTGGCTTTCTCCAGTTTCGCAGGCCCCATGTTCTCGCCGGCAAGGATGAAGTCGGTTTTCCTGCTCACCGAGCCGCTGTTCTTGCCGCCGTAGTCCTCAATCATCTGCTTGTACTCGTCGCGCGAGTGCTCGCTGAACGTGCCGGAGATAACTATCGTCTTCCCCTCTAACATCTGCGGCACACTTGCTGCGACTTCAGTCTCGCTGCTCGCTAACTGCACGCCTGCGGCTTGCAGACGGGTGATGATCTCCAGGTTCCTCATGTCGGCAAAGTACGCGACGATGTTTTCCGCTATCTGCTCACCCACATCTTCTAGTCCCGTCAGTTCATCCTTGCTCGCCCATTGCAGTGCGTCAATCGAGCGGAACCGTTTGGCAATCTTCTTCGCCGTAGTCTCGCCCACCATACGGATGCCCAGGGCAAATAACACGCGCGCCCAAGGCACCTGTTTGGAGGCTTCGACGGACGCGAGGATGTTCTGCGCGGACTTCTCGCCTAACCGCTCCTGCGCAGCTATATCCTTAGCACGCAGGTCGTATATATCCGCTATCGAGTGCAGCAGCCCTTTGTCGTAGAGCAGGGCTATCGTCTCGCTGCCCAGACCCTCGATGTTCATCGCCTTGCGGCTGACGAAGTGCTCCAGTCGTCCTTTCAGTTGCGGCGGACAGCTCAACTCGTTCGGACAGCGCCATGCCGCCTCTCCCTCCACGCGCACCAGCGGCGTGCCGCACTCGGGGCAATTCTTCGGGAAACTAAAGTCGGTACTATCTTCGCCATCCCTATTAGGGAGGGTTTGGGTGGGTCTTTCTTTCCCCACAATCTTCGGAATGATCTCTCCGCCTTTCTCCACATAGACGCGGTCGCCTTCCGCTATCCCTAACTGACGGATAAAATCCTCGTTATGCAGCGTCGCGCGTTGCACCATCGTTCCCGACAGTTGCACCGGCTCCAGATTAGCCACTGGCGTCACCACGCCCGTCCGGCCTACTTGATAGGTTATCTGCTTCAGCAAGGTCAGTTGCCGTTCGGCAGCGAACTTGTATGCTATCGCCCAGCGCGGCGACTTGGCGGTGTAACCTAACTCCTCCTGCTCGGCAAGGCTGTTGACTTTCAGCACGATGCCGTCGGTGGCGACCGGCAGGTTCTTGCGCTCGGTGTCCCAATACGCGATGAACGCCATCACCTCGTCCACGTTCTTGCAAACCTTGATAGCATCGCTGACGGGGAATCCCCATTGCTTCGCCAGCTCCAAGCGCTCATAGTGTGTCTTCCCCGGCAGTTGTTCGCCTAACATGTAGTACAGGAAGCATGTCAGTCCCCTGCGTGCTACTTCGCGGCTGTCCTGCAACTTCAGTGTCCCTGATGCTGCGTTACGCGGATTGGCGAACAGCGGTTCTTCCTGTTCCTCTCTTTGCTTGTTCAGTGCCTCAAACCGCTCCCACGGCAGCAGCACCTCGCCCCGCAGCTCAAGTCGGGCAGGCACGGCTACTTCCGAGTTGTTAATTTTGAATTTTGAATTTTTAATTTCCTTCGGAATCGAAGGTATCGTCCGTATGTTCGGCAGCACATCATCGCCCTCCGTGCCGTCGCCGCGTGTCACGGCGTGCACCAGCCTGCCATGCTCGTACCACAGCGATATACTCAGCCCGTCGTACTTCAACTCAGCCACAATCTCCACGCCCGGCGGCAGTTTCCTCACCCAGTCTTCCACCTCCTCGCGCGAATAGGTGTTCGCTAACGATAGCATCGGGTACCGGTGCCTTATTCTTGGAAAACTGTCAATCTTGCTGATGTCCGAACCCACTTTCTGCGTCGGGCTGTTCGGGTCAAACAGTTCGGGATGCGCCGCCTCCAACTCCTGCAACCGGTGCATCTTCTCGTCGAACTCACGGTCGGACATAGTGGGCGCGGACAGAACATAGTATTTATAGTTCTGCTCGCGTAGCTCCTCGCGCAGGGCTTTTATCTCCTGCTCTGCCGTCAGGCCGGTATCATTTATGGGCAAACTGTCAAATAAGTCCATCACTTCCTCATCTTCAACGCCTTGATTTTCCCAGCATAATACACTCTCAGCACGTACACTCCAGCCGGTAGGTCTGTTCCTACCGCACATGGCGACTCCTCAATCCGTGTCGTTCCCTGTACCCGTACGCCGGTGATGTCATAAATCTCGTAGTACCCGTGTTGTTCGCCCAGGTCGCCCACGTTCGTCAGGAACGGCTCGCCTTCAATCATCTCGATGTGTGTCTGGTCTATCGGATCGCCGCCATGCAGAGGTATCGATTGTGTGCTGTCCAGTCGGAGACCTACCAGTACAGGGTCATGGTCGCTGTAGCGGAACATGGTCTGGTCGTTCGACTTGTCGTACGTGTACTGGTCCGACTCATCCGAATTTACGTGCCATGCTGCCATGCCGGTCACCTGCTTGATAAGTGCCTTGTTGGCAATCGCGTGGTCAAGGTAGCCTGCCTGCTCGCCATAAACGTACGAATAACTGCTGTCCGCATGGAAGTATCGGTGCAGGTCATACATGCCGGCGTCTGTCAGTGTGCGGATTGGGTCTTCCATCGCGTAAGCGTTCAGGTCGCCCATGATCAGCACGTCGTTATCCTCGTAGAAACTCTGGTAACTGCTGATGTTATCCCTTAGGCTGATGGCTTCCAGCGTGCGGCTGTAGTTGAATATGCCCTGCCCGTCGCCTTGGTCGGCGTCCTTGCCGGTACCCGTGCCTGACTTGGCTTTGAAGTGGTTGATGCTGTAGATGAACCGCTCGTTGTTCTCCAGCAGGATGAACCCTTGAATGAACTTCCTGTTCTTCACGCCGGTATTGTTCCGCGTCAGGATACCGATGGGTTGTATCCGGTCGCTGCGATAGACAAATCCTGACTTTGTGTACGAACCGCTGGCACTGCCGCCGTCATCCACGTAGTCGTACGGACTGCCCGTCAGGCTCGTCAGGTCCGATGCTATCTCTGCCAACGCAGCCTGACCTTGTTCTATCTCCACCAGACCATAGACATCCGCATGAATCTCCGCCAATGCTTTCTTTACCTTTGTGCGTTGCTTCTGGTGCTCGCTGTTGTCATCCGGACCGTAACCGGTGCCGAGGTTCTGAACAAGGTAGTACTCCAGGTTCGCGCCGCACACCAGCACGTTGTGCGTGCCGTTCATATCCACCGATGGCGGATTGTGCTCGATTGCAGCACGTGTGCCGTTTCCAACCCATGTGCCGGAAACGAACTTCACCTGCAGGTTGCCGGTCACAACGCCCACAAGGTTCAGTAGCCGTTCGCCGTTACGCTTGTAGCCGCAACCCGTCAGCGTGAACGCCGCTTTGCTGTTCAGCGATAGCAGTGTCTTGTACTCCGCGCTCAGCGGAATAGCCTGGTTCGTCGGCGAGTAGATACGCCGCACACTCACCGTCAGACCGGTGAAACTGCCGTAACCGTAGTTCCTGTTCACTATCACCGGCGCACTGAACCGAACGGTGTCGCCGGTGTTGCGCGCACTGAGTGCATCGTTCTTCCACGTCTCAGCGTCAGGGACGGATATGTCGTATATCGTACCCCACGCCTGAACGCCGATGCCAAGCACCGACGCCAGAATGATTGTTCTAATTGACTTCAAACTCACAACTTCTTTAATCACTAAACACTAAACTCTAAACACTACACTACCTCAAAAGGTAAGTCTGCCCGCCTTGTACGACGATGCCTTTGTAGGTCGCATCCACCGGCAGACCAAGCACGTTGTACATCGGCTGCGACGGGTCGAAGTCATGGCGTACACGCACTGCATCCACACCCGTGTCATCGGCTTGAGCCGTCAGGTCAAACTCCGTCACTACCTCCTGCTCGCCGTCCTCGTTTGTCGTGTACAGGGCGTCAATCGTCGTCTCCTCGCCGTTGTCGTCAGTCGTCGTTACCGGACCGTACGAGGCATCCGACGGCGATACATTCGTCTTGTTGAAGTCCGCGCTGCCGAAGCCCGACAATGCCGGACCGCCCGTCTCGTCCAGACGCTTGCCGCTCTTGATTCGAC
Organism: Paludibacteraceae bacterium; assembly: GCA_017444065.1. Lineage (GTDB taxonomy): Bacteria > Bacteroidota > Bacteroidia > Bacteroidales > Paludibacteraceae > Colicola. The sequence continues at coordinate 24,427 of JAFSXJ010000140.1, read as the reverse complement.
GACGCAAAGCCTGTGGTGTCGGTACGGAACGCACATGCATCGTTACCGAGTCGAACGTAATCGATGCGGACTTAACACCTACGATAGGCACCGTGCCTTCAGCCACCAGCTTACCCTCGCCGGTGATGATGATGTCTGCTGCCGAAGCAATAATTGTATCGGCCATAATCGTGGATGTATCGTTCAGCACGATGGTCAGCGGGTCGCTACCGGTATAGTTGATAACAGTGGTCTCTTCCTCGCCAACTTCCCATTCTAAGCCGTTGAACGTCAAGGTGTTTTCCTCTGGGTCATAAACCAGCGTCGAGTCGCCGAGCAGGTCAATTGGCTCCGTGCTCGTGCTGTCGTCTGGAGTAATTGTTATACCGAAAATGGTCACCTCAATCGGTACAACTGTGTCACTCGGGATAGCCTGGATGTTCTTGAAGTAGTTCCAGTCAGAGTGCAGATAAGCCTCAACGGCCTCCGCAGGAACATAAACCGGTATCGAATCCGAAACCTCGTTGAACACTGGATTATCTGCATTGTCCCACAATGTCGGCGGCAAAACCGCTTCACATTGGATGAAGTTCAGGCCATAGCACATTGCGAACGCGCCGCCTTCAATGTCATCCAGCGTTTCAGGCAAAGTGATGCTCCTCAGCGATTGGCATGCATAGAATGCATTGTCGCCGATGGTGCCAAGTTCTTGCGGCAGTTGCACGGATTCCAGACTCATGCAGAACGAGAACATATTTGGCGCGATAGAGCCTAACTGTTCGGGCAGAACAACCGATTGCAGACCAGTACACTGCAGGAACGCCTCGTTGCCTATTATGTTTACTTTGTTAGGAATAACCAGATTCGTTATACTCCGGCAAGCTTCGAACGCATTCTCACCGATGCTGTACAAAGTCTCCGGCAAGCGCTGAACGAACAGGTTCTCGCAGCCTTGGAACGCACTAGCACCTATCGTCGTCAGGTCTTGCGGCATCTGAACAAACGTCAGCGATGTGCAGTCCGTGAATGCATTGTCGCCAATCGTCTTCATGCCGTAGGGCAGAACAACCAGTTTCAGCGTTGGGAACCCGTTGAACGCGTTTGCACCCAGCGTCGTCACGCCGCTTTCTACCATCACGGTGTCAATCTGTTGCATGTACTCCGAATAAATGGCGGGTGCTTCTGCCGAGTAGTCCCACATTGTGCCCGAACCGCTGATGGTCATCGTCCTGCCTTTTAGCGTCCACGTCACACTGTCGCCGCACATGCCGGTATATTCCTCTTCCGTAACAGGCGTCGTGAGGTCAACTATCGAGTCGCCCACTATACCTTTGTAGTTCGTGAAGTCCTTCCAGCCTTCAGCCTGCTTGTACAACGGGTACGAATCCAGATATACATAAATTATCGGCTGCGCAACATCCAGACCGCTGAATACATTGGCATCACCCCACGTCGGAGGAGTGCTCGGCTGGCAGTAGATGCCGGTTATACTCGTGCAGGCGGCAAACGCCTTCTGACCGATGGACTGAACGTCCGGACCTAAAGAAATCATCGCTGCCTGAGTGAAACGCTCGAAAGCAAAGTCGCCCACGCTCGTTACGCCCTCGTCAATGATGATGGCGGCTGTGCTCCGGCTGTAATCCGAATATCCGGCAGAGGCATCGCTGAAGTTCCACATCGCACCGCTGCCTTGGATTATCAGATAGCCTTCCCCTTCTTCAAACATCCAAGTTACACTATCGCCGCACATGCCGTTCGGAAATTCAACGTTTGTTGAGTCACCTATCGCCTGAATGTTCTTGAAGTCGCTCCAGCCCGCTGTTGTGTTATATACGCCCATCGAGGTCTCTGGTACATACAGCGGAATGGATTTGTCAACACCTGCAAACACACTATCGCCCAGACTCGGCGGGTTGATGGCTTCGCTCATAATAATATGAAAGCCGCTGCAGTTCTTGAACGCCTCGTCTCCTATACTGGTCAACGTGCTCGGCAGTTCCAAAGAATTCAGCGATGTGCAACCGTTGAAAGCCCATTCAGCGATAGTTGTCAAACCCTCCTGCATACCTACGAACTGCAACGATGTGCAACCGCTGAAGGCATCGTTACGGATGGTCTGGACGCTACCCGCCAGCGATACCGTCTGCAATGCAGGATAACTCGAGAATGCGTTGTCGCCTATTTCCCGAATGCCATCGTCAACGATTAGCGTCACGATGCTGTCCGCATATTCGATATACTGCTTGGTTATCTCGCCGTCCCACATCGTGCCTTGGCCTGACAACATTAGCATTCCTTGCCCGGGATAAGGATAATACGTCCAGTAAACGCTGTCACCGCACATTCCCGTCACGGGCTCTTGCTCCTGAACGGTACCGGTCGTGTCGCTGGACTGGAGCACCTTCCGCAACTCCTCGTCGCAGAAGAATACGGCATCCAGATTCAGCAGGTTGCCTTTCTCGCCTTGAGGTGTGATAAAGCTGACAATCATATCGCCCGAACTCATCTGAGTGCCGCCGGTTGTGCTGGAACCCTGACTGCTGGACAATATGCTCGCGAAGTCCGACATCGGTACAAAATATTCGTGCCACTCGTCGTCGCGCTCAAAGTCGCTCACATAGTATGCTCTGCCGCCGGTCTCCTGGGTTGTCCAGCCCGAGTAGTAAGGACTGAATTGGATGGTGGTGTTCACATCGTTGAACGTATAGATGGCATGAGCGGCGTTGTCCGTCGATTTGATGGCAAAGTGCAGGTAGTACGTGTCGTCGCCGTTCACAATGGCGGTCTTCAGACGCGTCGCTGCATTCACGCTTGACGTGTCACCTAAGTAAAAATCCACACCCGGCGTCTCGTCGGTGCTGTTCAGGATATAGGACAGATAGCCGTACTGACCGAAGAAGTTCAGGCTGTTCAGGCTGTCGTTGATGATGTAAGTCTTGTTGCGCGCTGCGACATAGTTGTCGTTCTGACCATTGCGGAAGTCCGCAACTACCATGTTGCTGAAGTTGATCAGCGTTACATCATCCATCTGTACCGGCCACAGTTGAAGTGCCTGTACAGGTTGAGAAGCAATAACTCCTAACGTCGCAGCAAGTATCACTGCTGCCAGATTTCGTGAATAAAATGGTTTCATATCTTCGTGCATTTGTAGTTTGCATATCTTCTGCCCTCTGACTTCTGCCCTCTGACTTCTGCCCCTTGACTTCTGATTGCTGACTGCTGACCTCTGACCTCTTGTGGAGGGCGTAGTGAGCCAGGCTCTTGAATGCGTAATCGTAACTTGAGATTATCAGGTAGTGGTCGAGTGCTCCACATATATCGTCAGGCCGTCCGCCTGTCCGAAATGACACGCCTCGCCAAGCGTGTGTTTGTAAAAATGTTTCATAAGTCGATAAAATGTTACATAAGTTGGTGGGTTGTTATACTATCTTGATTAGGCTGTTATACTATCTTGGTGGCTTTATACTGTATTTCGGCTAATGGTGAGTAATTATCTTTTTGGACAATTTGGGTAATTGTTGACTTATATTTATATATTTTTGGGACAATTTGGGTAATTGTTGACCTTATTTCACAATACGCCTGCAAAGTTACAAAAAATAATTGACATTTGCAAATTTTTGGGTGAAAAATATCGTATTTTGTAGAGCAATATAGAAATTTACATGAAAATATTTGCATGAATGCAAATTTTTTTGTACCTTTGCATGTCGTTTGTGCACCCACGGCTACACCCCGACTGCAATCCGACTACACCCCGGCCACAACCCGACTACAACCTGATTGCATTCCGATAGCGGCTAAAGTACGGCAAAAGTAGGGGCAAAGGGCAGGTCTTACCATAGGATAACCGTAGCATACCCATATGATAACCGTAGGATAAAGCCCTCAAAAAACGTAAAGTGAACAAATACTATATATACGTAGTATATATACTCTAAGGCATAAAATCATGGCAAAAGTAAGAAGAGTTGACGGCTCGATTGTCTCCGGCAAAGAGAACAAAAAAAGCGACGATGTGCATCGCGTTCGCAATGGAAAGGAACATACCTACCACATGAATCCCTATAAGGGACCTGCCACCAAGGCGCAGAAAGATGCCCGCGCACTCCACAGCCAGATCAACACCGTCATCAATCCGATGCTGGCGGACCCCGAGCAGTACAAACTCATTGCGCAGGAAATGGACCAGTACAACCGCTCGCTGCCTGTCGGCAGTTCGCTCAAATGTGTCACACCGCGACAGTACGCCTATCGCAAGGTCAAAGAGCAACTCTTGCTGCAGAAGCCGCCCAGATTGCTCAAACCTACTGCCCGTACGCCGATTCCCAAAGGCATAACACTGGAAATCAAGCCCTTTGCCAAACTCTCACAAGCCGACATCTACGAGATTCTCAAGGCGCGGTTCGTCGTCTTTGTCCTTGAACAGGGCATCCGATACCTCGACGAGGACGATATTGACTACACCGCAACGCACATCTCCCTTCGCCAACAGGGAAAGGTCGTTGCATACGCGCGCCTGTTCAACGATTATAGTGACGAGAGGACCTACGAACAGGCTATCCACAACGAAACACCGCCGCGTGTCATACGTGTCGGACGCATGCTCACCACCGAACGCGGCTTGGGCTTCGGGCGTCTGCTCATGACGCACCTCATTGCCGAGGCACGCCGGCAGGGCGCGGATATACTGCGCCTGCATGCCCAGCAGCAAGCCGTACCGTTCTACAAGCACTTCCGCTTCCACACGGTCGGTTCCGTCTTCATTGAAGCCGACATCCCGCACATCCTCATGGAGCGCCGCCTCACACGCGCTACACGCAAATACTGATACTAACCGCTAAACAACCAACCGCTATGGCAGCACACACGAATCCCATCAAACGGTTCTTCATCAACGACCACGTTGTTCTCGCGGTCATCCTGTTGAACAGTATTGCCATCTACCTGCAGGAAACGGGTATTGATTATCAGGCTTTTGCATACGTGGATATGTTCTGCACGCTGTTTTTCGTGACGGAGATGGTGATTAAGCATCAGAGTTTCGGCATTAAAGGCTACTGGCGTGACGGCTGGAACAGGTTCGACGGTGTGCTGGTTATCCTGTCGCTGCCTTCGCTGGTAACGCCGTTTCTGGATGTCGCGGCGTTTGATTTCTCTGTGCTGCTGACCTTGCGACTCACGCGTTTGCTGCGTCTGTTCCGCGTACTGCATTTCTTCCCGAAGATTACACAGATTGCCGCCGGTCTGCGCCGAGGACTGAAAGCCACAGGCGTTGTGATGACTGCTTTCGGATTGTTGCTGGTGATATTCGGTATGATTAACTGCGGACTGTACCGCGAGATTGCTCCGCAGTATTTCGGCACGCCGCTGGACGCTATCTATTCGGTCTTCCGTGTGTTCACAGTGGAAGGCTGGTACGAGATTCCCGACGCCATCGTGGCGGCAACATCGCCGTTCGTCGGCAAGTTGTCGCGAGTGTACTTCTGCGCTTTGCTTGTCGCATTCGGTTTGTTGGGAATGTCGTTCATCAACTCCGTGTTTGTCGATGCCATGGTCGAGGATAACAACGACGACCTCAAGGAGCAGCTTGACCGCATGGAGCGCAAGCTGAACGAATTGGAGAAAAAAATGAACTAATCTCTCAGCCGCGATATTCGTATGCCGTTCGTGGCATATTCGGCAAGTGTCTTCGGTTCGATGATTACTTTCTTCGCCCCGTATGACGCATGGATGAAGTGCATCGCTCCGTCATGTTCGTAGGCGATTGCCACGTGCGCAAGGTCCAGACCTTCGCGCGGCGAGATGAATGTGATAATGTCGCCGCTCTTGATTTGCGCCATCACTTTCTTTTTGCGCAGTTCTTTTTGCGGGATGAAGTAGTATGGCTTCTGCTTGTTCAGTCGCCCCTCTATCATCCGTATCTTGCCTAACTCGCACACATTGTGGCTGAGTTGGTAATATTTCTGCGGATGTGCGGACATGTAACTGAACGTCTGTTCAAACTCCTTACCCAACTCGTTCGTATATTCGCGAAGAATCCCGTTCGTGGCGTTCTGCAGCAGCCACTCGGACGTATAGTGAATCCGCGAAGCGTAACCATCCACAACACCCAATCTGTACCGCATGTTCCGTATGTTCTCGCACAGCAGATTGTACGACGGCCGGGCATCTTCCACTGATGGCGTAGGTCTGTTCGCATAGTGTTCGCCGTCACCGGCTTGCACAATTCGTTTGCCCTTCAGCGTCAGCGCCATGCATGTTGACAGTTCGACAAACAGGATGCAGTCCGTCTTGTCCAGAAACACCTGCAATTGTTCCGGCTCGCTCTCTAATGATGCCCATAAATATGGTGTGCCGAGCATCTGAAGCGCAACCTGCACAACCAGTTCCGCCATTGTCAGTTCTGCTGCTTGCGGCTGCAACGCTGCCGCCACACGCTCGTAGATTGCAATATTGTGCGCCGTCTGATTCGTCGTGTCTGCAGTCGAGACATTCACATCTTCATTGGACGTTGCCGTTACGCCTGTGGCTGTTGCTGTTGTTGCTTTTGCAGCCATTGCGCCGGACAAGAATATTGCGACGCAAAGAATAATCCTGTGAAAAAGTTGTTTCCGTTGCATACTTATGGATAATTTCCCTGCAAAAGTACAACATTTTTTGCATTAATGCAAATTATTTCCCCAAAAACTTGTAAATGTCGATTATTTTTCGTATCTTTGCAGTCGATAAAGAAAAATGGTAAATATTAAATGAATAAATCGTAAATGTTTTTATGCCCAGTCCTGAAGTACAGACCATGATTCCGAAGATACAGGCGTATCTTGCTACCCAGCCGGTCGAACGAGCATACTTGTTCGGCTCCTGTGCCCGTGGCGACGAGCGCCCGGACAGCGATGTCGATTTGCTGTTTACTACTACACCAAAAGTTCGGTTCTCTCTACTTGATCATGGAGGAATGTATTCTGATTTGACCGAATTGCTTGGCAAAGAGATTGACTTGGTGCGCGAAGGCACCTTGATGCCTTTTGCTGTGGAGAGTGCAAATAGAGACAAAATACTTATTTATGAGAGAAAGCATAAGAGGCAAAGAGCGACTGCTACACATTCTTGAAAGCATTGACCGTCTGCAGAAGTCGTAGGAGAAGCACCCGATGGATTTCGGGGAGCATGACCCTGTTTTGTATTATGGCTATGTTAAGTTGTTGGAGATTATAGGCGAAGCAGCCTGCAAGGCGAGGTGGTGCATAGTTGGGTGGTGGACGAAAGTAGCCGGCACAGCGGTGCACCGAAAAGAGACGAACAGGCCGGACAGCCTGAAGAAGACAGAATGCTTCAGATGTTCGAAGGGACAAAGTATTATCCTCTCGCATTACAGTGCGCGCAGCGCAGAAATGCAAACACCGCAACCCCGGTAGTCAAATAGCAGAACATCAACAAGAAGGTGTCCTTGTAATACCCTCTGACGCATGGGCGTCCATTCATCAGGCGCAACGGAACAGCACATCCCGTTGCGCCTGAGTTTTTCTCGTCCATGTCGGAAAATGAAGATATTTGCAACTTTGTTTGAGAAAAATTTGCAAACGTCAAATATTTTTTGTACCTTTGTGGGCTAAATTGATTTGTTCGATGAAATATACCTACGAATATACAATCCGCTACCAGGATGTGGACGACACCAAGCACCTGCGTTGGGTGGCGCTTGAGGAGTACCTGCTTGAGGTGGCGGGACGCGTGGCGGACGAATTAGGTTTCGGTATTGCCGTGCTTCATCCGCGTGACCTGACGTGGATACTCACGCACATGTCGGTACAAATGTCCTACATGCCTATGCCGCAGCAGCATGTCGTCTTCGAGACGTGGATTGAGCAGAACGCACACATGCTGTCCACACGTGACTACAGGATATATCTGGTTGACAGCTCCGCTCAAAGCAAAAAGCCCGCTGCGCTCAACGAGCAAAGCAGAGACGGCCGGCTGCTGATAGGCGGGGTGAAGAGCGTATGGGCGGTGCTGGATATGGAGAAACGCGAGATAGCGAACGTGTTTGACGACCCCATCTTCAAGGACTGCGTCGATGGCGAGGTGCTGCCCATGTCCCGCGCACCGCGAATGGTATCCTTGCCCGATGCACCGAGTGTGCCGTACACTATCCGTTACTCCGATCTCGACTACAACCGCCACTGCAACTCCTGCAAGTACCTGCAGGCGATGCTCGATACCTATCAGCCCTTAGCCCTTACGAGCTGGCAGCTGGGGCAGCCGCAAGACCCGGCCATGCTGCAATCAGCATCCGGCGTGCAACAGCTTTGGCGGCTGGATATCCATTATTCGCGCGAGGTCTATCTGGGTGAACAGACCACCATTGCCTGGCAGGACGAAGAATCGGTCATCCGCTACCAACTGCTCAATGCCGAAGGACTCACCTCTTGTTCCGCAACACTACAACCTGTACAATAATATGAATACATCTGTTCAAAAACGTCCTGCCGAACTGGAATGTGACGTGGTGCGATTCCAAAACAACAAAGACAAATGGATAGCGTTCATCGGATTGCTCGACGGACGCCCGTACGAAATCTTCACCGGTCTGGCTGATGACGACGAAGGACTGCTTATCCCCAAGTCCGTCAACAAAGGCAAGATTATCAAGGTCGTGCAGGAAGACGGCACCAAGCGCTACGATTTCCAGTTCGTCAACACACGCGGTTTCAAGACCACGATGGAAGGACTGAGTTACAAGTTCGACAAGGAGTTCTGGAACTATGCCAAACTCATCTCCGGCGTGCTGCGCTACGGCATGCCTATCGACCAGGTAATCAAGATGATTTCAGGGTTGCAGATGGACAGCGAGTCTATCAACTCGTGGAAGGTTGGCGTTGAGCGTGCACTGAAAAAGTACCTGCCCGCTGACGAACAGCCGCCTGTAGATGAAGAGTAATACTATACCATAACATTATGCACGAACGATTAGTTGGCACTCTTATCCTCACGCGGTACGGCGCGGAGGTTCTTACTGACAACAAGCAGAGTAGCGAGAACATCGCTGTGGCACCTCGTTATCTCCGTGGCGCAACCGACGGCGACAAGGTCATCGTTGAAATCATCCATCCCGCCACGCGGAAGAACCCGCCTATGGGCAAGATTGTGGAAGTGCTCGGCCGTGCCGGAGACAACGAAGCCGAGATGCATGCCATCCTTGCCGAGTTCGGACTGCCGTATGACTACCCGCAAGCCGCTATCGCCGAAGCCGGGGAGATCGACTCCGATATCAGCACGCAGGAGATTTACCGTCGCCGCGACATGCGTGACGCACTGACGTTCACCATTGACCCGTTTGATGCCAAGGATTTTGACGACGCGCTGTCCTTCCGCCAGACGGGTGACGGCGAGTACGAGATAGGCGTGCATATCGCCGACGTGACCCATTATGTGCAAACGGGCACGTTGCTTGACGAAGAAGCGTACAACCGCGCTACTTCGGTCTATCTGGTGGACCGCACCATTCCGATGCTGCCCGAACGCCTGTGCAACGACCTTTGCTCTTTGCGTCCGAATGAAGACAAACTGACGATGTCCGTCATCTTCAGTATGGACACAAACGCCAAGGTCCTCAAACATAAGATTTGCCGGACAATCATCCGCTCCGATGTGCGTCTGGATTACGAACAGGCGCAAGCCGTCATCGACGACCAGCCGACGCCGGACGTGTCTGTTCACGGCGGTATCATCGGCAGCGATGTGGTGCTGGCTATCAAGGAACTCAACCGACTTGCCGCCATTCTTCGCAAGGAGCGTTTCCGCCACGGGGCAATCGAGTTTGAGCGCGAGGAAGTCAAGGTGCTGGTGGACGACAAAGGCCGGCCGACAGGCTTCCAATTGCAGGAATCTACGCCCTCACACCACCTGATTGAGGAGTTCATGCTTCTCGCCAACCGTACAATCGCCATGCAGCTTTCCGGTACGAACAAGGATGTCGTCTATCGTGTACACGATGTGCCTGATCCGGATAAGGTGGAGGCACTCAGCAAGTTCGTGCATAAGTTCGGCTACTCGATGCGTCTGCCTAAGAAAGACCAGAAGAACGAGAACGGCACACGTGCCGCCACCAAGGCAATCAAGAGTCTGCTGTCTGACAGTACCGGCACACCCGAGCAGGAACTGATTCACACCCTTGCCATCCGCACGATGCCCAAAGCCGTCTATTCGACGCACAACATCGGTCACTACGGTTTGGCGTTCCCGTATTATACCCATTTCACCTCACCTATCCGCCGTTATCCCGACATGATGGTTCATCGTCTGGTGGCGAAGTATATCCTCAGCGGCAAGCAGCAATCCACGATGGGCGACCTGGAGGAGGCTTGCACGCACTGCTCCGACCGCGAGCAACTGGCTGTAGCAGCCGAGCGCGCATCTGTCAAGTACAAGCAGGCAGAGTGGATGGAACAGCATCTGGGTGAGGCATTCGATGGCATAGTTAGCGGCGTTACGGAGTATGGCGCATACGTACAATTGATTGATTCCCATTGCGAAGGCTTGCTGCACGTGCGCGAAATGGGCGGAGAGGATTACTGGTCGTACAGCGAAGACGAGTATTGCCTGATTAACGAGAATACAGGTGAGAAACTTACCCTTGGCGACCGTATCCGTGTGGAGGTTATCCGCGCTGATGCTCTCCAGCGACGTATAGATTTCCGGCGTGTGTAACCAAACGAAAGTAATTAATAAATCTTATATATTATTTTGTCATGAAAAGAATATTCTTCCTGACGTCCGTCATCACATTGTGTATGATGAGTTATGCCGCAAGTATCACCGTCAGTCCGTCCAAGGTGGACTTCGGCAGTGTAAGTATCAAAGGTCAATCCTTGCCTGTGACCGGCAGTCAGACAGTAACGGTTACGTGGAGCGGTCTGTCAACCGAAGGCGCTACTATGTACGCTGAAATCACGCAAGGCTTGTTGGATGACGCCACCAATCCCAACGGGTTCTACGTAAGTAATCCTGATTATGTGTATCTTGGCTACGGTGCCAAAATGGTCAGCAGTTGTCAGTTCACCATTGCCTACTCGGTGAAAGCCGCCGGCACGTACACGGGCAAGTTGCACTTGTACAGTTACGACGCGAGTTGGGAGGAGGTGAATCAGTATGCCGACATTACCATCACCGTCACCAGCGATGCCATTGTGGCGAAGACCGTACCGTTTGAGCGCATCAACGCGACAGAAGACCTGAAGGCGGGCGATACCATTGTGTTTGTCTGTGAAAGCGAGGCTGCTGTCAGCGGAGCACTGAACGGCACATATCTTGAATCGATAAAGGACAACGTCAAGGTGAATGCCACAACCGGCAAAGCCGATGTGCCCGAGACAGCTCAGACATTTGTGCTCAGCAAGTACAGCGGCAACTGGCAGTTCACCGCTACGGGAACCTCCAACCGCCTGCTGCTGGACATCACCGGCAAAGGCGCCTTCAGTTATGGCGAGCCTGTCGCGAATGCGAAACTCGCCAACTGGGGTATAAGCATCAGCAACGGTGTAGCAGACGTGTCGCGTCCCGAAGAGGGCACTTTCCCGGTTGAGTTCAATAGTGACCGCTTCAAGCCCTACAAGAGTGCCGGTAGCGGTGCAGCGATTGCCCTGTACAAGAAAGCCGGTGCGGCACAAGAAGTGCAGAGCAGCCTGGCTATCAGTCCCGCAACGATTGCCTTCGGTGACGTGGCGCTCAGCGCGACAACGAAAGAAGTGGAGATCAGTTACACGGCGGAGAACCTGACGGATGATATTATTTGGGCTGTTGAAGGCACAGATGCAGGACTGTTCGATGTGAAGGAAGATGCCTATAACACCCGCACCTCCGGCAAGCTCACCATCTCCTACAAAGGCAACGGCACAAAGGCCGGCAGTGTTGATGCCAAACTGTCATACCTCACACAGGATGCCAAGATGGATGCGATGGAAGGCTCGTTCCCGATAGGTATCAACCTGATTGAACTGAACAGCATAAGCTTCAAGGAGAACAGTTATGCCGTGCTCAAAGGTGTAGAGAAAGACCTGAGCGCAGAGATTGTATTCAATCCTGCTAATGTTGCGAACAAAGGTCTGACGTGGAAGTTCAGCAAGACTCAGTATTACGGCACTATCTCGGATGCAGGCGTCTTCAAGGCAACGGCTACCGGCGAGTATATCGTGATTGCAACTTCTGTGCTGGACGATAACATTCAGGCGAAGTGCACGTTAAATGTGTCCCTGCCAGTGCCTGCATCGGTTGAACTGGGTGCCACCGAACTGACGATGCATGTGGGGGAGACTACGACCCTTACAGCGGCAGTCAAACCCGACGGCACAGAGAAGAGTGCAAAGTTCGCAAGCGACAATACCGATGTGGCAACCGTCAGCAACAAAGGCGTGATTACAGCCAAGGCGTTAGGTAAAGCCGTTATCACTGTATCAGCCGACGGCTATCCGGATGTGAAGAGCACCTGCACGGTGAACGTAACCAAACGTACCGTGGAGAGCATAGCTTTTGCGGATGATGCCGTCACGCTGAACTTGGGTTCAACGCTTCAGCTCAACCCGACCATCATTCCGGCTGCCGCTGCAGACGAATACACTACAACCTATTCGTCCAACAACGAGTCGGTGGCAACCGTTGATACCAACGGCAAGGTAACATCGGTAGCCGTAGGTGATGCCGTTATCACCGCCGCCATCAGCGACAAGAGTGCACAACTGACCATTCATGTTGTCAAGCCTGCGATGTTTGCCAAGGTGACCAACCCGTCACAAGTAGGTGACAAGGACACAATCATCCTCGCGCTGAAGAGTGTGCCTGTCGTAGCAGGAGCACGTGACGGAAAGAAACTGACCGTTCTGCTGGATGATGTGACCGTGACCGATACAGAGGCGTTTGCCGACAAGGCTATCCGCTTTGTATTGGGTGCAACAACAGGCGGCTATACTCTGACGGCTGTCGGTGCAAGCAAGGCAATAGCTGTCACTTCAAGCGACAACGACATAGTTGATGCCAACACGACAAACTGCAAGGTATGGCAGTTCGTAGCGGACGGCGACAACGGTGTATATGTTCAGAATACCGGCAATACCAACGCCTACTTCAAGTACCATGCGGGTAATGCTGCCATCAAGCCGTACAAGGCCGCTACAACCGGTGCAGTGTATGTGTATGCATATGTCCGCAAGTATGTCGCTCCTACGATTACAACTGTAGAGAACACCGAAACAGGCACAGAGGTTCGCAAAGTTATCCGTGACGGTCAGCTGCTGATTATCCGCAACTGTGAAACGTATACGGTGACCGGTGAGAAGCGATAGACTATAGGTTGCCTCCGATTTGCCTCGGGTTCGCCTCCGATTAGACCCCGACTAAACCTCTACATACCCTTTACAACGCCGGACAAAAACCGGACAAAGGACCGGGGTTTGCAAGGTTGAGAATACAAAATGCACTTGGAAACTGCAATAATTGCAAAAGTTTCCGAGTGCATTTCTGTTTGGCATACGTTTTGCAAACAAAACTACGGCTGTGTGCCGCAGGTTGACAGCCCTTAACGAAACGATTTATGGAAACAAACGAAATTCGCGAGAAGATAATATCCTCCGCTCAGCAGAAGATGGGCGAAGTCGGGATTCGTTCTGTCAGTATCGATGATATTTGTCATGAATTAGGTATGTCGAAAAAGACGTTCTATGTGTATTTCGGCACAAAGGACGACCTCATTCAGGCAATTCTCGACTACCATTACGAAGAGGTTCGCAGCGGCATGCTGTCGTTCCTTGACTCCTGCAAGAGTATGTGGGACGGCATTCGTCGTGGTGCGGAGAAGATGGCAGCGATGCCCGATGTGCGTCAGTTGCCGCCGTTCATCTACGACCTGAACAAGTATTATCCGGCTTTGGCGAAGAACTACAACGCGCGCATTCTTGCTCTGAACGAGCGGCTGATGAAGCGTATTGTGGAACGGAGTATAGAAGAGGGTATCTTCCGTAAGGATGTAGATGTCAACCTCGCCGCGATGATGCTGGCACGTCTGCACAACAATGCTGTGAATGCCGGTCTGGAAGGCGACGGCAAGAGTGTGCCGTTCACGCGTCTGGCGGATTTCACGCTGGATATAGTGCTGCGCGGTTTGTTCTCAGCTGAGGGTACGCGGCGCTACGAGGAACTGATGCAAAATGTGAAAAGACAAAAATAATTTACACTTTATATGAAGAAACAGTTGATAATAGGAATGCTCGGTTTGCTGCTTGTGACAAGTGTGCAAGCCGAAGATCATGTGTTGGCAGCGGCTCGTGACGGCGAAGCGCCCAAAGATGTGCCGGCTGTGCTCGAACTTTCGCTGCAGGATGCACAGAACTATGCCGTAGAGCGCAACCGTAGTCTGAAGAACGCTTCACTGGCCGTGCAGGAGGCTTATGCCCAACGCTGGCAAACGATAGCCGCGATGCTGCCGCAAGTGGATGGCAGTTACAGTTACAGCAATTACTTGGGTTATAGTGCGACGCTGGCTATGGGAGGTACAGAAGTGAACATCAACATGCCGAATGTTGGCGCGTTGGGGCTCACGGCATCCGTCGGCATTAACGGTCAGGGCATAGTAGGTGCACTGCTGAACAACATCGCTATTGACATGCAGAAGATTTCCTTGGAGAAATCCGAGAGCGAACTGCGTGGCAGTGTGATGAGCAGTTATGTCAGCGTGTTGGCATTGCAAAGTATTTCTGCCTTGCTGGATTCGAGTCTGGTAAATATCCAGGACCTGGAGACCATGACGCAGAACGCCGTGAATGCCGGTGCCGCCGAACAAACGACTGCCGACCAAATTCGCGTGCGCGTGAATACCTTAAAGAATAGTATCAACTCTCAAAAGCGAAACATCGAACTGGCAACAAACAGCCTAAAGGTGCTACTGGATGTGCCGGTAGAGACCGAACTGGTACTGACCGAAGAACTGGATAAGGTTATGTCGCCGGATCGGATACTGGACCTATTGGGTCAGAACTTCACAATAGAGAACAACCTGACCTATCAGCTCCTTGCCAAGCAGACCGAACTGGCGAAGCGCAATGTTCATATGGCAGGTTGGGCTTATGGTCCGACGGTCAGTCTTGCCTACAACTACACCAACCAGCAGTACTATGGTGAAGGCGGTATGCGTATGACGCCGCCGAACGTGGTGCAGGTGAGTGTGCGTATGCCGTTGTGGTCCAGCGGGAAGCGCGCGGCAGGAGTGATAGAGAAGAAGATAGCCTACGAGGAGGCGAAGAACACCCTGTCGGAGACGACGGACAACCTGCAGATACAGTATCGTCAGTTGTGCTTCAACCTGACGAACGCGTATGAGACGTACATGAATGAGAAAGACAATATCGACGTTTCGCAACGTGTGTTCGCTTCTGCTACGAACAAGTATAAGTACGGGACAAGCAGCAACATGGAGTTGACGAATGCCTCGAACGACCTCATCAATGCACAATCGAGTTATGTGCAGGCGGTGCTATCGCTTGTAAATGCTCAGGTGGAACTGGAGAAATTCTTGAACAACAAATAAATAAGCAAAATATTTCACAACAATGAAAAAAGTATTCGTATATTCTCTCGCAGCGATGATGCTTATCGGCTGCACCAAACAAACCGAATCGTCCGCCGAATCCGCAGCCTCTGTTGAAGAGGAACGCGTGGAGCAAGTGCGCACCACCGTGCTTCAACCGCGTGAGATAGAGCGCGTTATATCCGTGTCCACCAATCTGCAGGGTTACCTGACGCAGAACGTAGCTCCGTCGCTTACCGGTAAGATAGAGCACATCTATTGCGAGGTAGGTGACCGTGTGCGCAAAGGGCAGGACCTCGTCCGCATGGACCAGACGCAGTACAAGACGACGAAAATCAGTCTCGCCAATCTTGAGATAGAGAAGAACCGTGTCGAGCAACTGCTCAAGACAGGTTCAGCTACACAACAACAGTACGATCAGATACTTACGCAGTACAACTCCAGCAAGGAGCAGTTGGACTTCCTACAGACGAACACCTATGTCAAGGCTCCTTTTGCAGGCGTCATCTCCGCCAAGACTTACGAGGACGGCGAACTCTACGGAGGCCAGCCCATTCTGGTGCTGACTCAGATAGACAAACTCAAAGCGCTGGTAGCCATCCCCGAGATGTACTTCCCGAAGTTCAAGGAAGGAATGAAGCTGTCGCTTACTTCGGAGATATACCCCGATCAAGTGTTCCCGGCTACCGTTGAGGTAGTCTATCCGACGATTGATGCCTCGTCGCATACGTTCCAAGTGAAAATTGTTATCCCGAACCAAAAGAACCTGCTTCGTCCTGGGATGTACGTGACCACGACTATCGGTCTGGGTCGCGAGAAAGCCATTGTGGCGCCTTATCAGAGCGTGGAGAAACTGGTGGGTGCGAACGACCGTTACGTGTTCCTGAACGACAACGGCCGTGCCAAACGTGTGGCAGTGACCCTCGGGCAACGCTTTGACCAGGAGATAGAGATCATCTCGCCAGAGATTACTGCCGGTGTGGAGATGGTGACAACGGGACAACACAAACTCGTTGACGGAGTGAAAATCAACGTGGTTGAATAGTTTAGAGTTTAGGGTTTAGAGTATAGAGTAGTTAAAAAGTGGAAAGTTAAGAGTTTTATGGCAATTTACAAAACAGCGATAGAGAAACCGGTTACCACTGCATTAATCTTCGTGGCGGTGATCGTGATAGGCGTGTTCTCGTTCCTGAGGCTGCCTATCGACCAGTTCCCCGAGATGGATCCGCCGTATATCACGGTGATGACAACTTATCCGGGTGCTTCGGCGAGTGAGATGGAGACGAACGTGACGAAGATCATGGAGAACGCCCTGACCAGCGTCGATCACCTGAAGCATATCACCTCGCAGAGTAAGGACAACCTGTCGATGGTCGTGCTGGAGCTGGAGTGGGGCAGTAACATGGACGAGGCGGTGAACGATGTTCGTTCGTTCGTGGATATGACCAAGAACAACCTGCCAGACAACTGCGGCACGCCGATGATATTCAAGCTTTCGACGAGTTCAATGCCTGTGGCACAGTATTCGATTACCGCCGACGAGACCTATGCCGGTCTGGACAAGATATTGAATGACGAGGTCATCCCTCAACTCAATCAGGTGGATGGTATAGGTAACATATCGCTCTCCGGCGCACCGGACCGCTATGTGTATGTGAACATCGACCAGCAGAAACTTGATGCATACGGCATAACGCTGGAGCAGGTAGGTCAGGTGGTGAGTGCTAACAACCTGAATATGTCCTCAGGCACCATCAAGATGCCGCAGGAGCAGTACCAGATGCAGGTGCGCAGCGAGTACATCGAGTCCTCGGAGATTGAGAACCTGATGGTAACGATGACTCCGCAGGGGCAGCAGGTGTTCATCCGCGACATCGCAACCGTTAAGGATACCATCAAAGACCTCAGCCTCGACGAGAAGACTAACGGCCGCGAGTCTGTGCGTCTGATTATAGCCAAGCAGACCGGTGCAAACACCGTGCAGGTATGTCATGATGTGCGCAAAGAGCTGGCGAAGATACAGAAGCAGTTGCCCTCGGATGTAAAGATTGAGAAGATATACGACTTTTCCGACAATATCCAGAACAGTATCAACTCGCTGGAGGAGTCGGTACTTTACGCGCTGTTGTTCGTGGTGCTGGTCGTACTGTTCTTCCTGGGCAAGTGGCGTGCGACCATCATCATCGGTATCACTATACCTATCGCCTTGATTGTGGCATTTATTTATCTGGGTGTAGCCGATTCGTCCATCAATATTATCTCCCTCTGTTCGCTAACCATTGCCATTGGTATGGTGGTGGACGATGCGATTGTGGTGCTGGAGAACATCACGCGCCATGTGGAGCGAGGTGAAGACCCGCAAGAGGCGGCTATCTATGCTACGAACGAGGTATGGGTCAGCGTTATCGCCACCACGCTTGTGCTGGTAGCCGTGTTTGTGCCGCTGACGATGCTTACAGGTATGGCGGGCATCATGTTCCACGAATTGGGATGGATAGTGACGGTTGTGTGCTGTACATCGACTGTTGTGGCCATCTCGTTGACGCCTATGCTCTGCTCCAAACTGCTGAAAGCCAAGAAGGTGCATGTGGATGAGAACGGCAACCTGGTTGACGACGAGGCGGGCAAGAAGTCGCTGTATGAGCGTACAGTTGTTCGTCTGCTGGATGTAGTGGACGATGCGTATGCCCGTTCGCTGGGCTGGTGCCTGAAGCACAAGACCTGGACGCTGATAATTCTGTTAGCATTGTTCGGTGCCTCTCTGATACCAGTCTTCCAAGGCAAGATAGGTACGGACTTCATGCAGCAACAGGATAACGGCCGTCTGAGCGTGACTGTCAAACTGCAGCGTGGTACGCGTATCGAGGAGACCCTGAAGACCGCCCGCAAACTGGAGACCCGCTTCGTGGAACTCGTTCCTTGCATCCAGCTGATCAATACATCTGCCGGTTCGAACGATGACGCAACCATCGCTGCAATGTTCTCATCGACAATGAACAACAAGATATCAATGACCGTCCGTCTGCCGAAGAAGTGGGAACGTGAGCAGTCGATATGGGAGATTGCCGAGATTCTGCGTCAGGAACTGGCCAGGTATCCTGAGATTATTGAGTATCAGTGCCAGGTAGCAGCCAACGGCCCCGGTGGCAGCAATAATACTGTGGACCTTGAGATTTATGGTTATGACTTCGACAAGACCTCACAACTCGCCGAGCAGGCTCGTTACCTGAGTTCGCAGCTGCCCGGTGCACGTGATGTGAACATCAGCCGCGAGGATGACCGTCCGGATATCAAGGTGACTGTAGATAAGGAGAAAGCATCGCGTCTCGGACTCAGTTCAGCCACAATCTCCACCTATCTGCGCAACCGCGTGACGGGTATGTCCAGCGGTTACCTGAAAGACGACGGTTCGGAGTACGATATTGTTGTACGTCTTGAGGAGGAAGACCGCAACTCTATCTCCGATGTGCTGAATATGTCTATTCCTACGCCTGCCGGCAAGGTGGTCAAGCTTAGTGAGGTGGCGGAGATTGGCGAGTACTGGGCTCCGCCTACCATCGAGCGCAAGAGTCGTCAGCGTATCGTGACGGTGAAGGTGACCCCGTACGAGGTGTCGCTGGGTGAGCTGGCGCAACAGATTGAGGCTGAGGTTGTCCCGCAACTTGACCTGCCTGTAGGCTACTCAACACATATCGGTGGTACGTTTGAGACGCAGCAAGATACTTTCCACGACATGATACTGCTGGCAGCACTGATTATCCTGCTTGTGTATATTGTCATGGCTTCTCAGTTTGAGAGTTTGCGAATGCCGGCAATTATTATGTTCTCTGTGCCGTTCGCGCTGTCCGGCGTGATTATTGCCTTGTGGATTACGCATCGCTCACTGGATATGATTGGAGCCTTGGGACTTGTGCTGCTGGTGGGTATCGTGGTGAAGAACGGTATCGTGCTGGTGGATTACATCAACCTGATGCGCGAGCGCGGTTACGAACTCAATCAGGCAATCCAGATGTCCGGCCGCAGCCGTATTCGTCCGGTATTGATGACGGCGTTCACCACAATCCTTGGTATGGTGCCGATGGCGGTTTCACAAGGCGAGGGTGCCGAGATGTGGCAGCCGTTAGGTATCGTGGTTATAGGCGGTCTGACGGTCAGCACGTTCCTGACGCTGTATATCGTGCCGGTATTGTACGGTGTGATGTCGCGCCATGGTGACAGAGAGAAGACCGAACAACTCCGCAAGAAGTTCATCTTCATGCAACTCAAGGTCAAAGATGATAAGAAAGCCGACGCTAATAAATGATAACTGATTGCTTATGAAAAGTGTGATGATAGTTTTCAACCAGGCCAATACGGGCAGGGTGGAGTATATGTTAGACGTGTTGGGCATCCGTGGCTTCTCGTTCTTTGAGCAGGTGCAGGGGCGCGGTACCAATGGCGGTGAACCCCGCCGTGGCACCCACGCCTGGCCGGAGATGAATAGTTGCGTGATTACTGTCGTGGATGATGATAAAGTGCCTGCACTTCTTGAGTCTATACGCAAGCTTGATATGCGTAACGAGGAGGTCGGCGTCCGCGCCTTTGTTTGGAACATTGAGCAGACAGTATGATAACTCCCGCTGATATCTCTACTGCCGTGATCGGACGGTTCGCGCCGTCACCGACGGGAGAGATGCATCTGGGAAACGTGGCAGCGGCATTGTTGTCATGGCTCTCCGCCAAGCAGCAGGGAGGCATGTGGAGACTCAGGATTGAGGATCTTGACCCGCAACGCTCGCGGCAGGAGTACGCCGACCGGCTGATGAGCGACCTTGAGTGGCTCGGGCTGACGTGGGACGGAGAAGTGCTCTATCAGTCGCAACGCACAGACATTTACCGGCAATACTTGCAGCAGTTGCAGGATTATACGTACCTTTGCACCTGCACGCGCAACGAGATTCTCGCCGCGCAAGCGCCTCATGAGTCTGACGGACGAATCGTCTATCCCGGAACATGCAGGAATAAGCAGGTGACAGGTCGTCCGGCAGCAGTCCGGCTGATGGTGCCGAATGAGGATATAATATACGATGACCGCGTTTACGGACAGCAGACGGTTAATCTGGCTACGCATTGTGGCGACTTTATCCTCCGGCGTTCCGACGGAGTGTTTGCCTACCAGTTGGCGGTGGTTGTTGATGATGCGTTGAGCGGCGTGACTGAGGTCGTGCGCGGGCGAGACCTGCTTCTGTCAGCAGCGCAGCAGATTTATCTGTACAGGCTGTTAGGTTTTGCGCCACCGGTGTATTGTCATCATCCGTTGCTGGTCAACAATCAGGGGCAGCGTCTGTGCAAGCGTGACCGGAGTCTGGCACTCGGTGCTATGCGAACAAACCGAACGGCGGAGCAAATCATCGGACAGCTGGCTCATGCGCTGGGGCTGGTAGCGGCACCTGAACCGATGACGCCCGAACAACTTTTGCCCCTGTTCACATGGGACAATATTCCAAAGCAAGATATTAAAATATACGAATATGAAGATTGAAAACCAGAAAGTTGCCACCCTTATATACGAGATGTTTGTGGTAGGCGAAGACGGCAAGGAGGAAGTGATGGAGACCGCGACCATGGAGCGCCCGCTTATCTATTGCCATGGCGAAGGAATGATGCTACCGGCGTTTGAGGCCGCTATGCTCGGCAAGGATGTTGACGACCCGTTTGACTTTGTTATCACGCCTGAGCAGGCATACGGTGATTACGACGAGAGTGGCGTCATGACACTGGACAAGAAGCTCTTCTACAATGGCGATGACGAGTTTGACGCCGAGCGCGTGTACGAAGGTGCTATTGTGCCGATGAACACCGTTGACGGGCAGGTCATCAACGCGCAGGTCGTAGAGATAACCGACGATAAGGTAACCATCGACCTAAACCATCCGCTGTCAGGCGAGACGCTGCACTTCGTGGGCAAGGTTGTTGATGTGCGCGATGTCACGCCGGGCGAACTCAAAGCGCTGCACCAGCGCGGACAATGCGGTCGGTGCAAAGGCGACTGCAACTCCTGCGAGTCTGACTGCGGCTCGCGTTCGGCAGATTGTGCTAACGGATGTTGCTAACGACATAGAGCGCACAATTGCCTCCGCTCGCCCACCACAACCTTCGGTTGCGTCGGGGTCCCCATACAACAACGCCTCCCGAAAAGGAGGCGTTGCTGTTGTAAAGATTGCCGAACGTGCTTATGCTTCGGGAGCAATAGCGCCGCTGGGGCATACGTCAGCGCATGTGCCGCAATCCACGCAGATTTCAGGATCAATCGAGTAGTGTTCACCCTCGGAGATAGCACCCATCGGGCATTCGTCTTTACAAGTACCGCATGCAATGCAGTCATCAGAAATTTTGTAAGCCATAATTAATTGATATTTAGTTGTTAATATTGTTCAGTGTAGTTCAGTATTGTTCAGTATTGTTTAAAGTTGTTCAGTATTGTGTCAACCACTCTGAAATTCAACCTATTTTTTGCCGCGTAGTGCCGCCATCAGTTTCTGATTCGGTGTGGTGGCTGCGCTGTCGGCGAGTCCGTGCTGCTTGGCGAAGGTTGTCCAGTTCTTTGCGCCTTTGGCGGTGCTGACGGGCAGACCGAGTTGCAGGAAGTGGCAGTAGGCAATACCCAGTGCATCGGTTGCGTCAAGCGTCTTCGGCATCTGCTCGGGCGGTATGTGCAGGAATCGCTGGAGCATGTCGGCTACCTGCTGCTTGGTGGAGTGCCCGTTGCCGGTGATAGCCATCTTGATTTTCATCGGCGAGTACTCGTATATCGGCACATCTTTTGACAACGCAGCAGCTATAGCAACCCCTTGCGCATGCACGATTTTTATCATCGTCTGCGGGTTCTTGTCCACGAACTGCGTCTCAATAGCCAGACAGGTAGGGTGGTGCTTGTCGATGAGTTGTTGGATGAAGAAGAACTCCTGCTGCAGGCGTGCGTACTGGTCGTCAAGTTTGTGAACGTCGAGGGTGCTGAACTCCCGTATCTCCGCTTTTTGCCCTACGGTATGCAGGATGGCGTAGCCCATGAACAGCGTTCCCGGGTCAATGCCGAGTATGCAATGTTCGTTGACGAGTTGATCCTGCATGTCTATTTAATTGATAATTGACAATGGACAATTGACAATTGACATTTCACAGCGGAATATCATTTATTTCGCATTCTGAATGATCCGGAAAGCACGACAAGCACTGCGCCAATGACCAGTGCATAATCGGCATACGGTTCGATGTCCCGGGTGGAGAGTATAGCGCCTGCCCCGACCACAATCAGTCCGATTATCAGTAGTATCTTTCCCGCTTTCATCTATCCTTCCCGCGATTATTTCACTATGTAAACATCCTCATTCGGTGCATGCATATGGTATTGCTCACGTGCATAACGCTCAAGGCTGTCTGGGTTGGCGAGGTAGTCGAGTTCTCGCTGGTAAGTAGCGATGTTCTCCCGACTCTGGTCAATCTGCTGCTGCAGACTGTGCATCTGGCGCGCGCGCTGAAATTGCTTGAGCAGACTCTGGTCGCCTACGAACAAGAAGAACACGCCGAAGATGACTGTAGTGATGGTATACTTATTCAGTACCCATTTGCCCAGCCACGGATGCTCCTCGATGTACGCTTGGATGTCGGAAAGTTTCATCAGTCAGCCTGTTTTGCCAAATCGCAGACAAAGGTACAAAAAAAATCCCACATTTGCAAGTATTGCGTGACTTTTTTTCATAAAACTGCAATTTTTGCACTCAACCGCCAGGTTTCGCTGTGGGATTTGTGATTAATTTTCATACAGTTATACGTGGCAGTTAGGAGAGCGTACATCGAATAGCGTGTTAATCACATGTTAATCACGTGTTAATAGCCTAATAAAGGTCGCTTGCAATCCGCATCAATAAAGGGATTGCTCCGTGGTCATCGGCAGATACCATTTGAGAGAGCAAAGATACAAAAACATCTGAGGAATGGAAATGTTTATACGGTGAATCTTGAAAATTTTGCGGAATTATGGCAGTGAATTGTATTTTTCTGAGGGAGATATTTGGAAAATTGAGAAAAAAGTTGTACCTTTGTGGCGGAAAACGAAAACAACTCCGTCCAACGGAGATACACAAGCCCATAATATGAAATCATTAAGACTAATCGTAACGTGTCTGCTATTCGTCAGTATGACGGCGCAGTCAGCAGAGATTGCAGCGGCGGACAGCGTGGCAAAAGCCGCGAAAGACAGTATCGAAGGATTCCAGTTCACCACGATCGACAGCGTGGGTATCACACCAGTCAAAGACCAGAACCGCTCCAGTACGTGCTGGGCGTTCTCGACCATCGGCTTCCTTGAGAGCGAACTGCTGCGCACGGGCAAGGGCGAATATGACCTGAGCGAGATGTTCGTGGTGAGCAAGACGATGATTGACCGCGCAACATACTATGTGCGTCAGTACGGTCAGGGCAGCAGTTTCGCTCCCGGCGGCAGCGCATACGATGTGCTGTACTGCATGACCCACTATGGCTTGGTGCCGCAGGACGCGATGCCTGGCATCCGTTACGGCGCGTCGAAAAGCGACACACTGCCCGTACACACTGAGCTGGATGCCGTAGCAGGCGGCTATCTTAAGGCACTTATCAATGGCAAGTTGCGCAAACTTACGCCCGTATGGCGCGAGGGATTGCAGGCGATATATGACACGTATCTGGGCAAGTGTCCGGAGGAGTTCACTTATCGCGGCAAGAAATATACGCCGAAGAGCTTTGCTGAGTCGTTAGGCCTGAAGGAGGAGAACTACGTGAGTCTGACCAGTTATACGCATCATCCGTTCTACGAGCGTTTTGCCCTTGAGGTGCCCGACAACTGGCGTATGGATCAGA
>JAFSXJ010000139.1 GCA_017444065.1 Paludibacteraceae bacterium | reverse complement strand
CAGGCGTTCAACGAACAGCGGTCGTTCAACATCCACGAGTTGGACGCTGCATCGAACAACAGCGTCGATGATATCCGCAACCTGATTGACCAGGTTCGCATACCGCCGCAGATAGGCAAGTACAGCGTGTATATCATCGACGAGGTGCACATGCTGAGTGCAGGAGCGTTCAACGCCCTGCTGAAGACTCTGGAAGAGCCGCCTTCGTACGCCATCTTCATCCTCGCCACAACGGAGAAGCACAAAGTGCTGCCGACCATATTGAGCCGCTGCCAGGTCTATGATTTCCAACGAATAACCGTGGCGGACATCATCCGCCACCTGCAATACGTAGCTGCACAAGAGGGCATAACAGCCACCGAGGACGCCCTGAACGTCGTAGCGCAGAAAGCCGACGGAGGCATGCGTGACGCGCTGAGCATCTTCGACCAGCTTGTGGCGTTCTGCGGCAACAACATCAGTTACGAGCAGGCCATCGAAGTGCTGAACGTGCTCGATACGGAGTATTATTTCCGCCTGACAGACATGACCCTGCGGGGCGATGTCAAAGGTGCCCTACTCCTGCTGAACGAGGTGCTGAACAAAGGTTTTGACGCAGGGAACTTCGTCAGCGGGCTGGCGAAACATCTGCGCGACGTGCTCGTCTCACACGACGCCGCAACAATCGAACTGATTGAGTCATCCGACGCCATCCGTCAGCACTACAAGCAGCAAGCTTCGTACACGCCTGCCCCATGGATATACAAGGCGCTGGACGTCATCGTGGATGCAGAGACGGCGTACCGCACCTCGAAGAACAAACGTCTGACGGTAGAACTGATGCTCATCCGCCTGTCACAACTCGCACAACCGAAGGATGTTCCAACAGCACAGCCGATAGCTGCACCGAGTGCCGCCAACAAGCCGCAGCCCGCAAGTGTTCCAAGTGCTCCGAGTACTCCGAGTGCTCCAAGCACTCCGAAGGCTGCACCCAAACCGGCACCGGTGATGCCGAGCGTACCGAATATTCCGAACCTGCCGAGCGTGCCGACAATCGGTACGGTTACGAGTGCCCCAATCAGTACGGATAATCCGGTTAAACCGAGCATCCCGAGCACTCCGGTTGCTCCGGCTACGCCGCAGGAAAAGCGCAACAGCCCTTTTACGGCAGACCAACTTAGCGGCGCGTGGGTTGGTCTGAAAGCGACGTTCAAACATGAACAGCGCCTTGTAGCGATGCTCGATGCACACCGGCCGACCCTGATTGACGACCATACAGCACAGGTGACATTCGTCAACCCCTGGCAGGAAGAGGAGTACAAGAAGTTCAGCAAACAGATACTCACCATCCTGCGTGACGCCCTGCAGAACGACAATCTGCTCATCCGCATCGTAGTGGCGGAGAACGTCGTGTCGAAGCGCGCATACACTTCCGACGAGAAGTACCGTGTGCTGCAAGAGCAGAACCCCTACCTGAGTGAGTTCAAGAAGCAGTTTGACATGCTGCTGGAGTAAGGGAATATGAAGATTTGAAGAATTGAAGAATACTATATGAAACAACTTTACTTATTCATTGCCTGTTTGTTAACCCTCTCCCTGTCAGCCGCACCGGTTCGGTTTGCAGTGCTGACAGACACGCACGTCAGTGCGCCGGAGATAGTGTACGACACCATTGTGACGCAGGACACTGCCACATTGCGCGATACGACGCTGCTGGTACCTCGTGAGGTGCAAGGCGATGCACTGCAAGGCTTGGCACGATGCCTGGAAGACCTCCGCAGCCAGCAACCGGACTTCATCCTGCATGCCGGTGACATGACCGAGAACGGCGATTCGCTTGCTCTGGTCAGTGTGCGTAAGTTGCTGGACGCCACAGAGATACCGTATTACGTCACCTCGGGCAATCATGAGACGACTTGGAGCCAATCGGCATTACAAGACCTGAAAGCGGTGTTCGATTCCGTTCGCTTCGCGCTGAACACCCACGGGATGCTCTTTCTGGGAATGAACAGCGGTCCGATTATGCGCATGTCAGAAGGACATATCTCCCCAGCTGACACACTATGGGCTCGTCAGTGGCTCGACTCGCTCGGACAGCAGCCGACGTTCCTGCTGACGCACTATCCGCTGCAGAACGGCGACGTGGACAACTGGTACGACCTGACAAACATCCTGCGCCAATACAACACGCAGGTCATCATCGGCGGACATCATCACGAGAACAAACATCTCACCGTGGACGGCATCGACAATGTGCTCTGCCGCTCGATGCTACCCGATGACGAAGGGAACATAGGCTACACGCTGGTTGATATTGACGACGCGAACATCCGCTTCAGCGAACGTGTTCTTCCGGGTGTGAATGCCGCACCTACCAATTGGACGGGTTCAATACGTCCCTGGCTCACGCTGCCTCTGCAGCGCAGGACATTTACCGCACCGGACACCACGCTGCTTCCGTCATACGCGGTCAACGACAGCGACTCGCTGGTTATGCGCGTGTGGGAGCGTCAGTTGCCGGTAAGCTTCTACGCCACACCGGTGGAGCGTTACGGGCGCATCTACATAGGTGACGACAACGGCACATTCTATGCCCTGGATATGAGCAACGGGCGCATTCTCTGGCGCTACAAGACCACAGCCCGCATCATCGGTTCCGCCGATGTGAAGGACGGTCGTGTGGTGTTCGCCAGCGCTAACGGAACGATTTATTGCCTCAGCGTGGAGACCGGCAAACCGATGTGGCGGCAGAAACTCGGCAAACCTGTTACGGGCTCCGTGACGATTGACGGTTCCACCGTCTATGTCGGCAGTTCGGACAGTTGCTTCTATGCGCTCAAACTCATGACAGGCGCTCCTGTCTGGACGTATCGCGGCTTCGGCAACTACTGCATTGCCAAGCCGCTCATCTACAAGAACAACCTTTATGTCGGCGCATGGGACAGTTACTTCTATGCCTTTGACAAACGCAAAGGCAAACTGCTTTGGCGTTGGAACAACGGCAAGACGAATACCAAGCTCTCACCGGCAGCCGTGACGCCTTGCTCCGATGGCAAACGAGTGTATATCGTTGCCCCCGACCGCTATCTGACCGCGCTGAACACCGACTCCGGTACGGTAAGCATGCGTACCAACCGCTGGAAGGTACGCGAGTCGCTCGGCATGAAGGACACTATCCTTTACGCCAAGACGATGCAGGACACCATCATAGCCATCAACCTCAAGGCGGACACTCTGCTCTGGGCAACCGATGCAGGGTTCGGCTACGAGCACGCACCTACCCAACTCATCGAGAGTGAAGGCACATTGTTCGTCACTACGAAAAACGGTCTGGTCATCGCTCTGGATGCTTTGACCGGCGAGATACGCTGGCGGCACAAGGTAGGCAACAGTCTGCTGGCTACACCTTGTATCCTTGAAAAGAACGATGTGGTGGTATCTTCATCCGACGGAACGATTGCCTGCCTGCGAGTGCGCGAGCCTATTCTGCCGGACACAACTGCTCTGCCGACTGATACACTGGCTATCGAGCCCATTGCTGCACCGGTTGACACGCTGCAGCAGCCCGTGAACAACAACTCTATTCCTGTTGACGAAGACGAATAAGATGCGCATCGCTTTCACCACCAAACTGCCTGCCGAAGGGCTGAAACGCCTCAGTGAGCACACGTTATACGTGCCGCTTAGCGAGGCGGATATACTTGTCAGCACCTTCGACAAACCCGTGACGGCTGAGATGATAGCTTCAGCACCTGCCCTCCGCCTGATAGCGAACTTCGGCGTAGGGTACAACAACATCGACCTCGACGCCTGTCGCAAGCGCGGCATACGCGTGACGAACACCCCGCAACCGGTCATTGAGCCTACGGCAGAGTTGGCGTTTGCGCTGATGATTGCCGTGGCACGACGGGTGAGCGAGTTCGACCGCACATTACGCGAAGGCACATGTCAGCCGTTCGCCGTGATGAACAACCTCAGTCATTCGCTGTACGGCAAGACCTTGGGCATCATCGGCATGGGGCGTATCGGGCAATCGCTGGCGCGCAGAGCTGTGGCAAGCGGCATGACTGTCATCTACCATAACCGTCACCGTTTGCCCGAAGCTGTCGAAGAGCAATACGGTGCACGGTATGTGGACTTCACAACGCTGCTGCAACAGAGCGACTACATTTCGCTCAACCTACCCTACACGCCTCAGGTTCACCACCTCATAGGCAAGCAGGAGCTGGGGATGATGAAGCGAACCGCGTACCTTATAAATACCGCGCGCGGGGCACATATCGACGAGCAGGCACTGGTCGAAGCACTGCAAACGGGCATCATTGCCGGGGCTGCAATGGATGTCTATGAGCACGAGCCGCAAATAACGCCGGCTTTGCTTGAACTGACGAACGTTGTCCTCTCGCCGCACACGGGCACCGGCACATGGGAAGGGCGTATTGCGATGTGCCACAATGTGGAGGACAACATCATCGCATTCCTCAACAACGAACCGGAAAAGATGAATATAGTGATATAAACATAAAACTTACAGATATGAAGAAACTTATTGTATTGGCAACTGCCGCTATGATGATGGCAAGTTGCGGAATGATGAAACGAACAACCGTCAGTGCAGACAATTCAGCAAGCACCACGGCAAGTACCACAACCACAGCAGCCACCTCCGCCTCTGACGCCGGTCAGGGTGCAGGCAACGCACTGCTGAACTTGTACAACCAGTACAAAGCCGACGGCAACAAGTTCGACTACCAGAACATGCAGAACATCCTCAACACCGTTTCGCTCATCGCGAACTGCGAGGGGCTGAAATCGAACTACAAGGACACTACCTACCTCAAGGATTTCGGCAAGGGTATGATTGCCAGTTCGCTCGGGCTGGTTACACAGGATAACGTTGACAGTGTGACCAACAGTCTGGTTGACATGGTCAAGAATAGTGAAACCGTTCAGAACGCCAAGACCCAAACCCAGAGTACCGCAGCTACCGCTGCACAGTACGCCAACACCGCATCGCAATACGCCGGTGCACTGAGCACACTGCTCTCCGCCTTCAGCAAGTAAATGACCCAATAGTAAATGATAAAATGGTAAATCCGATTGACCGATTTCTGAAATACGTGTCGTTCTGCACCACAAGTGACGAGAACACGAACCTGACGCCCTCCACACCCGGGCAGATGGAGTTTGCACGCTACCTGGCCGACGAACTGCGCTCCGTCGGGTTGCAGGATGTGACGCTTGATGCCAACGGCTATATCATGGCTACGCTGCCGGCAAGTGAGGGATGCGACGCGCCGGATATCCCCGTTATAGGCTTCATCGCGCACATGGACACTGCGCCGGACGCCAGCGGCAAGCATATCAAGCCGCGCATCGTAAGCAATTACGACGGCAAGGATATCGTCCTCAACGAGACAGGACAGATTGTTATGGAGACGGCTAAGTTCCCCGAACTGCTGAACTACGCAGGGCAGGATCTTATCGTTACTGACGGCAAGACACTGCTCGGCGCAGACGACAAAGCCGGTATATGCGAGATAGTCAGCGCATGCGAGTACCTGCTGGCGCATCCGGAAATCAAGCACGGCAAACTGCGCATCGGCTTCACACCCGACGAGGAGATTGGTCAGGGTGCAGACCACTTCGATGTCAAGGCGTTCGGAGCGGATTTTGCCTACACGATGGATGGCGGCGCAATCGGCGAACTGGAGTACGAGAACTTCAACGCCGCGGCTTGCACCATCAAGGTGCATGGCGTGAATGTTCACCCGGGTAAGGCGTACCACAAGATGATTAACTCCATGCGTATAGCTTTCCAGATTGCCGTCATGCTGCCGCGCTGGGAGACACCCGAGCACACGCAGGGTTACGAGGGGTTCTATCACCTGATCGGCATGCAGGGTACAGTGGAAGAAACGACGCTGACATATATCATTCGCGACCATGACCGTGCACGCTTCGAGAGCCGCAAACGCGAACTGGAGCATCTGGTGCGCAAGGTCAACCGCGAGTATGGAGATGGTACAGTGGAGATCAGCATCCGCGACCAGTACTACAACATGCGCGAGAAGATTGAACCGGTGATGCACGTGGTGGAACGCGTGGAGCAAGCCATGCTGGCTGTCGGTGTCACGCCGAAGGTGCAGCCTATACGTGGCGGCACGGATGGCGCAAGGCTCTCGTTCGAAGGGCTGCCATGCCCGAACATCTTCGCCGGTGGCGAGAACTTCCACAGCCGATTCGAGTACCTGCCTGTTCAGTCGATGCAGAAAGCCATTGAACTGATAATCCAAATTGTTACTCAAGCATAAGTCATGGACGAAGTCAAAGTCATCGAACTCAAGAAAAGCGTATTCGAAGCCAACGACCGCAATGCGGACAACCTGCGCACCGAGCTCAAGCAGCGCGGTGTATATCTGCTGAACCTTATGTCAGCACCCGGCAGCGGCAAGACCACCACACTCATCCAGACCATCAACCGACTGAAGGACAAAATCCGTATAGCCGTCATGGAAGCTGACATCGACAGCGATGTGGATGCTATCAAAATCAAGGAAGCCACGGGCGTTGAGTCCATCCAGCTGCACACCGGCGGCATGTGCCACCTGGACGCAGAAATGACCCGCCAGGGACTGGCGGGAATTCAAGATTCAAAGATTCAGAAGTTCAAAGATGAGCCATATGACCTTGTCATCCTCGAGAACGTTGGCAACCTCGTTTGCCCCGCGGAGTTTGACACCGGTGCTGTGCGCAACGCTATGATTCTGTCTGTACCGGAAGGGCACGACAAGCCCTTGAAATACCCGCTGATGTTCACGGTGTGCGATGTGGTAGTCATCAACAAAATAGACGTACTGCCCTACTTCGATTTCGACCTTGAGAAATGCAAGGAATACATCCACATGCGCAACCCGAAAGCCATCGTCATCCCCGTCTGCGCCAAGACCGGCGAAGGCATTGACCAATTCGCCGAATGGCTCTTGACCGAAGTCAAGAAATGGAAAAAATAGCTAAATGGCTAAATAAATGAACCATACGGCGAAGCAGATCGTTCGAGTGAAACGAGAAAAGAAATGGTAAATGATTAAATCGTAAATAGTTTTATGCCACAGATGTCCGACAAGTTCGTTCCCAAGCACAGGGGCGACAAGAATCCAAATCCGAAACTGATAAAGTTCGTACAGTCTGTAACCGACCGCGTACCCGGCAAACTGAAGATGACTACCGACGCTCCGGAATACTGGGGTCTCGCTTGCATCTTCGAGGACGAGATGGACGCCGTGACCCGCGAGGCTTCGCTCGATCTGCTGCTGGATATGCTCAGCAAGAAGTTCCTCCAAGTGCGCGAGCATCACTCCATCAAGGAACTCCATGAATGGAACAAGCAGAAGCACTACACTCCGGATGCCAAGTCATTCGATGAGTTGCTGGACAAACTTGCATTCTTCGGAATGGTCGAATACGACTACGGCGATCATTACACCAAAGACGGTCCGGTGCCCGGCACAAGTTTCGAGCGCGAGGCACGCGAATACTGGGTGCCGATGTTCGTGCCCGGCAGTGCCGAATATACCAACATGAACGTCGAACTGATGGACAAGCATCCGGAGCTCGCGATGTTCTTCGAGCGGATGACGTTCCTGCCGCTGGAGAAAGTGACACCTATGGTGCCGATGGGCGGCGCAGGCATAGGCATGCATGTCATACCCGTGGAGAAAGCCATCAACATGGAGAATGAGACGGCGGACATTGAGCATATCAGTTACTGGCTCAAACGCTACGAAGGACACCTCGCCGTAGGTATCTGCTCGTGCCGCTACGGGCGAAAGAAGATGGACGAGGGATGCGCCGATGACTACCGCGACTGGTGTATCGGTGTGGGCGACATGGCAGAGTACCTCGTGGAAACAAACCGCGGACACTATATATCCTACAACGAGGCGATAGCCATCCTCAAGAAAGCCGAAGACCACGGATTTGTGCACCAGGTGACCAACATCGACGGCGAGGGCAAGATCTTCGCCATCTGCAACTGCAACGTCAAGATATGCAACGCCCTGCGCACCTCGCAACTGTTCAACACGCCCAACCTGTCGCGTAGTGCCTACGTGGCTAAGGTTGATCCAAAGAACTGCGTGGCTTGCGGAAGATGTGTGGAATATTGTCCGGCAGGTGCAGTCAAACTCGGGCAGAAACTCTGCACGAAGCACGGCGAGCAAACCTACCCGAAGCAGGAGTTGCCCGATGCCAGCAAATGGGGACCCGAGAAGTGGGATGAAGATTACCGCGACAAAAACCGCATCAACTGCTATCCGACCGGCACTTCGCCCTGCAAGACCGCCTGTCCGGCGCATATAGCCGTGCAAGGCTACCTGAAGAAAGCCGCCGAGGGCAAGTACCGCGAGGCACTGGAACTCATCAAACGCGAAAACCCGTTCCCTGCTGTATGCGGACGCATCTGCAACCGCCGATGCGAAGACGCGTGCACGCGCGGTACAATAGATAATCCCGTGGCGATTGATGCCGTCAAGAAGTTCATAGCCGAGCAGGATTTGAAAGCCGAGACGCGCTTCATCCCCGAGGTGAACATCTGCTCCAACGTCCAAGACCGTTGGGAAGAGAAGATAGCCATCATTGGCGGTGGTCCTGCCGGACTGAGCTGCGCCTATTACCTCGCCACGATGGGATACAAACCCACCGTGTTCGAGCGCAACGAGAAACCCGGCGGCATGCTCCGCTACGGCATTCCTTCGTACAAACTGGAGAAAGACGTCATTGATGCCGAGATAGACATCATGCGCGAGATAGGCGTGGAGATACGTTGCGGCGTGGAGGTGGGCAAGGATATAACGATTGCCGAACTGCGCAAGCAGGGCTACAAGGGCTTCTACGTGGCGATAGGTTGTCAGGGCGGACGTCTGCCGGGCATCGAAGGTGACACCCTGCAAGGCACCACTACAGCCATCGACTTCCTGCACGACGCCAACTGCGGACAATTGGCAGACGGTAAAAAGACCGCTCCGCTCAAAGATAAAAGAGTGGTCGTGGTAGGCGGCGGCAACGTGGCTATCGACGCGGCACGCGTCGCCCTGCGCAGCGGTGCTTTGCAGGTGACGATGCTTTCGTTGGAGACCGAAGATATCATGCCGGCATCCAAAGAGGAACGCCGCGAGGCACGCGAGGACGGCGTAGTGATCAACCCCGGATGGGGACCCAAAGAGGTGAAAGGTGAAGAGGGCAAAGTGAAAGGTATAACCTTCAAGAAGTGCGTCATGGTCTTCGATGAGCAGCACCGCTTTGCGCCTAAGTTCGACGAGAACGAGCTGCTGACGCTGGATGCGGACATGGTGATTTTCGCTATCGGTCAGACAGTGGTCCTCAAGGACCTCTTGAAGGACACCAAGGTCGAGTTCTTCCGCGGCGTTTTTCCTGTGGCAGATAAACTAACGTACCAGACCGCTGAGCCGGACATCTTCGTCGGTGGTGACGTGTTCACCGGACCTAAGTTCGCCATTGATGCCATAGCTGCCGGCAAGGAAGCAGCGGAATCACTGCACCGCTTCGTACAGCATGGGCACATGACTATCGGACGCAACCGTCGTGACTTCATTGAGCTGAACAAGCAGGACATCGTCGTCGAGAGTTATGACAACGGCTCTCGCCAAGACCCGGGTGTGGAACCGAAGAAGAACCCCTTTGCCGACTACCACAAGACGCTCACCGAAGAGCAGGTGCGCAAGGAGACTGCCCGCTGCCTCGGTTGCGGAGCGTCGGTTGTTGACCAGAACCGTTGTATCGGTTGCGGCGTGTGCACCACCAAGTGCGCCTTTGACGCCATCCACCTGCACCGCGAGCACCCTGAAGCCAGCCACATGGTTCGCTCCGAGGACAAGTTCAGTGCTATTATGCCTTACATGCTCAAGCGTGCAGGGAAGATTCTGTTCAAGAAAGACCGCTGACGCTGACAGAATACAGACTTAGTATGCACGAATTAGGTATCGTCTTTTATATCATCCGCGACGTCAAGCAGGCGGCTGAGGAGAACAATGTGGAGCATGTGTCAACCGTTGTGATGAACATCGGCGAAGTGAGTACCATCGTGCCGGAATACCTTACCGACTGCTGGCGCTGGGCGGCAGACAAGGAAGAGTTGCTCAAGGGCTGCGAACTGAAGATAGAGCCGATACCCGCCGTGACGCATTGCGACGGCTGCGGCAAAGACTACCCGACCGTCGCACACGGCAAGATATGCCCACACTGCGGCAGTCCGGACACATGGCTCAAGCAAGGGCGGGAAGTGGAGATCAAAGAGTTGCTGGTCAGATAGCCTGTTGGCTAAATAATTAGTAAATCGTAAATACGTAAATCGTAAATATATATGGCTTGTTTTATTGTACCTCTTACGCAGGCAATCGCAACGACTGCGTATCGCAAACAAATGGAACGAAAAGCACTTGCCGGACAAGGCACGCAGCATGAATCGTTCTTATCGCGCAACTTAAAAACACTGGAAATGATGCTCTGGGGAGGCTCACTGATGCTTGTTGTTGACCATATTATCAATGGCGAAGTGACGTGGCAGTACCCGTTCTTCACCGCCCTCGCTACTGAAGGCGGCGGAGCCGTGATGCTCAGGGAGATACTCACCGTAGGCATTCCTATGTCCGTCATCGTCACCCTGGCATGGGGCGCATGGTGCTATCTGAAAGAAAGAAAAGCTGTCAAAGCTTAAATAGCAATTAATAATCAACCAAAATCTAATCATTTATGTTTTTTCAAGTCTATGGAGATCACGCCCTTATTCAATGGGTTATGATGTTCGCAGTCCTCGCCGGACTGATCCTGTTCAATGAGTTTGCCCGCCGCACCAAGTTAGGTGGCGCACTCACGTTCTTTGCCATTCCGCTGGCACTAACCGTTTACTTCATCGCCATCGCCGTAGGTGTACGTCTCGGCTCGGAGTGGGCGCTGAACAACCAGACGCATATCTACATGCAGGGCTGGTTCCACTACGCCAAGCTCTATGCCGCCACTGCTGGCTGTATCGGCTTCATGATGATCAAGTACGAGTGGGGCATCGGTGCCAAGCACTGGTTCAAGCCGTTCCCGTTCATCATCGTGGCTATCAACATCCTCATCGCTTGTGCCTCGGACTTCGAGTCCGCTATCATGGGCTGGAACAAGTGGTGGCTCACCTCGGAAGGTGTGTGGCAGTATGGTGGCTGGCACAATGTGATGAACGGCGTAGCCGGTCTGATCAACATCTTCTGTATGACCGCATGGTGGAAGGTTTATCCTTCTAAGGACGGTAAGGATATGATCTGGGCAGACATGACCTGGGTGTATATCGTTATCTACGACATCTGGAACTTTGCTTACACGTACAACTGCCTGCCTACGCACAGCTGGTATTGCGGTGTGGCTCTGCTGCTCGCTCCGACCGTAGCTGCTATCCTTTGGAACCGTGGCGGTTGGATTCAGAACCGCGCTAACACGCTGGCTATCTGGTGCATGTTTGCTCAGGTGTTCCCGCTCTTCCAGGAGACTTTCAAGGACGGTCGCCAGTGGTACGACTGGGCTACCCTGCCCGTGCTCTATCCGGAAGGTGTGGCTACTATCGAGAAACTGTACGAAGCCGGTGGTCAGGCTGCCGTTGATGGCGTAGTTGGAACAACCGTTGAAGCTTCGGCTGTCGCTGCCAACCCGTCGATGATGATCTTCATCTCCGCTCTCGCACTCGTAACGAACATCATCGCTCTTGCGTACATCTGCGCTCAGGCTAAGAAACATCACATCAACCCGTACAAGGAGGATGTCTTCGTTGACCAGAAGTACTACAAGGACGCTATGGCTCGCGCCGTGGTTAACTCCTAATCAATGGTGTTTGCAAAAAAAAACGTCCTTCGGGGCGTTTTTTTGTGTCCCATATTTGCAAATGTCAAATATTTTTTGTACCTTTGTAATCCGTTTGAAGAATAACATATAATCACTACCATAATGAAAACAACCCCTTATACCGACGTGCACATTGCACTCGGAGCGAAGATGGCAGAGTTTGCCGGATTCAACATGCCTATTCAGTACCCGACAGGCATCAATCAGGAACACATGATTGTCCGCACAGGCGTTGGCGTGTTTGACGTGAGCCACATGGGCGAGTTCTGGGTGAAAGGCGACAAAGCGCTGGATTTCCTGCAGTACATCACCACCAACGACGTGAGCAAGCTCGATGCCGGCAAAGCGCAATATACCTGTATGCCCAACGGCAAAGGCGGCATCGTGGATGACCTGATCATCTACAAGTATTCGACCACCAAGTATCTGATGGTAGTTAATGCCGGCAATATCGACAAGGACTGGGCATGGGTGAACAAGCAGAACACCTTCGGCGTGAACCTCGAGAACGCCTCGGACAAGTACGCGCAACTCGCCGTGCAAGGGCCGAAAGCCACCGAGATGCTACAGCTGCTGACGGACGCCGACCTGAGTGCTATACCCTACTACTCGTTCCGCGAGTGGTCGTTCGCAGGTGTGCAAGGCGTCATCCTTTCCAACACAGGCTACACGGGCGCAGGAGGATTTGAACTGTACTTCCCGAAAGAATATGCGATGCAGATATGGGATGCACTGTTCGAGGTGGGCAAACCGTTCGGGCTCGCACCTATCGGTCTCGGCGCACGCGACTCGCTGCGTCTGGAGAAATGGTATTGCCTGTACGGCCACGACATCGACGACACCACTTCGCCATTAGAGGCAGGATTAGGGTGGATAACGAAGCTCAATGCCAAGGACTTCATCGACAAGGATTTCCTGCTCAAGCAGAAAGCCGAAGGCGTAAAGCGCAAACTGGTGCACTTCGAGTGTCTGGAGCGCGCCATACCGCGTAACGGCTACGACATCTGCGACGCCGAGGGCAACAAGATAGGGCACGTAACCTCGGGCATCATGCTGCCGGACAGAAAGGTAGGCATAGGTATGGGATACGTCATCATCTCGCAGGCGGACAAAGGCAACACGATATATATCAAGATACGCGAGAAGCTGCAACCGGCACAGATTGTATAGACTGCAAAAGTAAACTGCATTGAGCGATTGAAAGTTTTTTTGCAGAATTATTTGCATATATCGAATATTTTTTGTATCTTTGCATCCGCTTTTTGCGCGTCTATAGGCGCGCACAGGTGATGTCAGGTAATCCGGATATTCCGGCGTTTGCGGAAAGACCTGACAAACAACAGAAAATAATAACTAAATTACTAATATGGCAACATTACAACGTATTCGCAACCATGGCGTGTTCCTGCTGGTGATAGTAGGTCTGGCTATGCTTGCATTTATTTTGGGCGACGTCCTTAACTCCAGCAGTTCGTACTTCAACAAGAGCCGCGAGTACATCGGAGAGATTGAAGGACAAAAGATTCACTACACCGAGTACGAGAACGCTGTGGAGCAACTGACAGAAGTCTATAAGATTGAGTCCGGTCGCAGCGACTTTGACGAAGACATGCATGCGCAGATCCGCAATCAGGTTTGGCAGATGATGGTGGCAAAGTACACCCTGAAAGACCAGGCTGACAAGATTGGTATGGATGTTACTCCGGACGAGCTGTATGAGCTCTGCGCCGGTGCCAACCCTCACCAACTCATCACCTCCCGTCGTATGTTCACGGGTATGGATGGCAAGTTCGACCGCAACTACCTGCTCAACTTCCTCCAGACCATCGAGATGGAGCCCGAGACGGCGGAGCAACAAGCCAACATCAAGCAGGCTAAGGACTACTGGATGTATTGGGAGAACGCCGTTAGCCTGACCAGTCTTCAGGAGAAGTACGTAGGTCTGCTGCAGAACCTTATCACCGCCAACAACCTCGACGCCAAGTACGTAGCACAGGCACGTCAGACGAAGGTCAGTGTGGATTATGCCGTCAAGCCGTACTACACTGTAGCTGACTCGCTGGTTAAGGTAAGCACGAACGACATCCGCAAAATCTACGACGAGCGCAAGCCGCTGTACAAGCAGACGCCTAACCGCGACATCGCTTACATCGCCTTCCCCATCGTGCCGAGCGAAGCTGACTATGAGCTTGCTGAAAAAGCCATGCAGGCTATCGAGGATGAGTTCCGCACCACCGATGAGGTTGCACTGGTTGTGAACAGCAACTCGGACATCATGTATGACGGGCGCAACTATTCAGAGAACAATGTTCCCGAGGCATACAAGGAGTTTGCCTTTGCCAAGGGTGCGAAGAAAGATGACTTCATGGCACTCAACTATGACGAGGCTACCCGTACGTTCCGCATGGCACGACTGATGGATTGCGGCTACAGCACGCCGGACTCCGTTCAACTCAAGGGCATCGCCACCAAGGAAGATGAACAAGACCAGGAGTATGGCTGGTTCACCGAGGCAGACCTGCAGAAGAACATCGCCGAGCCTGCATTTGCCGGCAAGGTTGGACAGCGCTTCACCGTCAGTCTGGGTATGGAAGACCGCACGTTTGAGATTACCGGTCTGACCAAACCGACCCCGAAAGTCAAGCTCGCTATCATCGAGCGCGAGGTTACGCCGTCAAGCAAGACCTATGCCGCTATCTATAACACCGCCAACCAGTTCGTTGTAGCGAACACCGACGAAGAGGCATTCCGCGCTGCTGCCGAGGAGGCACAGATGGAAGTGCTGACAGCCAACGGTCTGCAGAAGATGGGTAACAAGGTTGCTGACCTGAAAGCCAGCCGCGCTATTGTGCGTTGGGCGTTCAAGGCTAAAGAAGGCCAGGTGAGCGACGTCTTCGAGTGTGGCGACAAGTACATTGTAGCCGTGCTGACCGCCACCCACGATGACGAGTACCGCGCTTTTGAAGACGTGCAGAACACCCTGCGTTATGAGGCAGTCAACCGCAAGAAAGCAGAGTACATCAGCAAGCAGATTGCTGCTGCCAAGACGCTGCAAGAGGCTGCCGAGCTGATGGGTACCGAGGTGCGTCATATCGACGAACTAACCGAGGACAGCTATCGTTTCGGCAACGAGGGTATGGAGCCTGCCGCTATCGGTACTGCGTTTGCTACTGCTGCGGGCGAGCTGTCGAAACCCGTACGAGGCAATCAGGGTGTGATTGTTATGGTTCCTGCCGATGTACAGCGCTCGGAGGCTGAGGTGAACTATGAGACGGAGATTGCGCAACTCAATGCTCGCACCGGCTACTCGCTGCCCTACCAGCTCATCAACAACCTTGAGCAGAACGCCAAGATTGAGGACAACCGCGCCTCGTTCCAATAAGACTACCAGTCAACGAACAAGCAAGATGAGCCCCCGTCAGGAGGCTCATCTTGTTTGTAAAGTACAAACCATGCGGAGTGTTTGCACTTTGTCAGGCGTAGCCGTCTGTATTCTATGAATAGTTGCACCATCGAAGATTGTTGGATGCACACGATCATCACGGGACCATCTTCCAATAACACCCCAAGCAAAGCATCAGAACCTTGCTTGCCAATCCGGGCTACGGAGACAATCCGGCGTTTAGGGAGCCTCTCCTTGCCGGTATGAACGCAATGGCCACCACCTTCCGCGAACTCGAAGATGTCGGAAAGGAGTTCATGAAGTTCTACTTCCTAATGAATAGGTAATCCGTTGGCACAGTTTTTGCTTATTCTAATAAAAACCAAGAACATGAAAAAAATCATCTGCATATTGCTCACACTTCTGGTAACAGGCATACTGACCTTTGCCAAGGATTATGTGTTCAAGGATTGCGAGCTCTGCAAAGGTTCGGGATATGACACGGCCTACACCATACGGGGTAGTTCCATCTGTTTCGGCTCAGGCTACGATGTAGCTTTCACCATCCGTGACAACGAGATATGCTATGGTACCGGCTATGACACCGCCTACACCATACGCGATAACACAATCTGCGATGGCTCAGGCTACGATGTCGTCTATACCATCCGTGGCAACGAGATATGCCGTGGTTCCGGATACGACACAGCCTATACCATACGCTGATTCTGTTCTTTCATGTTCTGCCAAAGGCGGCTGTCTCATTGTGCTTAAGCCATCGGGAAACAAAGAAACGCGGAAAACGCATAAAATGAGCCGTGGGACGGCTCAACCCCACGGCTCGGTGTCAAATAACAGATATTCTGTGAGCCTTATTGTACTGCAAGACATCTCCGCCCCATCTCATGAATGCCGGTGATGATGCGCTGGTGTCATAGACAAACTCAAATTCTGCATCTATATACTCGCCTGTACGTTCCTTGTAATTATCGCGGAAAGCCTTAAAAGTCTCTATTAAAGCATTTATCGTATCCTTTAGTCGCGCGTATGCGTGAGCGTACCTCATGTAAAAAAAATCATAGAAATGGGAGGTCGGCTTCATTGCGTCCGCTTGTTACACTGTCGGTGGTGGGACGCGGCGGCAGTGGAGGAGCAAAGGTTTGTCAGCCATGCGGCAGCCGATGATGTAATCGTCACCGCCATCCTTCAGTCGGAGCTGCTTGCGCAGGGCATCGGCAGGCACGACATAGTTGCGGGCAAGCACGTTCGCACGCGTGAGTGCGCACTGTACCTCTTTCGCGCGCGTATAGACGCCGATGATCTTCCACGTGCGACCGGGAGGAAGAGAATTAGAGGGTGAAGAGGGGAAGGGGTGATCGGGGGAAAGGTACAAATGGGTGTTGCGGTCGGCTTTCAAGAGGCCGAAACGGGCACTGGGCAAACGGAACGCACCGGCTTTGAGGATCGCAGCATCTGGTTCGTAGATGTATAAGCCTGGCAAAGGCTGCTCTGCGGAAACGAATTGAGCGTCGGCAGATTGTTCCTCAGCGGGAGTAAATGATAAGGAGTGCGCACCAGCATCGTCGAGCGACACAGCATTTATCGTGTTTGTACCGCCGGACAAGAGCAATAACTCTTTGACTTCGTTGGAGATACTGAGAATATATACATCCCACGTGCCGCCAAGACGAAGAACAGCCTGACGAATATCCAACATCGGCGAGAGTTTGAGCAGGATGCGCATGTTCGGGCAGTTGCGCTGCACATACCGGACAATATCTATGACGTTGGGCGTGCAGTCCTCAAGACGAAAAACCTCGCCTCCGTGAGTGTCGCGGCGGGCAGGGTCGAGGTAGAGCACTCCCGACAATGGCTCGACAAACTCTCGACATTCCTCCGTCTTACCCCCGACTAAGTTGCACAAAATTTCTGTATCGAACGCTTCAGCATGACAGTGGATAGACTTGCCGGCCAAACGGAAGTTTTGCTCGGCGATAGCCGCCAGTTCGGCGTTCTGCTCGAAGTAGTGCGTCTCGTCGGCAGCCTCACTCATGAAGAAAGTGTCCACGCCAAATCCGCCGGTGGCGTCAATCAATGTGAAAGGTGAAAGGTGAAAGGAAGACAGAAGAGAGGTTTTGTAGCGTGCTGTACGTTCGCTGCTGCACTGCTCGAGGTTCAGGCGCGGCGGATAGAGCCAGCCGTCGATGGTTGCGAAGGTCGGCAGTTTGTCGCGCGTGCGCTGAAAGCCGTCAATTTGCTGCAGGCAGAAACGGAAATCGCTATCCGAGAGCATCGGATAGCGATTACGTTGCAGCGCAAGTTGCGCCACATCAACATGCCGGTTGTCAGATATGAATTGCAGCAAGACCGCTTCGCTGTTGGAGGTTAGAGCGCTTCGCTGTTAGTAGGTCATGACAATACGGAACGACATTTGGTTGGGCACAATCTGCACATCCGTCTCGTAAGCAAAGTCAGAGTCACGCACCTCAATCTGTACCCATCCGACACCATACACGAAATCGACCGTCTCGGTATAGTATATCGGATTGCCCTGTGAGTCCGTCTCGTATTTATGCAGCACGTATGGCAGTGAGTGCTGAATCTTTTCGCCGTTCTCGGTCATATAGATATAACCGTTCACATTCCCATCGGTGAAGACAAAGCTTGTGAGGGCAGGAACATCGAACTTGGCGAAATAGAAGTTATTGTCCTTGTAGTTGGAATAATCCCACTGCGTAACGTCAAGATCAGCGATCTTCCAGTTCACACCCTCTCCGGCAGGACCTTGAGGACCTTGAGGACCCATCGGACCTTGGGGACCACGGCAAGCGCACAAAACGACTGCAGAAAGAAGGAAAAATAATGCTTTTCTCATATCAATACGTATTTTATTTTCTTTTTCTGCTGCAAAAGTACGAAAATATTTGCAAATTTGCAAATTATTTTGTAACTTTGTGCGTGAAAGTGTGTATTTTTATGTCAAGATATAAGATTTGTGTATCAGTGGCAGCGTTTTTGTGCGTGTTTTTGTCGGTCTTTGGTGCTCCTGAGACGAGTGCTGTTCGCAACCCTGCGTACGTAGCATATATCGACAAATGGAAAGCCACGGCGTTAGCCCAACAGGTTCAATACGGTATCCCTGCATCTATCACGCTGGCGCAAGGTCTGCTGGAGTCCGGTGCCGGTCAGAGCGACCTGGCGACGACCGCCAACAACCACTTCGGCATCAAGTGCCACAGTGACTGGCAAGGCGGCACTTTCCGCAAGGACGATGACAAGCGCGACGAGTGTTTCCGCAGTTATCAGAACGCCGATGACTCGTTCCGCGACCACTCGCTGTTCCTCAAGCGAAAGCGCTATGAGGTGCTGTTCACCTATGACGTCAACGACTACAAGGCATGGGCAAACGGGCTGAAAGCCTGCGGGTATGCCACCGACCCGAGTTATCCGCAGAAGCTGATACGGATCATAGAAACCTATGACCTTGCCAATCTTGGCAAGGCATCTGTTAAGCCGGATAAAAAGGAGAAGACGAGCAAGCCTGAGGTAACTGCTCAAAACGGAAAGAGTGCAACAAGACCCCGACAAAACTCCGATTCGCCTCCGGAAAGACCCCGACAAAACCCCGACAAAACCTCGACAAAGTCCAATAAAACCACCAAGCCGGTCAAACCATCCAAGCCTACGCAGCCGCAAGTTCAACAGGCAAGTGCTGATACGGTTGTATGGCGCCCGGCACAGTTCCGCACAAACAAGCTGTACTCCGAGCACGCCTATGGCAAAACCAACGGACGGAAGTTCATCGTGGCGCAAGAAGGTGACACATGGGGAAGCATCGCTTATACCCTTGGTATGGAGGAGAAGACCCTGCGCCGCATCAACGAGGCAACCGACAAGCAAACGCTTCGCGGCGGTGACCGCATCTACCTCTTCCCCAAGCGCAGCAAAGCTGACAAGCGCAACACACGTCACCTGGTGCAGCCCGGCGAGACGGCTTGGGACATCGCGCAGCACTACGGCATGAAGATGAGCTCGCTATACAAGATTAACGGCATACCCGAAGGCACACCGCTCAAAACGCAACAATGGATTAACCTGCGATGAAACGGAAAGAGGCACAGACATTGGACAGCGTGATTGCGGAGTGGATTCGCATGAACAATCTGGAGAAGCCCTTGCTCGAACACCGTGTGGTAGAGCAATGGGCGGATATACTCGGCCCGACGATTGCGCGCTACTCGCGTGACATAGAGGTGAGAGACGGCATGCTGCGCGTGCGTATAACGAATGCCGCACTGCGGCAAGAGCTGTTCGAGCAACGATTCCGGCTGATACAGAAACTCAACGATGCCGTAGGCGGCGAAGCGGTGAAGGATATCCGATTGCTCGGATAGACCGCTCTTCAAGCTGACAGAAGACAGACCGGCTATGCCTGACAGAATACAGACTGATGTTGTATCCAGATAACATAGAACAGAAGATTGACTTCACGCTTATTCGCGAGTGGGTGAGCAAGGAGTGCGATTCGCCGCTCGGTCAGGAGCGTTGCGAGCAGATGTCGTATCTGACCGATGCGACCGCCATCATCGAGCGTGTCAACCAGACCGCCCAGATGCAGCAGGCACTGACGGATGCTACGCTCTCGTTTCCACGCGGAGAGATTTACGACCTGCGCGAGCAACTGCAACGCATTCGTATTGAGGGACTTTACCTCGATGAGCCGGAGCTGTTCAGTCTGCAGAAGTGTCTGCTGTTCGCCCGCGACATGCAAGCGTTTCTGAAAGGTCTGGAGCCTGCGCGCTACGCATTGCTCATTAACATGAGTACCATGCTCGGTCTGTCGCTGACGCCTGTCACCACGCGCCTCGACCAACT
Organism: Paludibacteraceae bacterium; assembly: GCA_017444065.1. Lineage (GTDB taxonomy): Bacteria > Bacteroidota > Bacteroidia > Bacteroidales > Paludibacteraceae > Colicola. The sequence continues at coordinate 39,222 of JAFSXJ010000139.1, read as the reverse complement.
GCTTGACCGCTACGGGGAACTGCGCGACTCGGCTTCACCCGAGCTGGCGCGTCTCAGACAGGAGCTACGCAAGGCGGAGGGTACGGTGGCAAGGGCTATTGACCGCATCCTGCGTCAGGCACAAGCCGACGGGCTGATAGACAAAGATGCAGCCCCTACCCTGCGCGAGGGACGACTGGTACTACCCGTGGCACCGGCGTACAAGCGGAAGATAGGCGGCATCGTGCACGACGAGAGTGCCTCGGGAAAGACCGTATATATCGAGCCGCAGCAAGTGATAGAGGCGAACAACCATATCCGCGAGCTCGAAGGCGCAGAACGGCGCGAACGCATACGCATACTGATTGCGTTCTCGGGCGAGCTGCGACCGCTATTGGGCGACCTGATGCAGGTACAGCACTTTGTGGCAGAGGTGGATTTTGTACGCGCCAAGGCACGCGTAGGATTGCAACTGAAGAGTATTGCGCCGACCATCGTCAAGAAGCCCCTGCTCTGCTGGCAGCAGGCGCGACACCCCATCCTGTGCAAGCGTCTGCCGGAAGTCGGCAAAGAGGTTGTGCCACTGGATATCAAACTGCACGAAGGCAACCGCATACTGGTTATCTCGGGTCCGAATGCCGGTGGCAAATCGGTCTGCCTGAAGACCGCCGCGATGATGCAATACATGCTGCAATGCGGCATGACTGTACCGGCAGGCGAGGCATCGCAGGCGGGCATATTCAGGCAACTGATGATAGATATCGGCGACGAGCAGTCGATCAACAACGACCTTTCGACCTATTCGTCGCACCTGCGGAACATGAAGCACTTCGTCAGGAACGCCGACACGGACACCTTGTTCCTGATAGACGAGTTCGGCACAGGCACCGAGCCGCTCATCGGCGGTGCGATAGCCGAGAGCGTGCTTCTGCGGCTGAACGAGGCGCAAGCGACGGGCATCATCACGACGCACTACACGAACCTCAAGCACCTTGCCGAACAGACAGAAGGCATCGTCAACGGCGCGATGCTGTACGATAGAGGCGCGCTGCGACCGCTGTTCCAGCTTTCGATAGGGCAGGCAGGCTCGTCGTTCGCCATCGAGATAGCACGGCAGATAGGATTGCCGGAGGACATCATCGCCCAAGCGACCGGACTCATCGGTGCGGAGCACATTGACTACGACAAGCAGCTGCAGGACATCGCCCGCGACAAACGCTACTGGGAGAACAAACGCCAGAACATCCGCACGCGAGAGAAGCATCTGGAAGAGAAGATAGCCTACTACGAGAAGGAGATAGGCGAGCTGAAGAAGAAGCAGAAAGAGATGCTCAACGAAGCCAAGCAACAGGCTGCAGACCTGCTTGAGCAGTCGAACGCAACCATCGAACGTACGATCCGCGAAATAAAAGAGGCGCAGGCGGACAAAGAGGCGACGAAGAAGGCACGGGCGAAGGTGGAGGAACTCAAGCAGCAGGTTTCAACAGAAGAAAGACCGCAGCCAAAGGCTGCTAAAAGGAAAAAGACCGCTGTCGCTCAAAGAGAAAAGAGCGCTGACGCAGAAAGACTAAAGAACGGCAAAGCCGTGCTGCACGACCTGAGCGAACTGCGGATGCTGACCAAGCGTCCGGAGCTTGCATCCAAGCCTTCTTCGCCACGCCCGACGACCACGGTGGCCGACCAGATGCGCCGCCGCAAGCTGGCGTTCAACCGCACGCTCGACATGCGCGGCATGCGCGTAGATGAGGCATTGGAGACGATTATAGCGTACATTGACGACGCTATCATGGTCGGCGCAGACGAGGTGACCATTCTGCACGGCACAGGCACCGGTGCAGTCAAGCAAGTGGTGCGCGACTACCTGCAGCAGAAGAGTCACGCTATGCAGAAACGCGGCACAGGCTCAATCACCTTCCACGACGGCGACCCCGACCGCGGCGGCGCAGGTATAACAATTGTAGAATTATAAATTGCAGCAGCCAAATTTGGCTGCTCAAAACACATAACAACATGAACAAACGACTAACACTACTGATCCTTATGGTTGCAGTCATGCTTCCTGCGATGGCGCAGGTGCAGTTCGGCATCAACCGCTATTCTGTCCGGATGAACGCAGGCTACAACCATAACACGACGTACGGCTCGCACGCCGGTGTTGATTTCGGGGCATTCATGCCAATCAACGAGCACTTTGAGATGCAGGCCGACCTGCGCTTCACCACCGCAAACAACCATGCCTTGGGCGTTCAACTGCGTCCGAAGTTCGCTGTGCCGGCAGGCGAATTCTTCCTGGAAGGCAGGCTGCTGTTCAACCTGTATGAGCGTGACGGCTACAACGACCTCACGCAAGCAATAGCCGTGGGTTACAGGATGGAGTACGTGTCGTTCCAGGTAGGTATGTCAACACGCCTGATTATGGAATCACCCTACGACTGGCACTCCAACTCGAACATCATCGTCGAGCCGTTCAACATCTGCTACAGGCTGGAGGTTTTCGTTCGCCCGCAGACCTCGCCGTGGAACATCAGTCTCTGCGCATCGAACATGACGGATTATCAGATTGAGCGTGTATGGCAGCCTGTCTTCATGGCGAACGGACGGTATAACATCAACGATCACTGGCAAGTGAACCTCGGTGCGCTGTGCAAGCCGACGGGTATGTTCCACCTGAATGCCAAGTATTACGCCGCAGAGGTACGTGCGGGATTTGTTTATCAATTCTAAATCATGAGCATTATGAGAAAGACTATCATAGCATCATTGAGCGCACTTATGCTTTGCGCTTGCAATCCCGATACATGGAACCTGGATGTTGTCGGTATGTTCAGCGGCAGTTCTGCCGGTATTGACCAGCGTATCGACGACTCGTTCCGCTATAACGCCGAACGCGGCTTTCCTGTCATCAACGCCTCGAGCGAGGAGTACAAAGTATATGTGTGCACCGACACCCACGTTGACCGCAGCCGCACGAACTGGGAGCTGTTCATCAACGCATACCATGCTGACGCGGATTGCCCGTTAGCCATCCACCTGGGCGACCTGATCAACGCGCAGAACCACTGGGACTACATGAGGCGTCCGCTGGACAGCATCCCTGTCAATCCGCTGAAGAAAGACACGCTGCTTGTTGTGGCAGGCAACCATGACCTGTACTTCAACCAGTGGCAGGAGTATGCACAACGCTGGAAGACATCAACCTACTACGCCATCGTGAAGACTCCGGCAGGCAAACGAGACCTGTACATCTTCATCGACACCGGCGAAGGTTTTCTGGGCAAGCGTCAGACCGAGTGGCTGGAGCAAACCCTGACCTGGGCGAACACACAAGCATTCCGGCATATCTGCGTATGCACCCATACGAATCTGTTCAAGCGTGACAGTTCGCAGGGGCACACGTCGAACATGCCTCTTGAGGAGACCTACGCGCTGCTGCATATGCTGAAGGCACATCATGTGGAGATGTTCTGGTGCGGTCACGATCACTCGCGCGAAATCAGTAACCTCGGTTCGCTCACATCAATCATCGTGGATGCTCTGTTCGACCGCGAACCGCATCCGGCATATATGGTTGCCACCTGCGGCGACCAGCCTATACAATACCGCTTTGTTGAACTGACACCACTCGTTGACTAAAGCAGACAACATGATTTACTATATCGGTTTCGGCAGTAATCTCGGTGAGCGTGAGTATCTTATCCGTCGCGCTATCCGCCTGATGGAACAACAACTGGGCAAGTTGCTGGGCGAAGCGCCGTTGAACTACAGCCAGGCGGTGGGCTTCGCGTCGGAGCATGAGTTCTGCAATACAGTCGCCCTCTACGAATCGGCGTTCAGTCCTCAGGAGGTACTGACCTGCGCCCAGTCCATTGAACAGCAACTCGGTCGTCCCGAGCATAAGGCAGTTGTGCTGCACGGCAAGCGCGAGTACACCGACCGGCTGATTGACATTGACATACTGATGGCATATGACGAGGGCTTGGATGTACAGATGGAAACACCTACCCTCACTCTGCCTCATCCGCAAATGCAGATGCGCGAGTTCGTGCAACAGCCGCTCAGGGAGCTTATCGACAAACTGATTGCCGACGCCACGCTGTCGTTCGTGAAGATGCACGGTTTGGGCAACGACTACATCTATTTCGACTGCACAGGCAGCAGCCAAGCTTGGCTGCTATTGCCCGTTGTGACAACCTACGCGCCGCTGCTGTGCGACCGTCATCGCGGCATAGGCGGTGACGGGCTGGTGTTTATCCTGCCGGACAAAAAGGCCGACCTGCGCATGCGCATCTTCAATGCCGACGGCAGTGAGGCAGAGATGTGCGGCAACGCGGCACGTTGCGTCGGGTACTATGCTGTGTGCCGTCATCTGGTCAAAAGCAAGCGGTTGCGCCTGGCAACCAAAGGCGGCGAACGGCTGATTGAGGTCAAAGACCGCGAGCATATCTCTGTTCACATGGGCAAACCTGCCGACCAAGGCACGCAGACCATTGACGAACGCACCTACCATTGCGTGGACATCGGCAACCCGCACGCCGTAACGCTGCTGACGGACAATGACGCACTGACAAAAGAACTGGTGCACACGGTTGGCCCACAAGTCGAGAACAACCCGCTCTTCCCTAACCGTACGAACGTAGAGTTCTGCGTTGTGATAGACCGCCATCATGTAGCTATGCGCGTGTGGGAGCGCGGCAGTGGCGAGACGCAGGCTTGCGGCACAGGTGCTACGGCTACAGCTTACGCCTGCATCCGGCAAGGCCTATGCGCCAGTCCCGTCACAGTCACCCTGCTCGGCGGCAATCTGACCATCGCCCTTGATGGCGAGGAAGCAATCATGACCGGAGAAGCTACCATTGCCTATACCGGAACGATAACAATAAACGGCCAAATGGCAAATGACTAAATGGTAAATATACAATGATACAGATTAACTCCAATTTCCAACATCTCAAGCCTTCGTACCTGTTTACGGAGATTGTTGACCGCACGCGTGCCTACGAGAAGTCTCATCCCGAAGCGAAGGTGCTCCGTCTGGGTGTGGGCGATGTACGCGGGCCGCTGGTGCCTGTGGTGATTGACGCTCTGCACCGCGCTGTGGACGATTTGGCTACGGTCGAACGCTTTCACGGTTACGGTCTGGAGAACGGCCCGAGTTGGCTGCGCAGGCGGATAGTGGATTTCGATTATGCGCCGCGAGGTATCCGGTTCGATGATGAAGAGGTGTTCATCTCCGACGGCGCAGGCAGTGACCTTGGCAACTTGACAGACATACTCGACCTGCATAACCGCGTGGCAATCACCGACCCTGTCTATCCCGCCTATTTCGATACGAATGTCATGGCAGGCCGCACGATTGACCTGCTACCATGCTCGCCCGAGAACGAGTTCTGCCCTGCTCTGCCCGAGCAGGTGCCCGACTTGATATACCTGTGTTCGCCCAACAATCCCACGGGTACAGCGATGACATACAAGCAACTGCAGATGTGGGTGGATTATGCGCGCGAGAACCACGCCCTCATCATCTTTGACAATGCGTACGAGGCGTTCATCGAGAGCGCAGACGTGCCGCATTCCATCTACGAGATTGAGGGTGCTCGCGAGTGTGCTATCGAGGTACGCAGTTTCTCGAAGACCGCCGGGTTCACGGGTGTACGTTGCGGCTACACTATCGTGCCTAACGCTCTGTACGGCTACAGCAGCACAGGCGAGCGTGTGGCACTCAACCCCTTGTGGCTCAGGCGGGTGTGCACGAAGTACAACGGTACAAGCTATATCGCTGAGCGCGGAGGCGAAGCTGTGCTGACCGACGAGGGACGGCGTCAGAACATGGAGCGTATAGCCGAGTACCACCACAACGCCGACATCATCCGTCAAGGATTGCAAGAGATTGGTATGCAGGTGTACGGCGGTGTTGACAGCCCGTATATCTGGGCTCGCACACCCGACGGCATGTCATCGTGGGAGTACTTCGATTATCTGCTGAATACCGCCCAAGTAGTCTGCACACCGGGTGTAGGCTTCGGCAAGCAGGGCGAAGGGTTCGTGCGCTTCTCCGCCTTCGGGCTGACAGCCGTAGCAGAAGAAGCCATCCGGCGCATACAAAACAAATAGCCGCAGCCCGTCGGCTGCCCAAACAACACGACTATGGTAAAAGACCGCAAAGAGAAAATCATCTACAAGGCTTTAGAGCTGTACCTGATTAACGGGTACGAGAACGTGAGCATCACCGACCTGCAGAGCGCGCTTGACATGGGGCGCGGCACGATGTACTACCACTTCAAGAACAAAGATGAGATCTACATCGAGATTGTCAACCGCTTCTTCCTTCGTCCGAAACAAGAGATGCTCCGTCTGCCGGACGACATCCGCGTGTCGGGGATGATTGAAGCGTTGCTGCGGTACTTCCGCTTTCTGGAATTGAACCTGATGGAGCTCGAGAACAAGAACATCAACACATCGAACGTGATCATGCTTCTGTACACGGCTTACCACCGTTTTCCTGAGTTATACCGCAAGGCTCACCGCTTGTACGCATCAGAACAGGCGATGTGGATGCGTGCGCTACGAAATTCCGTCATGGCCGGCGAAGTGAGGCGCGACATACCCATCGAGGTCACCGCAACCTTGTTCACGCAGGTCAAGGACGGCTACGACGCCGGTCGCTCAGGCATGCAGATGGACTTTGAGATGGTGCGCAAGCAGTACCAACTGCTCTACTCGCTCATACGAACCGACAATCAAGACTAACCGATAAAACGGCAATTGACAATATGGCTACTAACCTGAAATACCTGTATCTTCTCGCTGAGAAGTTTCCGAACGCCAACAGTGCTCTGACGGAGATTATCAATCTGCGTTCCATCCTATCACTACCGAAAGGCACGGAGCACTTCGTGAGTGACCTGCACGGCGCCTCGACAGCGTTCATTCACATGGTGAAGAACGCCTCGGGAGTAATCCGCCGCAAGGTTGACGATGCGTTTGGCGACACCATCAGCGAGCAGGAGAAACGTGCGTTGTGCGCACTGATATACTACCCCGACGAGCGTCTGCAGATTCCTGACGAGCCTTACGACGAAGGGCGGGATTTCGCCTCGCGTGAGGAGTTCCTGTACGTGCGTCTGGGGCAAGTGGTGGAGATCATGCGCCGCGTGACGGTCAAATACACGCGTTCGAAGGTTAGGAAGATGATTCCCCGGCAGTTCGCCTACATCATCGAAGAGTTGCTGTACGAGTCGGACATTGAGGGCGGTCGTCAGGACTACTACCGTGCCATCCAGCAGGCTATCATCGAGACGGGTTGCGCCGAGACGATGATCATAGCCATCTGCTACCTGATTCACAGTCTGGTCATCGATACGTTCCACATAGTAGGTGACATCTTCGACCGTGGTCCTGGGGCACAGAAGATAATGGATGTACTTTCCACCATCCGCGACTACGATATCCAGTGGGGCAACCACGACATCGAGTGGATGGGTGCTGCGGCCGGCAACCATGCGCTGATAGCCACCGTGCTGCGCGTGTCAATCCGCTATGCGAACATCGAGACGCTGGAGGAAGGCTACGGCATCAATCTGCTGCCTCTGGCGAGCTTTGCGATGCAGACCTACGGCGATGACCCGTGCACCATCTGGCAGACGAAGGATTTTGAGAACAACCCGCGTCTGACGCGTTCCGCCAACCTTATGGCGAAGATGCACAAAGCCATCAGCATCATCCAGTTCAAGCTTGAGGGACAAACCACGCTTCGTCACCCGGAGTACAAGATGGACGACAGGCTGCTGCTCGACAAGATTAACCTCAGCAACGGCACTATCACCTTTGGCGGCAAGACCTACGCGCTCACCGACAGCCATCTGCCTACCGTCAATCCTGCTGCCCCCTACGCGCTGTCACTGGAAGAAGAGGAACTCATGAACCAACTCGCACGCTCGTTCCGCAAGTCTGAGAAGCTGCAGAAGCACCTCAGGATGCTGTACCGCCACGGCTCGCTGTTCCTGGTGCGTAACGGCTTTCTGCTCTACCACGCGGCTATTCCTCTGAACGCCGACGGCTCGTTCACCGAGGTTGATGTGCTGGGCGTCAGAGCCAAAGGCCGCGCGCTCATGCAGCGTATCGACGATGTGGTGCGCATGGCATACTTCGGCGAAGGACGGCAGAAAGCCGACGCGCTGGACTACATGTGGTATCTGTGGACAGGACCGCAGTCGCCGCTGTACAACAAGGACAAGATGACCACCTTCGAGCGGTACTTCATCGCGGACAAAGAGACATGGCATGAAGAGAAAGGCGCGTACTACGAACTTGCGAACAGGCGGGACCTCTGCGAGCGCATCCTCCGGGAGTTCGGGCTTAATCCCGAGAACAGCCGCATCATCAACGGACATATACCTGTGCGCACCATACAGGGCGAGTCTCCTATGCGTGCCGAGGGCAAACGGTTTGTGATTGACGGCGGCTTCAGCAAGCCGTATCAGGAGAAGACAGGCATAGCAGGTTATACGCTCATTTACAACTCATTCAGCATACAGCTTGTGGAGCACGAGGAGTTCGAGAGCCGCGAGCAGGCCATCCGTTCGGGTTCGGATATCCACAACCGCATCCAGCTGACGGACTTCGCAGCCAACCGTATGCTCATACGCGACACAGATATGGGCAGGCAGTTGCTCGGTCAGATTCACGACCTCGAGCTTCTGCTCGACGCCTACCGTACGGGGCGCATCAAGGAGCGTATCTGGTAAACCATCCTTTATCACCTTTCGCTCTCTGCCGGAGTACAGCAGAGTGCATCGAGGCCGGCGGTGAGGGCGAAGAGGGTGACATTCCAATTGATGGTGACCTCGTTAGAGGCATAACTGGGTTGCCGGTCGAGGTAGCACTCGTCGGCAGGTACATCTTTCGGGTAACGTACGCCGTCGGTCTCTGCGTCCTGCTTCATGGGGTTGGGTCCGCCCACCAGGAACCCCGGGTGCGTACCCTTGGGATGGCTGTACGAGAGACGGTGATGCGGATGGCATGCAGGCTTCGTGCCGAAGCCCGTGACGTAGCAGTAGCCCGTGGCGTTCTGTCCGAGGATATAGTTCAGGCAACGCTCGGCGTTGATGCGGTACTTCTCCTCTCCCGTCAGGCGGTAGGCGTAAAGGAACTCAATCCCCCGCCAGCAGCAGCCCTCGCTGTTGCATCCCCAGTAGAAGTCGCGTTCATCGTTGCCGTATGGCGAACGGTGAACGGATTTTTTTTCCGCATCACGAATGTCATAACGCATATATGCCAGCATCTCCGCCTCGCGTATCATAGCAAAACGCCCATCTTCCTCCGGGTGCATCATCCATTCGAGGTCAGCCAGTTGCGACACTCTTCCCCACACGGCGTGGTTATACTTGAAGGTCGGCAGGCGTTCGGCCTTGTAGGTTCTGTCTTTGGTGAGCATGTAGAGTTCGGTGGCCGCCCAGAAGAACTCGTCGCGGACCTCAAAGTCGTCATATGCACCTGTGGTGATGGCGGGGGAGAACTGCTCGTTAAGCGCCGGCTGGTCGTAATAGACCGCGGGGTTAGCCTGCGCCCATGCGTAGGCACGCTTGGCGGCCTCTGTAGCCTGTGCTACAAAGCCGGGGTAGGCTTCCTCAAACGGCGCATAGACTCGTGCAGCGAGTGCCATAGCGGCTGCGAAGTCGAGCGTGGCGGCTGTGGTCTTCATGACCACATAACGCGGTTTGCTGCACTCGTCGGGACGGATGAAGCCCTCGAAGTCAGGTTCGGTGAGCTTGTGATACACGCCGCCGTCCGTATCCTGCATCATCAGCATCCAGCGTAGGTTGTACATTGCCTCGGCGAGCATGTCAGGACATTTACGATTTGACGATTTACCATTTACGATTGATTCGGGGATATTCAGGCAGAGAGTGTCGAAGTAGGGTTTGTTCAGTTCGTACGCCATGAGCCAGACGCCCATGGTGAATCCGCTGTTGACGATGTACTTGTTGTAGTCGCCGGCATCGTACCATCCTCCCGGGCATGAGATGACCGTACCTTCCGGCCGTTCGTCGGTCGCTGCGGATGCGTGCACGAGCACATGGTCGTCGGGGTGCCCTCCTTTGCGCTCGTAGCCCTCGGCATAGGGTTCGACGATATCCATTGACGCGCGCTGGTAGTAGAAGGCTCGCAAGGCTTTGCGGGTCAGTTCGCGGTAGGGGCGGTCGGTGATTGACAATTGACAATTGACAATTGATATTTTATTATCCACTATAAGCGTATATTCGCCCGCCTCGTTGAGGTCGGAGAAGTCCACTATCTGGCGTGGTTTGCCGGATACGGGATTGAGCTTCGTCGTAGAAGCGCAGCCTTGCCACACGGTGTCACCGGCGGTGTTGATGATGGTTACGTCGCACGGCTCAGCCTCCGGCGAGAGCACATCGATGGTGGCGGTCTTCTCCTGCGCGGGACGGAAGCCCACCTGATTGATGCGCACCTGAAGGTTCGGTTGTGAAGAGCAGCCAGTCAGGATGATGCCAGTCACGACGGCAGCACAGACCAATGGATAAGGGAGACGGTGATGTTTCATATTTCTGAATGATGTTACTTTACTCGCATTTATTGGGCGTCGCGGAATCCTTGCGCCCCGATTGTCGAATGCGTTGCAAAGATACGAAAATTATTTGATATTTGCAACTATCCGTGCCACATTTCTTCAAAAAAATTGAACAAATCTGTATTTTGCCCGTCAATGAGGGATTATGCCACCATCGTCAGGCGTACAAACGGTCGGGTACTTTGTACATATCTAAAAAAAAGAACGGCTTCAGCGGTCGTTCTTTTTTGTTTTGCGTCGTTTGTAATGCCTATACTTGAATCCTGTGCGTCGGCTTGGAAACTTCATGTCGAAGCGCGCATTACCGACGGCAATCATCAGCAACACTCCGAGCGGGCAAGCGCCAATTGCACTGCAAGAGTTCCATGAGCTATGCGGGTATGATACGAGTGATATGGATATCAAGCGTATAAACCTTACTTTGCGCCGCGCTATAGAGACAGTCAGGCACTCCTTGCGTTAAGTCACGCTGTGTTATTCGCATGGTGGAGGAGCGTCAAAACCGGCTTATACTCCCGCCAATGGTCCGACTATGTTCCGACTATGGTCCGAGAACGGTTCGGGAATGTACGCACCGTTACCACCCATTACAAACCAACGATAAAACCAATTGAATTATGTCAATCAAGAAGAACAGTCGCGTGATGCATATGGCTCACGCCCTTTACCGTCATTACGTTGCGTCCGGCTTTGTGCCTGCGACCGGTTATGTGCCGTTGTGGTCTGACAGTGTGCGTGAGGCATGGCGTCTCATGCGTGTCCGTGCCGCTCTAACGCGCGGTGTAGTACTTCTGCGCTACTACTCCGGTCTGAAGGTCAACGAGCGTCGTGGCACGTTGTGCCCGCAGTATATCCCATCATCCTGTGCACCCTCGGGGCGTCTCTCGCTGGAGATTGAGCAGGGTTTAGCCAAGGGCAACTGGGATGTGATGAACTATTACGACCTTGAGAAGCAGGGCTGGCGCTCCTTCCGCCTTACCATGCTGTTTGAGGCTTCGCCAGTCACGATTGAGGTTCAGTACAGCACGACGGGTTACTCCGGCGAGTGTATATACAACTAAAAGAAAAAAAAAAGAACCAAACAAAAAAGAAAAAAAATAGTTGTAGTGTAGTGTATTAACGTGCGCGTGCACGCGAGGTCAATCCAGTACAATACAATACACAGCACTACAACTTATTAAAATTGAATTTATTAAATCCAAAACACTACATTATTATGGTAACATTTGAAGACATATGGCAGTTGCTGTACGATCACGGTTCGAGCAACTACTACAAAAGAGACGCAGCGGTGTACTGGGAAGGTCTGACAGAAGTTCAGCAACAGAAAACTTACGACCGCATCCGTCATCGTCTGGAAGCGGGCCTGTTTGTGGCCTACAACCCTGTAGATGCGATTCATGACAACGTGCCGGCCCGGATTGTGCCGATACGTCGCACTATGACGTACCAGGAGTATTTCAGCACCTATCGCACAACAGAAGCGAAAGACGGCTGGCAGATGCGCAAGGACAGAGAGGGGAAGGTGTACTATGAGCACGTACGATAAGGTTCAGGCTATGCTGTGCGGTCTGACTCCCTGGGAGCGGACACTGCTCGCAGACGAGCTGATACACGAGTCATCGCCGACCGCCTTTGCGACGGAGTATTCTTACCGGCTCTACGTTGAGCAATGCGAGAAACGAATGCAAGAATCAACCGACTAAAACAAACAAAGTTATGACAAAATCAGAAAAGTATCAGATAGACGACCGTCTGGGCGCGGTGTTAGTGAAGTTTTTCAACAGCCTTCCTGCCGGCACGAAGTACGCGGATTTGGCGAAGATGATTACCTCCGAGGTGTTCGCAATGTTCCGTATGTTCTACAGGATGCGTGATGACGGCAAGAAACGCAGTCCCAATCAGACGGACCGTCTCGTTCGCAATTGGTTCTCTACAGTCGCCTCGATGGACGAGAAGGAGCGTGTGGGGTTTCTTGAGTTACAGGACGATGAGGAGGAGTGAGTTATGGAAATCATCCTTACTGAAATTACGTCAAGTCTGACAGGCCGATTATCCTCGAATCATAGCTACACTATTTCGAGCAAGCCGTCAGTTTCGGGCGGTTATCGTTTCTTCAGCAGGCGCGTTTCTCCGTACGTGTATGACGATTTGGATGATTCTCATGTGCGCTTCATCCTCGACCTTGCCCGAATGGCGGTCGGTGGCGACCTGTCAGTCAAGGACATCCGCATCACTGTTCGGGAGCTTGCAGAGGCTATTGCCGAGATGCACGGCGGTCGTGCGTTCTGGCTGAGAGACAAGAGTGTCGGTCCGCATACCTTAGCGACGTTTATCGGCCTGACGTACAGACATGTCAAACCCTCAACGGTGCTGAATGCCTCGGATGTAATCAAACTGGAAAACATAATCTTCTAAATTCACAAAGCAATGAGACATATCGAACTATCCCAGATAGCCAGCGCGTTAGAGCAGCGCGAGCAGTACGGCGCGAGCGGCGTGGATATAGCCGAGGCGGTGGATATTCTGCTATCGGGCTGGTGCAAGTGCGAGTCAAGGCGTAGAGGATGCAAGGTTACAGCAGCGAAAATCCTCGAACGCGGATGGATGAGTTATAACGACGCCGTCACCTTCTGCGACTACTGCATCGCGGACTGGCGACCTGCGTTCCTCTAAGTGGCTCGAATGAGCAAAACTTGCGTTTTTGCACTTTTTTGCAATTTCGGAGGTCGAAAATTTGCGACTTCCGATTTTTTTTTGTACTTTTGCAATCGCGTTCGGTAATCGTGTCGCACAGACTGATCGCTGCGCTCTCATTAAAGCGACCGATACCTCCGCTCTCCCCACCAGACGCGTTAGCGCTAGCGTCAGTCGTGGTTGCCGTGGAACGCCCCGCAATGCTGTCGACGCGGGTGAACAATGACAGCAGCGTTCATTGACATACTAAATCCCTCCACGCCTGCCGGAGGTTAAGCATGGCAGGCATGTAATGGCAAAAGTAGAATATGCTGACGCTATCAAGACCGTCAGTGGTGCTCTCACCAAGATCAACAAGAAGTCCGCACATGCAGCCGACCAGAAGATGGTTCTGGCCACTCACCGCAAGGCCCCGACCACGAGCGATGGCTGCAGCCGTCTGTACCTGCGCGGTTTGTCGTCCGTGACCCGTTCGACGCCCGTTTCGAGCGAGGAGACTCTGGCCCGTCAACGTTTTGGTGCTATCAGCAGCGCAGTGCAGGCACGCCGCAAGAACCTGAGCTACGTCGCAACCGACACCGCGAACTTCAACGCGCAGAAGGAGACGGGGTACAAGACGCTGTATCAGTACCTGTGGCACTTGTGCGCCGACGAGTACGACCAGTCGAACGGCTAAACGGGAGGTTAGGCTATGAAGCAGCTCATTCTTAAGGTCCTCGGGGTAATGGTCGCCCTGATGGCTATCGGACTGGCTACCGTGCTTACCTCGTGCAACGTCACGCGAACCGTGACCACGACCAGCAGCAGCGTCAAGAAAGGTGACACGACGGTCATCATCCAGAGTAAGACCATTGAATCGTATGACGCGAGCAAGCGGTACTGACGCAGGCATTTCACAGACACCAACGTCGGCAAAAAAGAGCGCACCCTGAAGCTAATCAGGGTGCGCTTGGAGTTTATACCTACTTTTTCAGCGGGAACTTATAGGCGAGCCAAGCCATGATACAAGCGATGGCTGCGGGGAAGATTGAGAACAGGAGCCAGACCATGAGTTTGACCGAGGGTTCGTCGGTGATGGTGACGACAGTCTCGCCGGTTTCCATGTTGGTGGTCGATACGAGTCCCGCCCAGCCGAGCAGCAGGGCGATGAGGCTGCCGGAGATTGCTCCGCCGAACTTCTGCGCCATTGTGCCGGAGGAGAAGATGAGCCCTGTGGAGCTCGTACCGTTCTTCTCGGTAGCATAATCCGCCACATCGGCGTACATCGACCAGATGAGCGGCGAGTACAGACCTGCGCCTATAGACGTGAGCACTGAGACAGCGACCATCAGCCATATATACGAGGCATCCATGGGAATAAAGAAGTAGCCGACGGAGCAAAGGCAGCAGATGACCGACGCCCAAACGAACGCCATTCGCTTGGAGCCAACCTTACGTGTGAACCATGGGCTGAGTGCGCCGAAGAGCATGCATGTGACCTCGCTGAACGCCATGAACACCGTGTAGTTGATGATGAACCATCCGACGTTGATGTCCCCGCCGAGGCAGTACGTAATCATGTAGCCAGCCGCCGCGTAACGGAAGCCGTTGAAGAAGTTCGTGCAGAACGCCACAAGGGTCATATATACCCATGGCCGGTTTCGGAAGAGGTCGGCGAACTGCCGGAAGCTGAACTTGTCGGCGATGACGGGCTTATGCCGTTCGCGAGTGACGAGTCCGCATGTCAGTGTCATCAATGCCGCCACGATGCCGAAGCCTGCCCCCAGCACAGCGTACTGGTGTTGCTCCGTGCCTCCGACAAGTTTCTGCAGGTACGGGAACGACAGGAGCGTGACAAAGCCCATGGCATACGCTCCGACCATTCGGAAAGCGGAGAATTGGTTCTTCTCGTTGTCATCGGTGGTCATCACTCCGAGGAGCGAGCCGTATGGCACGTTGACCATCGTGTAGCACGCCATCATCAGCAAGTAGAGGGTGTACGCCCAGATGCGCTTGCCTGTAGGCCCGAGGTCCGGGGTGAAGAGCAGCAGGGCAAAGATGAGTCCGAACGGTACAGAGCCGAAGATGAGCCACGGGCGGTACGTGCCCCACCTGGAACGTGTGCGGTCGGCGATGCTGCCCATGAGCGGGTCGGTGATGACATCGAACATACGTGCGATGAGCATCAGCGCCGCCGCATCGGCAAACGTCAGTCCGAACACGTTGGTGAAGAACAGCGGGAAGGCGATGGACATAATCTTCCATACGATGCCGCCGGAAGCGGCATCGCCCAGAGCATAGGCAATCTTTTCTCGTAAGGGGATCATCATTTGTAGGTGATTTTAGTTATTTCCAATCCGAAGCCCGTGACGAGCATCTGTCCAGTCTGATCTACGGCATCCTTCCCAGCCTGGTCATAGGTGAAGGAGTAGGGGTTAGGCTGTTCAGCCATTCCGTCAACCTGCGGTAGTATGTCATGGCTCCACCAGTCGTCGGTGATACGCAGCGCATGGTACTCGGCGTCGGGGACATTGAAATAGACGTAGATCGTAGCGCCAACAGGAACATCAGCCATCGTTGCGGCATCAATCTTGATATTTGCATCTCCCCAGTTGATGACGCAGCTACCCTCCCAGAGGTTGGTCTCGGAGCTGACGATAGTAGTGACCTCGGTGACTGTACCTTCATCGGTGATGAAGAGCACCGCCGAGCCGTCAGCGTTCTGAATAGACAGTGTATGTTCGCCGGGTTCAGCTGCCGGAGCGGTCAGGGTGAGTGTGGTGGCTGTTGCCGTGATTGCGGTGATAGCCGTGCCGTCCACCGTGACAGATGCGACATTCTGTAGCTTGACGCCGGTGATCACCCACTCCTGGGAGGGCACGAACTGCTCGTATCCGGAGAGCGCCACGGCAGAGTTATGCACATGTATGGCATCCGCTCCATAGAGCTTGCTCTCGTTGTCCTTGAGCCGGAGGTAATACTTGCCGTCCTCCAGTTCGGGGAGCGTGAAGGTGAGTTGTGCATCGCTGACCGTAGCCGGCGCGCATGAACAGAGCGCCTTTGTACCGAAGATGTCCTGCGATATGACAATCTCCGCTACATTGCCGAGGTTCTGACCTGCTAAGGTTGACTCAACCTGAGGCACGAGGTGACGGCCTGCAGCGGGCGCCGCCGAGTACGGGTCAGTGTCATACGGTTTGACGCTGACCGTGCCGGTACGCGATGTGCGTTTGCCAGCCTGCGTCACCGCCTCGATGGTGAGGGCGTAGGTGCCTGCCGGGAAGCATTGGTTGATTTTCACGCCAGTGTAGATGAGTGCGCCGTCGAGATACCAGTTGACGTTGGTGTAACGCGACGGTGTGACGGTTACGGAGTCGAACAGCGGCGTATCGGGGTTGGCGAGGTTGTATGTGAACGAACCTGTACCTGACTCGTTGTACGGCTTGAGTATCAGCGGAGCATCGTCCGGCGACTGCGTGTCAAACGGCTCCTGCTTTTCGCATGCTGTAAACAAGACCGCCGGCGTTAAAAGAGCAAAGAGCGCTTTTGCGAAAAGACCGCTTATGCTAAAAGATTTATTCGTATTCATAATCTTTCCATTTTCAATTGTCAATTATCAATTATTTCACATCCCACCACAGCCGTGCATGCCAGGAATAGTCGCTGACGCGTGCCTTAGCGTCCTGATAAGCCTCCTTGCTGTATGTTTCCTCCTTGACAGGATAGCAGAACCGTACAGGAATATCCGCGCCGTCGATGAGGGGGTTCTTGCTGTTCGGCGCTTTGAGTTTCGGATAATCCGAACGACGCTGGTTAGCCCACGCCTCGGCAGGGTTGTGGAAATGAAGAATCCAAGCCTGGGTGTTAATCTGGCTTTTCTGCTGCTCAGTCACCGCACCGAAAGCAATGGCCGGCTCAAGCAGATAAGCGGCGTACTCGGCATCGGTGACAGCGGTGCAGCCGTAATAGTCGGCCAGCAGATTCATCGCGGCACGTATGCCAGTCTCGTAGTAGTCGCGTGCGTTGTCACCTGTCCAGCCGAGGAGAGCCGCCTCAGCACGCAGGAAGCACACCTCGGCGTATGTCATGATGACCCCCGGATTGTCCGAACGTAGGAAGTTGTTCGCCAGCTTAGGCATCAGCCAACGCGGGTTATCGCCCGGGCTATAATCAGGATGAGCAGCCTGGACAGCAGCGACCTGCGTAGCGAGCTCACTGCCGGGGATATCGGTATATGAGGGCCAGTTGTCCCAGGAGAACTCACCGGGAGCAATCATGTAGATAATATCCACGTCAGGATTGGCCGCCTGTGTAGCCAGCACGGCGTCAGTCATGTCGATACGACCGTCACCTGTAGAGATAGACTGGAAGTTGTCGATATAGAACCGGCACAAACGTGTGGTACGCGGGTCGTTATTGGCATAGAGCTGCTCCCAAAGCGTCTGGCAGATGTACGTTGGGTTGTTGGCCGGATCATTGCCGAAGAAATACTTTGACAATGCGTTACCACGGATATCCTTGTACGCCTCCTGACCGAAGTTGTAACTTACGTTCATGTGCTTGATGCATGCGTCATCGTCCGAGCTGAGCATAACACCGTCAGCCAATGCTGCCAAGAATTCCGTCTTGCCCAGTTCAGGCGCCACGTCTGACAGACGCATAGCGTACCGGAGACGCAGCGAGTTGGCGAACGTCTTCCATGCCTCAATGTTGCCTCCGAACATCGGGTCGCTGGTGATAGCCTTGGCATTGATGTCGAACAAGCCGGCAGCCTCTTTCAACTCGTTGAAGAACAGCGGATAGAGGTCCTCCTGCTTGTCATACTTCGGCTTGGAGTTACCGGTGATGTACCCCATTCCAGCCTCCGTGAACGGCACATCGCCGTAATAATCAGTCAGCAATGAGCCGACATAGACTCGGAAGATACGCAGCGCAGCGTTGATGTTCACCTGCGTTGGGTCATCTTTCGTGGTCTGGATGGCATCCGTGAGGTTACGGATAGCCCCCGGGTAGAGGTTGTTCCACGGGCGGGAGGTCTCGTTGTCGTCCATGCGGTGCTGCCCGCCGTAATTGGTTGTGTTCCAGCATCCCATGAGGTGCTGCGTAAATGCATAGGTATAGAGACGATGAACATCTACATAGTTCATATCTCCGTACATCTGCAACTCTGCATACGTGAGCTGCGAAGACGGGTTGACATGATCCGCCTTCGTGGGGTCGGTATTGATTTCCTCGTAAATCTTGTCGGAGCAAGAAGCGAGACCAAAGACCACTGCGCTCAAAGATAAAAGAACGCTTGTGCTCAAAGATAAAAGATTCTTTTTCATACTATTCATGATTTACAAGGTTAGAATTTCAGATTAAAGTTCAGACCGTAACTTCTGCGGCTGGGCAGTGATCCGTACTCAAGTCCCAAACCGGATGTATTGTACTGTGCATCGGGGTCGATGTCCTTGATGTTCTTCCAAACGATGAACGGGTTACGCGCCACAAAGCTGATGCTGACGTTCTTGAGCACACCACCCTTGTCGAGCCACTCCTTGGGGAAGGTGACGCCAAAGGTCAGTTCGCGGCACTTGATGTACGAGTTGTCGTAGACGAACAACTCGGGCGACTTACGCGACACCTCGTACCAGTAATCCTCGGGATTGATATATATGTCGTTCTCGCGATACGTACCGTCACCATTGTCGATGACACCATCCACGAGGTAACCTCCTGTAGCCACCCACCCGCTGGTGACACCTGCTGCCTTTCGTGCCTCCTCGGATGCATACCATTCGGCACGCCCGGCGAGAGTCTCAACAGCCTTACCCGTCTCGTACGACGAGCGTTCGGACATCGAGAAGATATCTGCACCGACCTTGACATCGAACAAGGCAGAAAGGGTGAACATCTTATATCGAAGTGTGGTATTCAGACCACCTGTCCAATCCCACTGGGCGTTACCGAGGACCTTGTTCTCAGTAGTGAAAGTTGGCAAACCAGTTGTGCCGTCAACAATGACGCGCCCATCGGCGTTACGAGCGAGTGCCGGACCACAGATAGAGCCGTACTGCTCGCCTTCGCGGGCGGAAACATAGACGTTACACCAGGTAGCCTTGGCGAGTTCCAACTCGGTTGTTCCTTCGGTGAGAGAGAGAACCTTGTTGTTGTTCTTTGACCAGTTGAGGTTCAAGTCCCATGTGAAATCCTTGGTCTGCACGAGGCGAGAGCCGAAGGTAATCTCAAAACCTTGGTTGAGTATCTCACCGGCGTTAATCATGCGATAGTCGTAACCGCTGGTAGGCGATGTAGCCATGCCGATAATCTGGTCGCGCGACTTCTGATGATAGAAAGTGAAGTCGAGGCTGATGCGCTGGTTGCACCACTTCGTTTCAAAACCAGCCTCTATGGAGCGTGTACGCGTGGGCTTGAGGTCAGCGTTCGGCACCGTGTTTCCATACACCGAACCGATGGTGAACCCCGAGTAGCCGAACTGCGACTTGCCATAACGCAACGCTAACTGATAAGGGTCCGTATCACTACCTACCTCCGCCCAGCTCAGGCGCACCTTGCCGTAAGGCAGCACCTTGCGGTTGCCCTTGATGAGTTCGGAGAACACAAACGAACCGCTGACCGACGGATAAACGTACAGGTTCTTGCCGCTGGCAAGAGTCGATGATTTGTCACCACGAACCGTAGCGTCCAGGTAGAGCATGTGACGCCAACCGAGATTCATTGAGCCGAAGACGGAAACGATACGTTTGTTGTAGGTCGATTCCTCAACAGACTGATCCTCAAAGCTGGACATAGCAATCACCTCGCGGATACCCATATCGGTACCTGTATTGACCGTGGTGCGATTGCTGACATTGTAGATGTTCGCACCGGCAGTAGCGTTGAAGTCGAAGTCACCCCAGTTATCAGTATAGATACCGAGCACTTCGGCGTTAATCATGCGGTTGTTGAAATAGCTGTTCTGCAAGCGTCCTGCCTCAAAGCCCGGAGTAGTCGGGTACTTGAAGTCGGAGAACTCAAAGCGGTTGAACTCCGCACCTACCGTAGCTTGCAACTTGAGTTGCGGAATGACGTTGTAAACAATCTTGCCGTTCATACGAAGAAGATCCTTGTACGACTGGTTCTTGTTCTTGTTGATATCCCAGTATGGGTTGACATTGTAGGGATCCATTCCGTTCCAATTCTGATACTCTCCCTCGGCCGTCTCGTAGTTCTTGAGCCATGCTTGGTCGTATGTGGTGGAAAGCGTCATGAGGTTCTTGCCCACGTTCGATTTGTCATCGCCAAGAGCGGGACGGTTCTTGACATCCTCGTGGATGAAGTTTGCCGTGAAATCCAAGTCAACCGGTCCGAGCGAAGTGTTCGCACGCAGGTTCAAGGTGTTACGGCTCATGTTTGAGTTAGGCAGAATATCCTTGTTGCGCATATCAGAATAGGTGAAACGGATACCGGTGCGACCGGTGTTCATCGACACAACAGCCGTGTTCGTAGCGGTGAGACCCAGCTGGAAGAAATTAGCTGTGTTATTCGGGATAATCTTGAACGGATGCTCCTGCCCGTCGAAGTAACGGAGTATTAGTCCCTCGTCGGCTTTCGGTCCCCACGACTTGTTGGTGTTGCTGACGGCATCGATATTATACATACCATCCGACCCCATGCCATACACCTGCTGGACATTGTCCCACTTGCTCAGTTGGGAATCAAAGGTAAGCGTACCATTGTATTCTACCGACCACTTGGCATCGCCCGTATCGGCCTTCTTGGTGGTGATAAGTATCACACCGTGGCTGGCGCGACTACCATAAAGCGCAGCAGCAGCAGGGCCTTTGAGCACGGACATCGATTCGATGTCATCGGGGTTGATGGCGGATATACCGTCACCGAGATCGTAACCACCCTCTGTGCCTGCTGAACCGAAGTTCGTGTTATCCATCGGCACACCGTCAATCACGTACAACGGCTGGTTATTGCCGGTCATCTCGGTCGTACCGCGCAGTACGACGCGAGTTGAACCTGAGGCGCCACCGGCAGTCTCTTGAACTACCAGACCGGCTACACGACCGGCCATCGATGTGGCGGCATTCGGGTTACCTGCTTTGGTCAGGTCTTCACCCTTCACTTCGCCGACTTCGTAACCAAGCGCCTTACGATCACGCTTGATACCCATGGCGGTAACAACAACCTCGGAAAGAACTTCGGTGTCCTCAGACATCGTCACGTTAATCACATTACCGTTGACGGTAATAGTCTGAGCACTGTAACCCATGTACGAGAATTCGAGCTCAGAGCCAAGCTCCGCCTCGATGGAGTAATTACCGTCGAAGTCGGTAATCGTTCCGCGCGTTGTTCCTTTGACAAGTACACTGGCACCGATCAGCGGACCGTCGGCGTCCTCAACTGTACCCGTCACAACGATTTGTGCAAATGCCATCCCTGCAGTCCCCATTAGCAATACTGCAAGCAACAGCACGAGTTTTAGATGTTTCATATAGTAGAGATTTAATTATTGAGACAATTATTTGCGCGAAGACTCCGGTGCGTTGTCATAAACCGACTGCAGGGTGTAGTTCGGATCGTTGTTCTCCCACGAGTCGACCATCGCACGCACAGCCTGCTCGCCGTTGCCGATGTACCGGCCGGTGGCATGGTTGATTACGCCGAAGCCGTCATTCCCCGACTTGCTATTGCCGTTGTCCCAGTACAAGGCAGCTATACGACGATCGCGCATCGCTTTGCAGACGTAGCGGAAGTAGTACAGCCGGAACTCTTCGTCCGCCTGACTTGCACGGCGTACGGCGCCGAATTCGCCGAAATACACAGGTATACCGCGACGGATATACATATTGAACAAGCGGTTGAGCATGTTCACGTAGGCCTGCTCATCCGCCCCGGGCACTACATCAATTCCTGTATGCCCCCACTCGTTTTTCTCTGCCGAACCGGCATAATCCCAGGGATCATAGCTGTGTACGGCTACCATCAGGCGGTTCTCGACTTCATCTTTCGGCAGCACGAGGTTCTCCACGGTCAGGTCAGGATTGCACACGTAGCCAGGCACGCCTATGTATCGAGTGACGTTCTGTCCACCGGCTGCACGGATAGCATCCACACACACCTGGTTCCACTCGTTCAGCACGCGGTATTGGGCACCACCGTCCGTACGGTTGGCGCCACCACCCCAGCCGCCGTCCTGTATCTCGTTCAGCGTTTCGAAGATAAGATAATCCCCCTCATTCGCGAAACGTTTGCCAATCTGCAGCCACACCATCGTCAGCTCCTGCTTGATGCGCTGGTTCACCTCGTCGTCCGCCACAGCTTTCGGAAGGTCAATCCAATGGGCACCTTTGCTCGGGGTATCCGCCGCACCAAAACCGTCGTGGTGGATATTGATGATTACTTTCAGCCCGGCCTTATGAGCCATACTTACCAGTTCAGCCACGCGGTCTAACCACGCGCGCTCAATCGTATAGGTCGGAGCCGGCCCTATGTGTCCCATCCAGGTTACAGGAATACGTACGGACTTGAAACCGGCTTTCGCTACGCCGTTGAAAGTCTGCTGTGTGGCAGCTTTGTTGCCCCAGCCTTCTTCATATGAGCAACCGTCATAATGTGCATCCATCTGGTTGCCCAGGTTCCAACCGATGCCCAGCGACATGCCGAACTGTACGGCTTCGTTGTCGATCGGACGCTGCTTTTTCTCTTGTGCCTCGCATGCTGCCATACTGAGCAGGAGAGCAATGATTGCAAATGTTAGTTTTTTCATGATATTATTATTTGTTCTGGAATTCCGGAAATTCCATATATTCCGGATTGTCCGGATTATTATAGTTCAATCACATATTCATGCATCCCCGGCTCATATGGCAGAACGGTCGGTTGGTCGGCGTGCTGCTTGCCGTTGGGGTTCTTCACAGTTATCACGTATTCCGCATCGCGCCACTTACGCGTCACCTTGTATTCTTTCAGGTCACTTGGTATGCACGGGTCAACCTTCAGCCCCTCATAGGTCGGATGGATGCCAAGGATATACTGACTTATTGTAAGCCAATTCCATGCAGCTGTCCCAGTCAGCCAGCTGTTCTTGCCCTCACCGGGTTTCGCGGCTTCCTTGCCCGCCACCATCTGGCAATATACGTACGGCTCAACCTTATGCAGGTCTTGGTTCTCAATCCAAGCCGGAGCAATCTTCTTGTAAAGCGTCCATGCATCGTTGCCGCGACCGGCCAACGTCTGAGCGATGATAACCCAAGGATTGTTGTGGCAGAAGATGCCGCCATTCTCCTTATACCCTGCTGGATAGGTCGATTGTTCGCCCAGTTCGATATGATAAGTTGTGTATGCCGGCCAGTTCAGCACCATACCATGCTCGCTGTCCAGCAGTTCGGCAGAGCTGTCCAGTGCTTTCTCCGGCATACCTTGCTCTGCGCCAATACGCGCCATAGCGCACCAACCCTGACTCTCGATGAATATCTTGCCTTCCTCGTTCTCAGCTGAGCCGACCTTGTTGCCGTAGTAGTCATACGCTCTCAGGTACCAGGCGCCGTCCCAACCGTACTTCTCCACAGCCTGACACATAGCCTCTATATGTTGTTCGGCGCGGTTTGCATCCTGCTGCAGGCCGCGCGCACGGCAAAGTTCCACATATTGACGTCCGCAGAACACAAACAGACCGGCTATCATCAGGCTCTCGGCCTTGCTGCCTTCTGTCTTGTTGCCTGTGGTCTGGAACGACTCGTTCGGGTCGTTGGAGAAACAGTTGAGGTTCAAGCAGTCATTCCAGTCGGCACGACCGATGAGCGGCAATCCGTGAGGACCGAGGTTCTCCACCACATGATTGAAACTGATACGCAGGTGCTCTATCAGACTCACCTCGCTGCCTTGCTGATTGTCCCATGGCACGAGTTCGTCGAGTATGCTGAAGTCACCCGTCTCACGAATATACGCCGTTGTACCGAAGATGAGCCACATCGGGTCATCGTTGAAGCCTCCGCCTATGTCGTTGTTACCGCGCTTGGTAAGAGGCTGGTACTGATGGTAGCAACCACCGTCAGGAAACTGCGTCGAGGCGATATCAATGATACGCTGCCTTGCACGGGAAGGTATCTGATGAACAAAGCCGACAAGGTCCTGATTAGAATCCCTGAAACCCATGCCACGACCTATGCCGCTCTCGAAGAACGATGCCGAACGGCTCATGCAGAACGTAATCATGCATTGGTACTGATTCCAGATATTCACCATTCGGTTCAGGCGCTCGTCAGCACTCTCAACCCGGTACTTACTTAGCAGTTCGTCCCACAATGCCTTGAGTTCAGCAAACGCTGCATCGACAGCCTCTACCGTAGCGAAACGATGTATTACCTCATGCGCGCGTACCTTATTTATAATATGACGGTCCTTCTCGCCAAGCGAAGTAATCAATCCTTCATTGTTCAAAGCGGCTGCGAACTTGTCAGCCTCACCATTCTCCTCATAGCCAAGAATGAAGATGAACTCGCGTCTCTCCCCCGGCTGCAACTTAACTTCGATATAGTGACTGGCAATAGGACTCCAGCCATGCGCCAGGCTATCGGCAGCCTTTCCGCTGAGTACCGTCTGTGGCTCGCTAAGTTCGTTATACAGGCCCACGAATGACTCGCGATCGGTATCATACCCCTGCACCGGACAATTGACACTATAATAGGCGTAGTGGTTTCGGCGCTCCTTGTATTCAGTCTTATGGTAGAGAGCGGTAAATTCGTCCGTACGCTCGATTTCCACTTCACCTGTAGAGAGATTACGTTGGAAATTCTCGCCATCGGTTGCACCATTCCACAGGCACCACTCCGTGTAGCTGAACAAATTCAGCACCTTGACCTCAGCAGAAAGGTTGGTCAAAGTAAGTCGTTGAATCTCCGCCTTCACTCCCAGTGGCACGAAGTGCAACACGCTCGCGCTCACTTTATTCTTCACGCCTGTAATACGCGTATAGTTCAAGCCATGGCGGCACTCGTAGTTATCCAACGGTGTCTTACACGGCTTCCAGCCCGGGTTCCAGACAGTTGAACCATCTTTAATATAAAAGTAGCGGCCACCGTTATCCATCGGCACACTGTTGTAACGATAGCGGGTAATACGGCGGAACTTGGCATCCTTATAGAAGTTATACCCGCCCGCAGTATTACTAATCAAGCCGAAAAAATCATCATTACCGAGGTAATTGATCCAGGGAAACGGTGTCTTGGGATTGGTGATGACATATTCGCGATTTGCGTCATCAAAATGTCCGAATTGAGTGTGTGTCATGATATAATTCTGAATTACGATGCAAAATTACTGCTTTTTTCTGATTTCTACTAATACTTTTTCGACCATTTTTGTGCGTTTTTTGCGAAAAGACAAAAATCAATAAATTGTACACGTAACATTTATGTTGTACAACATAATTTTCGTTTGCCCGCTCGTCCTATCACAACAAATTCTAACAACATTTGCATAATACAACGTGCAACTTACCAGAAGTCCGATAAGTTGCACGTCTATGTTTTCGTATAGGTATAAACTTACGCTCTATTCATATCAGTTATGAAGGATGAGAGCAGACTGTGCAGGAACAACAGCCTTTCCTATGAATGAAGCCAAGCCCTCCGGATTGACCTTACCATCCATAACAACAGCAGTATAAGCGGTCTGAGCAGGCAAATCAATCTCTACAGGCTTAGCATTGGCGTTGAACATAACCACTATATCCTCTCACACATCACCACCGGCATGGTTAGCCAGGCGGAAAACTACGGTGCAGTCAGGTGAGTCAATGAAAGTGAGGTGGTTTCGTACCAGTTCAGCGTCACCGAGACGGAAGGCGGGATGTGCCTTACGCATGGCAATCAAGCCGGCGTAGTAATTACAGAGGTCCTTGTTTCTGGCCTTGAGCGTCCAGTCGATAGCATTGATAGAGTCCGGACTACAATAACTGTTGTGCACCCCTTTCTTGTCGCGCATCAGTTCCTCACCGTTCCACAAGAAAGGCAAGCCTTGAGAAGTAAGAACAACCGTTTGTGCCAATTTATCGAGTCGCATGAGTTGCTCGTCGTCTATCTGCTTCTGCTTCTTTGCCGCAGGCTTCACACTGGCACGCAGACGATCGGTAAGCATCATATCGTCGTGACAAGAGACGTAGGATATAAGTTGCGATGGTTGGAGCGCCCAGGGCTGGTGACTATAATTGACTTTCGACAAATCAACCCCCGGATGCTCGATTGCACCGACTATACCGAAACGGATACTCTGCTCATTACCGGGTAGTCCGGCAAGGAACGCTCCGACATGGTCATCATAGAACGGTCCCCGCAGACCATCACGCAGTTCGTCGCAGAACGCACCTATGCCGGGCATGTGCAGACAGTTTGCCTTGACGGGCCGTAATGCCTCATCAAGTTGCGGCGTCTCGGCAGCCCACCCCTCGCCGTAGAGGAGAATAGTCGGGTCTATCTCGTCGAGCATCGCACGTATAGCGTTCATAGTTGGGATGTCATGGATGGCCATGAGGTCGAAACGAAAACCGTCAAGATGGTACTCCTCGGCCCACCAGCGGATGGACTCAAGCATGAACTTACGCATCATCGGTCGCTCGCTGGCTGTCTCGTTGCCACAACCGGAAGCATTGCCCAAACTACCATCCTCACGAGTACGATAGAAGTAGCCGGGCACAGTCTGCGTGAAGTTAGAATGAGCAACATCATAAGTGTGGTTATATACAACATCCAGAATGACGCGGATACCCGCTTTATGCAAAGCCAAAATCATCTGCTTGAACTCGCGAATACGACATTCGGGATTATACGGATCGGTAGAGTAACTGCCTTCGGGTACATTGTAATTGACCGGATCATACCCCCAATTGTAGCGATTGTCCGCCAGACGTGTCTCATCAATCGAGCCGTAGTCATATGACGGAAGTATCTGCACGTGCGTCACACCGAGTTCGCGAAGATGGTCGATACCTGTAGCCAAGCCTTCAGGAGAAACAGTACCGTACTCGGTGAGAGCAAGGAACTTACCACTATTCTGCACTCCGGATGAAGGATGAATAGAATAATCGCGATGATGTAGTTCGTAGATGATGGCATCTGCCTGCCTGTTCATTGCAGGACGCTGGTCACTGCTCCACCCTTGGGGATCGGTCTGACGCATGTCGATGATGGCACCACGGCGGCCATTGACACCCACAGCAGTAGCGAAGATGCCCGGCGTTTCTTCACGCTCATACGTACCGGCGGGATCGAATACGAGAAAAGTGTAGAACTTTCCTTTTTGATCACCTTTGACAGTAGCCGTCCACGAACCATCGTTGCGACGCTTTAACCACAATTGCTGCAACGGTTCCTCCGCTGCTTGCGTCTCATATATATTCAACTTCACACTATCGGCATTCGGGCTCCATAGAGAGAACTTCGTTTGCTGGGGTGTGTAATTCACTTCCTTTGCACTGCCGGTCTTGACCGGATAGTCGTTTAGAGACTCATAATGCGGCTTGCTTGCCTGACAGCCGAGGAGCAATGTTGCTGAGGCCATGATGAGGAAAATGTTTTTCATATTTTAGATTGGATATATGGATTTGGTAATTTACTCTTTCCGCTGGTAACATCCGGCATCCGGCCGTTCGATACGGCTTGTGCCTTCGCGATCGGCAGGATACGAGGCCGCCACATCCGGGTCACCTATGCCTATTGCCGGCGAACGGTCGAAGAGATGGAAATCAAAGTATTGGTACTCCTTGTAAAGGTAGTAGTTGTTGACAAACACGGTATCGCTATCGCATGCGTATACATTATCGGTGAACTGCGGCAACCGAAACGTATCAGCTTGAAGATAGTTGCCGCGGAACGCTCCGATATACTGCTCAGGCAACGGTGCGGCCAGAACAAGACTATTCGTACGCGCGCCCGTGACAATATTATTATACATGTACGTCTGCATCGGCGCCATGCGTTTGCTCAAGTTATTGATAAACACTGCTGCAACATCCTCGCGCCCGGTACTATGGATATTCAGGTTCGTATAAGGATAGCCGAAGTATGCGGCAATCGTGTTGTGGACGAGCGTGTGGTTTCCTCCCTGAAGATAAACTCCGTAAGAGGCACAATTGGAGACCTCGGTATTTGTGATTGTTGCGTTCGTATTGAGACAAACGACCCCATATACCGAC
Source organism: Paludibacteraceae bacterium (assembly GCA_017444065.1). Taxonomy (GTDB): domain Bacteria; phylum Bacteroidota; class Bacteroidia; order Bacteroidales; family Paludibacteraceae; genus Colicola. The sequence goes on along the minus strand of JAFSXJ010000139.1, from coordinate 10,789 downwards.
ATATTGTGAATACGACATCCTTCCATCGTAAGCGATGGCAAGGGGGCAACGGTATTTTCCGACTGGCAGAATACACCTACATTACCGCTAAGCACATCCACATAACGGAACGTATAGGTTCGTGGAGCAGAGCCTTCATGCAGCATATAGATACCATTCCACTGTCCTGAAGCATAGGCATATGGTACAGAGTCAAACAATCTGTCCGTACGATAGCCACGGATAGTGATAGGTTTATCCCGTGTACCGAGTGCTGACACATTACCCAAGGCAAAGATGGCCGCATTGTTATGCATGTAGAACGTCGCGCCCGGATCAATCGTGAGGTTCATGCGGAAAATAAGTGTATCAAGCACAAGATAAGGCTTATTAGCATTGAACCGTTTGGACATTTGGTAGTCTGCCTTGCGCAATACTGTCACATCCTGACCGATTGCGGAAAGGCGAAGCACGGTCTGATTGCCATTGTATCGGAACAACAATTCATCAGTAATGATTAGGGGATTATCCTGACCCAGCGGGTTGATGAACGCTCGCACAAAGATATATGCGCTATCTCCGCCTCGAATCGTCAGTTTTCGCCACCGAGTATCGTCTGCCTCGCCATCGAGATTCACACGGAAGAACCGCCCGTCACGAAGGAACACGCTATCAATCGTCAAGGCGTTGGCATTCGTATTACGCAACACGACGCGTCGCGTACTGGTACCATACCCCGTAAATACAGTATCGAACGGCAGGGAATCAACAGAAAGAGTCAGGCGTAAAGAAGGGTCGTAACTTATCTGCTCTTCGCGACACGAAGGGATTAAGACCGCCAAATTTAGGAAAAAAAGTACGGTCACCAACGCGCTCAAAGAAAAAAACTGCCTGAACCTCATCCTTACTCGAAGTTAAAAATGATGATAATCGCCTGGTTACGGAGATGAGTCAAGGCGTTGGTATAAAAGTAGTCCGGTTCGGATAGTTCAGGACGTTCGCTGACTGGCGTAAGCATGTTATTAAAGCCTACCTGATAGCGGATTTCCGGACATAACTTAAACCAACTGAGATAGAAATCGCATCCCAAGCCGACGGTCAGGAAATAGTCGAAAGGTCTGTGCAGAAGCGGACGTTCCTTGTCGTTGGTAAAATCGTAACTTATACCCATACCTCCGGTGAGGTACGGACGATAATTACCTTCGCGTAACGCGGTCCACTTAAGGGTAACAGGAATCTCTATCGGCAAAGAAAGCAAACTCTGCTCGGGAGCACGGCCGTACGGTAACGGATTACCACTCTCATTCTTGTACGTGATAGTCCGTGAGGAGAATTGCAGGGTCGGCGTAATACGCAGATTGAGATATTTCGCCAGCCTGATATCCGTTATGAAACCGACAGAGAACCCGGGCAAGAGATTGCTAACCCGTGCGTGATAAATCTCACCGTCCTGTTCCATCAAAGACTCTGTCACGGCATACCCCATAAGGTTCACGCCCAGAGAGAACCCGAAGTGCACCAGTTTTTCGTCGTAGTATGGGTTATTCATGCCAGTCGTTTGTTTGCCCTGCGCAAACAACTGCCCTGCTACAACCAGCAGCACACAAAGACTATATATGCGAATGTTTGTTAGTTGTCTCATCCGTTTATCCTTTCCCTTCAATCATCACTGCCACCGAAATCATCATCGCCGCCACTCTCACTCTGCCTGTTCTGTTTCTTCGAGCCTTGCTGGTTGCCGAAATTATACGTTATACTCAGGCTTACCATTCGGCTATTCCAACGGTTCTCCTGATACTGCCAGAAGCCATCGCCATACGAAGTATTGCGGCGTGCACGGGAATTGAATATATCCCGCACGTTAAGAGCAAGGATAAGTTTCTTATTCAGGAAGGTTTTTCTCAATCCGGCATCAATCGAATAGGAGTGAGAAGTCATACCTTGTGCGAGTACATGCGGCGAACGATACCTACCCGACAGTGAGCCAGAGAAAGTCTTGGTAATCATAATTTGCGCGTTCAGACTTACATTCGCAGCAAACACATCGCGCCGTGGTATAACCACAGAGAAATTCTCGCCATACAAATCAGAGCTAAACGTACCGCCCTGATATCCATTGTAATACATCTGCACAGACGTGGTAAGATTGAGGATTTCGCCGAACAGTTTGTTTTTGGCGACAACCTCTATACCTACCTCATGACGGGTCTTGAAGTTGACGTAAGTATTCTTCATCGTCTCGCCGTCCATGAACTTGATGTTCTGAATAACTCCTTCACGGAAGCGCCAGAACAGACCTGCAGACAACACATGACGATCCCAGTTCTTGAGGTAGTTCAACTCAACACTGGACGAATACGAAGGCAGCAACGAGGGATTACCGAAACTGATGTTCGTGGAGTCTGAAAAGTCCATACGCGGGTTAATCTGCCTTCCACGCGGGCGCTCAACACGACGAGTATAATTGATTTGCAACTCGTGCCCATTGCCAAAATCATAACTGGCGAATATTGACGGATAGAGTTGGAAGTATGTTGTATCGGATGTGAGCGTGGTGATATGACCCGGCGTGTCATAATACTCCGTTGTCAGGTCACGGTGGAAGATCTCAGCACGCAAGCCTGCCATCACCGACAGACGGTCAGCAATTGTATAGCCGTAAGTTGTATAAAGAGCGTGGGTCTGCTCGTTGTTCTGGAACCTATTGAAATAGTTCTCCAGATGTGCGGCTTTGTTCTCACCATCCCACGCATCGGAGGTTGAGGTGCGCCACGCAAGTGTCGATTGCCAACCAGCACCGAGACGCATGTCAGTGGATATCTTCATCTCATAATCCGCCTTAAGCTGGAGAGACTGGTTGCGCATATCGGAATACTGCTCCTGCACCTGCTTATCATCAGGCGTTAACGTCTCAAACTGCGTGTAGAACTGATCCTGCATGAAGCGGTTGTTGTCATACTGTGCCGACATCGAGAGGTTGTGTACCTTGCTTATCTCCAACTGCCAACTGAGCAAAGCGTTGTATGTCGGGTGGACATTCCGTCCGGTCTGGTCACGATGATAGGAGCGAAGAAGTGTCTCACGGTTATCTGCACTCTGGGCATCAGCATAATAATCGACATCGTATAGTTCGTAGAGTACCGGAGCATTACGGAAACCTGAGAAGAATGCATAATTTGCCGTTGCTGTTGGGTCATGCTCGGCAGAAACAACACTGAACCCCGACAATCCGATAGTGGAACGATCAGTCACATGCACATCGACACCTGCACGGATAAACATTCCTCCTCCACCACGGTTCTGCCCGTCACCATACTTAATAAGGCGTGTCGTATCAGTAGAATAGAAATTATACCGGTCCGAGTTCGATGCACCGTTGGAGTTGCGATAGTTATAGCCGACATTCATATAAGCGTCAACGATGCCCTTGTTAAAATTGATATTGAACCCCAGTTTGCCACTTGGCATTGTAGTCCAAGGCTTGGCAAGAGTGTAATCAATACCCGCATTGACAGAGCCGTAATAGCCTGCCTTGCGGTCCTTCTTGAGCACAAGGTTGATGATACCTGCTGTTCCCTCGGGACTGAACTTAGCCGAAGGATTGGTGATCAGTTCTATCTCCTTGATAGCATCGGCAGGCATCTGTTGGAGAATCTCGGCGCGGTTCTCCGCAGTCAGTCCGGCTGGTTTGCCGTTGATCCAGATCTCCACGTCCTCGGAGTTGCGCAGACTGATTGTTCCTTCCTGGTCAACCTCAACCGATGGAATATTCTCCAACACTTCACTTACACTCGCTCCAGCGGCTGTGATGCTTTGGTCAACAGCGAACACCTTCTTATCCAACTCGAAACGCATCGTACTGCCCTGCCCAATCACTTCAACCTCTTTAAGATTGCGCGTATTCTCTTCCAAGTAAATCCTTCCGAGGCTCACCTCCTTGCCGGCAAGATGAACCTTGAATATCTGGTCGATATACCCCATGAAACTAACTGTGACCTTATAGTCGCCCGACTTCACCTTACGGTACAGCCAGAACATACCATCCTCATCAGTTGTTGTTCCGTCCAATGGCTCTTCTTCACCATCACGGTACACAACCACGTTGGCATAATCCAAAGGTTGCTCTGAGGTAGCATCATACACCACTCCCGTGATTAGGTTTTGCGCTCCGACTATACCGGCAAGCATAGAAAGAAGCAATAATAATATAAGTCGGTGTTTCATCATGGTTGGTCTTACTTGTTGTTTAACAGCCATTGCACGGCCTCGAAGTATCCATCTGTACCATGCCCGATAATGCTGTGAGCACACACATCCGTCAGCAGCGATACACGCCTGAAGGCCTCACGATGCGCAATGTCGGTAACATGCACCTCCACCACCGGCACGGGACACAGTGTCACTGCATCACGCAGTGCTACGCTGGTATGGGTATAACCTCCGGCATTAAGCACAATGCCTGCAATAGGCTCTTCTCCTCGCGCTTGTAGCTCTAAAGGTTCTTGCAGCTTGTCAATCAGGTCTCCCTCATGGTTTGACTGGTAGTATGTAAAGTACACGTCGGGATAACGGCGTTGGATATCAACCATCACTTGCTCCATGGACAGCGCTCCATAGAGTGCTGCGTCCCGCTTGCCTAACCAATTGAGGTTCGGACCATTTACTATGAATATACGTTTACTCAACAGATGTTATTCACCAGATTAAATTATCAACGCGCTCCGTTCACAGCCAACAAGAATTCTTCGTTGTCACGTGTACGCTCCATGAACGCACGTAACTTCTCCATCGCTTCCACACCGTTCATCTCAGATAGTTGCTTGCGGATAACCCACATACGGCTCAAAACGTCAGCCGGCAAGAGCAGGTCGTCACGACGTGTCGAGGAGGCTGGTATATCCACCGATGGGAAGATGCGCTTGTTCGACAACTTGCGGTCGAGTTGCAACTCCATGTTACCGGTGCCCTTGAATTCCTCAAATATCAGGTCATCCATCTTGGAGCCGGTCTCGGTCAATGCCGTAGCAATAATTGTCAGCGAGCCACCGAATTCGATGTTTCGTGCTGCGCCAAAGAAGCGCTTGGGCTTATGTAGTGCCTGTGCCTCTACACCACCTGACAACACCTTTCCACTAGCCGGAGCGACAGTATTATACGCACGCGCCAGACGGGTAATGGAATCCAACAGGATAACCACATCATGACCGCATTCAACAAGGCGTTTGGCTTTTTCGTGTACGATGTTCGCTACACGAACATGGTTCTCAGCCGGCTCATCAAAGGTTGAAGCAATAACTTCGGCATTAACCGAACGCGCCATATCTGTCACTTCTTCCGGTCGCTCGTCAATCAGCAAGACTATCATATAGACCTCGGGATGATTAGCTGATATAGCGTTGGCAATATCCTTGAGCAACATAGTCTTACCTGTCTTAGGCTGCGCCACAATCAAACCGCGCTGACCTTTGCCGATTGGTGCAAACAAGTCAATTATCCTGCATGAGAGCGGGTCTTTGCCATCTCCTCGGCAAAGAGTGAACTTATGATCAGGGAAGAGAGGTGTCAGGTTTTCAAATGCCACACGCTCGGCCGCTTGTTCAGGCGGTAAGCCATTAACGCGGATAACCTTTGCCATTGGGAAGAAACGCTCGTTGTCCTTCGGTGAGCGCATGGTACACTCTACTGTATCACCCGGCTTGAGGGCATACTTGCGAATTTGCTGTTGGGTTACATATATGTCATCGGGGGAAGATATATAATTGTAATCCGCCGAACGCAGGAAACCATAGCCTTCCGGCAATATTTCCAATGTGCCTGTAGCGGTGATGGTATCTTCAATCTCAAACCCATCACGTGGTGAAACATTTGCCAATTGCTCCTGCAGCGAAATCTCATCCTCTGTGAATGGAGACATTTCTGCTATAGCTTGCTCGTCAAGCATCTGAAGCGACTGCTGCGTGTCATCTTCGGGTAAGGGATTTTTGCGCGGCCGCCCTCTTTTCTTCTTGACAGGTTGTTCTTCCTCTACGGGCAGAACGGCAGCCTCTTCTTGCATTTCTATCTCGGTTGCTGTCGGCAATTCATCTTCCTCAGGTATATTCAGCACCTCATTTTGCTGGATAAACTCCTCGACCGCCCTTTGCGCCTTACGTACGCCAACCGGCAACGGTTGCTGGGATTGCGCCTCCTGCATCTCCATCAGCGTTTGCTCCTCGCTTCCTACGGTAGCAAGTACACGCTCACCTTTCATGTGCCTGGTCTCAACGCGTTGTGCAGCCGGAGCGGTCATCATGACGCGCGTACGCTTGCGCGGTTGTATAGCGTCCTCGCGCGCCTGATAAGCGCCTAACGCCTGTTCAGCTTGCGCACCGACGATGGCACCAACAAGGGATTGAGCATCCAACGTTTCAGCATCAGGAATACGGAACTCGGCAGCCACTGCCAAGAGTTCCTCTAACGTCATCTCTTGTAATTTTTGCTTGTTATATCGCATATATATTATTATAAGTGATATGTTATCTTTTGAAATGTGTTCACTTTTTCAGGGTCATAAGCAGCAACCACGCGTATGTAATTTTCCGAGAAACCTGACATCTGCCCTTTTGCATTCCTACTCTCCCAAAGCACCGTCAGTTCGCGGTTGTTGTTTGCTGCATAGAACGCTTTTGTTTTTTGCTCCGACAAGCGGCGCAATATATCACTACGTCGTTTGCGCTCATCTGTCGGTACGATAGGCAGATCCATCTCCAACATGCGCGTACGCGCGCGTTCCGAATATGTAAACACATGAAGCTGACTCACGTCCAGTTGTTCAACAAACGACAAGTAGTCGTTGAAGTATGCTTCTGTTTCGCCTCGCACACCTACCATACAATCCACTCCTATGAACGCGTATGGCAACCTTTTGCGGATATATGCTACACGCTCGGCAAACAATTCGCGCGTGTAATGGCGCTTCATGATCTGTAACACCTCATTACTTCCAGATTGTAAGGGAATGTGGAAGTGCGGAGCTATATGCCGGCTATCTGCCACTTGGTCGATAATTTCCGTAGTAAGCAGGTTAGGCTCACAACTTCCTATACGCAGCCGATACTCGCCTTCCATGTTATCCAGTGCTTGCAGCAATTCGAGGAATGTCTCACCGGTACTTCGCCCGAAATCTGCAATGTTAACTCCTGTCAGTACAATCTCTTTTGCACCGTCGGTAACGGCCTTTTGCGCCTCCACGACCAGTTCGGCTATATGTGGGTTGCGGGATTTGCCCCGTGCGTACGGTATTGTACAATACGTGCAGAAGTAATTACAACCGTCTTGTACCTTCAGGAAACAACGTGTCCGCTGCGAGCGGTCGGCTATCGTGGTGTGTTGTTCTTCATCTTCGCTGTCAACGTGCGAGAAGGACAAAGCTCCGTGGAACGATTCAACCTCTCGTATCGGCGTTGACAGCACAACCGGTCGTTCAGTTACCCGCTCGCTTATCTTAGCAACCAATTCGGGGATATTGAACTTCTCGTCGTTGCCGACAATGTAATCTGCATCCTTCCAACCTTTAGTCGTGACGGGTGCAGGAACTTTGGACAAATTGTCCGCTGCAAGTTGTGCATAACAACCGGTAACAACAATTACTGCATCGGGGTTCTCCCGCCTCAGGCGGCAGAGCGCCTGCCGGCACTTATGGTCTGCTGTATCGGTAACGGTGCAGGTATTCAGTATACAAACATCCGCTGGTTCGCCATCCTCTGCCCGGGTATGGCCGCCCGCGAGGAGCGACCGCCCCAAAGCACTGGATTCAGCAAAATTCAACTTACACCCTAAGGTGACAAACCGTACTGTCATTCTGATTAATGCTGATTAGTAAACAATCAGTGTTCGATGACTTACCGAATTGTCACTCTCAATCGTCACAAAGTACGTACCCGCATTTGCAGGTGCCTTGAACGAACCGGAAACAGAAGTATGGGACATGACTTGGTTACCATACATATCGCTGATTGTTACGTAGCATTGTGGTGTACCTGTAACAGCTATTGAAGCACCACCCTGCGAAACGTTCGGGTTGAGTTGTATCGGCGAAGCACCTTCCACAACCAATGTACGAGCCCATACGCCGCAGTCCTCTTCTTGAACTTCCAGTTTGCCCTTGATGAGTGCGTAGTAGTCCAAATCATTCGACGGAACGTAGTAGTAACCCCACTTGTTGGTCGGTATATCCTTCGGATCGTTTGGATCAGGATAACTCAAGTTGTCCGTTTTACCAACTCGCTGATACCACTGTACAACCTCCGGAGTTATTTCTACACCGTTCGTCCAGCCGAACTTCGAGCATATAGCATCAACATCGACCATCAACATCGTGCCGTTGTACTTGACGATAACCGGCAACAGGTCATAGTCGGTGAAGGTTTCAGGTGTAGCACGCTTGCCTACCTCATACGACTGCTCCTGCGTCTTCTCGCCGCAATCGGTTGACAGCTTGCAGCGAACGGTCACATTCTCCGTCTGACCATTGAGAGCCGTCGTGCCGTCAAGGGCTGTCCACGGTCCATTATCCTCACGATACGACCAGGCAACGGTTGCATTCTTTGCATAATTATAGAAACTGTCAATATGCATCTGGAGCAATGTCAATGCGGAGTCAACTTTCACCGGCAAACCACAGGCTGCAACTACGAAGCCCATGAAGCCATCCGGCATTGTGAACTCATACACATCAATATCATAGTTGTAGATGGAGTCAACAAGTGCACCACTCGGATCTATTGCGCGTACGGTATCCGACCACTGCGTACGCTCGTTGATAACGCGGCTCTCATATGTCTCACCCGGGCAGATGATTTCAGTTATCTCAACTGTTGTGTGAGCAATATCCAGCACAGTCAAATTCAAAGTGTAGATTATACTATCGCAATTGCCATCGAGGAACGGTACGACATAATCGTACGAACCTGCCTTGGTATATGTCACGCCGTTAATCCATGTATAACTCTGTGTTGCGTAAATAGATATGTTCTCCGGAGCCTGTACATCGGTTGTACGTTCCACAACACGCAACTCACCGGCTATACTGTCACAACCGTGTGCTGAAGGAATAGTATGGTTGTATATGCCTCCATGCGTATAAGTCTGTTGGTTGAACGGCCATACGACGGGCTCACCGTTACAGATATACAAGGTATCCTTCTGCGTCTGCATAGCAGGCTGACGCTCAAGGTTAAGAGTATAGAACAAACTATCGCAACCTGTCAATACAGAAGCGATGGTGTCAAGATAAACACCTGTAGCATTGTAAGTATGGCCATGCCATACATAGTTCTCACCGTCGCAGATATATGCAGTCTCGACAGGCATCTCCTGCGGTTCAATCATTCCGAGATGCAAGTGAATAATCAAACTGTCGCAGCCATCCAGCACTTGATAAGGAATCTTATACACATATGTGCCGGTATCCGTCAACAATTCGCCCGAACGATCCCACAGGAACGATCCGCCTTGGCAGAACGTGGCCGTGGTATCCACTACGCTCGGCGACAACATGCTAACCTCCAGTTTGAAGTAGCGGTTGATACATTGCGTGCCGTCATAGTAGGTAGAATCCCAATAGATACCATCGGTGGTAATGGTCTGTCCATGCCACAAGTACGGTTGTGCACCTTCGCAAATGGTAATGGCATCGGGTACTGTATCCGGTTCTGCATAGTAGTGCAATTGCAGACGACAATATACGCTATCGCACTCTGTATCGGTATAGAAGACGGTATGTTCATAACGTCCTGCCTCGTTGTAGGTCTGCCCGAACCACTCCATCGCCTCGGTGTAGCAGAGGGTCGTATCCGTTACAACCGTATCTGCCAGCGGCGCAAGTACGCGCAGATTCAACTGATAGATGACGCTGTCACATCCTGTCACGGAGTAACGGGCAGTATCGAACTTGGTTGTAGTAACGGTAAAGCCGCTATACTCGGTGTTGTATGGCTTCCAGCGGAAGTCTATCACATCATCCTTGCATACAGTGGTATCCAAAGCCGCCATACGAGTCGCACGCTGAACTGTCAACTCCAACGTGTAACGAATACTGTCACACTCCGTCGAACCAATGTAACGAGCGGTATCGTAAACATAATACGTCTTCGTCTCCAGGTCGGTAGAAGGAATATCAGGAGTCAAACCGTGCCATGTATAACCAGCCGCATCAGACTCGCAGATTGTATCGGTCAGAACCGTGTCACGCACGTGACGGGCGACAACAACAATCGAGTGATATACGCTATCGCAGCCTTCAAGACCTGCTGCTTCCTGATATAGTGTCGGAGCATACTTCGACTGATACTCATAGAAACCGGACTCCCTAATCCACGTTCCGTCGAACCATAGCAACGAATCGTTGTTGCACAATATCACTTCTTGCAGCGGTGCAACCGAATCTTTCTGTACCAGCACACTCAACGCATAGCGGATACTGTCGTTGCCCGTGCTCGCATAACGTAACGTGTCATAGTACGTTCCTGACGCATATACCTGCTGGCAGTGCCACAGTAGCGTATCGCCTTGGCACAACGTATCTGCCAGCACTACCGACTCGACAACATCTACATGCAGATTCAACGTGAACACCGTATCTACGCACTCCGAATCGTCGGCAAAATAATGATTCTCCACGTAGGTCGTATCCACACTCAGGCTTGCACCCCAACGCTCCGCACCACGCCACAGATACGGCAGGTTATCGCTGCTAATCGTGTCGTTAAGCACGCTATCTACGGCAGCGGCGTGGAAATCGAAGGTCAGCACGTAATATTCCTTGTCATAT
>JAFSXJ010000138.1 GCA_017444065.1 Paludibacteraceae bacterium | reverse complement strand
GCTCTCCAAGTCGCCAACTTATACCAAAACAGGTGGCAAGTGGAACTCTTTTTCAAGTGGCTTAAACAACACTTAAAGATAAAGAAGTTTTGGGGAGCAAGCGAGAATGCTGTACGCATACAAATCTATTGTGCAATATGTGCATATTGTCTGGTGGCTATCGTTCAACACGACATGCAACTCGACTTGAGCACATATGAGGTACTACAGATTGTTGGAATGTCTCTTACTGATAGTTCTCCCTTGCGAGACCTTCTCGATAAGACTAATTTACAAAATGTCAAAGATCAAAATGACCCCAATGGGCAATTATTTATAAATTTTTAACCGTCCCAAATTTTAATGGGACACTAGTGAAGCATAAAATAAAAAGCGTGAACTATCTGTTATCATATTTCGACTTCTCGGGCTTCGACTCCCTCTATGTTCGATATATGCAGAAAGCCCACGCCAAATGCGTGAGCGTTTCGCCATATTTCGGAAACATAGTAAATCAAATTGTCGAAGTTTGAGAAGTTCCTCGATAAAGCAAACGCTTAATTATGTTTATGTCACCGCTTTGTTATTCTGTCGGTGCCAGCCTCCTATTTATCGTCTCAGAGCTGACGGTATGTTGTTGCTTATGTCATCGCATTTACGCGGTGGGGCACAGGCGGATTATATTACAGGTTGGTAGATTTGCGAGTTATTCATCATCTCGTACAGATAGGCAGGACTTTGGACGTACAGTTCGCCTTCCTCGTCCTGCAAGGCACGCATAAGAGGCGATGTATATACGCGCTCCATGGCCTGTTCAAGGGTGCAGCCGGTGTCCTCCATGACATACTTGACCAGTTCGCTGATGGCGTAATCGGTCAGATAGGTGGCTATTTGATGATGAGTCGGCTGGTTCATAGCGTTTCTACATGCACTTTAATGAGGTAGCGCAGCGACCTCTGCGTTCCAAAGCAATACTGTTGGTCAATATACCTGTCTTGCAACCGTCGGGCAGCTTCTTCTGCGTCGTAGATCCTTTCGCGGAAATTAGTCAACTGCACCACTACACCATCATCGGCAATCGGACCTTTGACAATGTCGTAGTTGTGAATAGGTTTCTCGTTCTCCTTATCACGATTGGCATCAATGAACAGAAACCACTCCACGCAAGCCTTCTCGGAGAACACCTTGACATTCAAATCGGAGTTCATTGCCGCCTCTTCAAATTCATACGTGATAACGGTCGCTTTTCCTCCAAAGAGTCGGGCTTTCTTCTCCGCCATACGAACCGCAGTCGCACGGTCGGGAGTGAGGTAAAAGCCCTTGCCGAAATCCTTGTGTGCCAATCCTTTCGACAGGTCAATCGTTTTTATGTCAGCATTTGTGCCGTGATACAGTTTCATGCAAGTGATCCTCCGTTTTGTCTGCAAACAACGAGTAAATCGTCAATGGTTTCATCCATCGACTGCAGGTGCTCCACATCGTAGAACTCAATGAGAAACGCCAACGCCTTATGTTCCTGCAAATAGCGGTATGCCGCTTGCCGGGTCATGGCAAAACGTCTTGCAAAAGCCTGTATGCAGGTAGTCAGAAATGGTATCTCGTATTTACTCATATTACATGTAATCTGTCAATCGCTTGCAAAGTTACAAAAAAATTCTGACATTTGCAAATGTAAATGCACATTTGCCTGCAATAACGCCGAAAATCGAATGTTTTGTAACATTTGTTAAAATAGTGTCAGTAGATTCGGTATATTTTTTGTAATTTTGCAGTCGAAAACCAATACTCTGTCTTAATGCAATACCATCGAATATGAGAACGATACATAATAGGCTTTTGTCTTTGAGCATGCAGGGTCCCCATAGAGCTTGCTCGTTTGGGGTGCTGTTCTGCGGTCTTTTATCTTTGAGCGCAGCGGTCTTGCTTCCGGCATGCAGCTGGATTGAAGAGAATCCGCAATCCCTCGTCACCGACACAGCCATGGGCGACAGCCAGGAAGCCTGCGACGCATGGGTCACGGGCACCTACAGCAAGTGGATCTACGACATGTTCTGCTGGGGATACTTCCCGCGCATGCTTGAGTTCGACGCCGACTACATCAGCGGTCCCGACTGGCTGTTCGGCACGTTCGGCGCGGGTAACTTCCAAGGCGAGAGTGACCTGACTGACGCCCTATGGAAAGGCTGCTACGGACTTATCGGCCGCAGCAACAACGCCGAGCGGCACATCGCTGCGATGAAGAACATCAGTGACGCCACGCGCAACAACGCCATCGGCGAACTGCGTTTCCAGCGCGCCTTCGCCTACTTCCTGCTCGTCCGCGCATACGGCGATATACCTATCCAGCCCGAGGAGGAGACGTTCGACCGCAACCAGCCGCGCAAAACCATCGCCGAGGTCTATGATTACATCATCAACCTGCTGGAGTCCTCCACGCGCCTGCTGTACAAGAACACCGACGACGCCTACCGTGCCGGACATGTCTGCGCAGGCTCGGCGGCAGGCTTGCTCGCCAAGGTCTATGCCACCATGGCAGCGGCGGCTATGCCCGAGGGCACGCAGGTCATTGTCCGCACCGGCGCGTCCTATTACACCGACACCGACGGCAACCGTCAGTACGCTCCGCTCACCACTCAGACCCTCAGCAAACGCGCTGTCAAAGGCTACGAGGCGATGGACGCCCCGCAACTCTGGCAACAGGCCGCCGACTGGGCGGAGAGCGTCATTGACGGCACGTTCGGCTCGCACACCCTGCTGCCTTACGACCAGCTCTGGAAGAAAACTTCCGCCACAGCCTCAGAATTTCTATTTAGCATAGGCACGGTCAGCGGCGATGCTACCTACAAGACCTCCGTCCACACGCAGTACGAGGGCTACATGACTGCCACCGGCTCCGACTTCATCCAGTCCGGCGGCTGGACGGGCTGCACGCACCACTGGTACGACCTCTTCGACCACGACGACTACCGTATAACCCTGGGCGTCCGTCACCGCTGGCGCAGCTACACCCAGCGCGAGTCGAACAGCGGCTTCTACTACCCCAAGGATGACGAATATACAATCATGGCCACCGGCCGCAACCTCAACGGCGACTGGGTCAAGAACCCCGAAGGCATCTTCGCCGACGGCGTGAACTACTACTATTCGACCGACGCCCAGTGCCTCGCGTTCACCACCAAGTACGAGGACGTCACCGACAACGCCATCGACAACGCCGATGCCAACTGGCCGTTCCTGCGCTATGCCGATGTCCTGCTCATCTACGCCGAGGCGCTCAACGAGCTCGACCGCCCGGGTGACGCCATCCGTTACCTGAACGAGGTGCAACGTCGCGCGAACGCTGTCACTTCGTCTATGGGCGGCAGCAAGGCACTCTCTAACAAGCTCTTGCGCCGCTCGGCAATCATTGAGGAACGTGCCAAGGAGTTTGCCTGCGAAGCCGACCGCCGTTGGGATCTCATCCGTTGGGGTATCTACCTCGACGCCATGAACGCCATCGGCGGCACCGACGACGGCGGTGTGCTCAAGACGCGCACCGAGCGGAACCTGCTCTTCCCCATCCCCCAGCAGGAGCTCAACACCAACGCCGCTATCAACACCAACAACCCCGGCTGGAACTAACGAAATTTGGCAAAGTGCATGAGATAGGCAAAATAGTGTCAGCCTTTTCGGCATAATTGTTGTAATTTTGCACCGGAATTTGACACATAGCCTAATCTGATAAATTTACATACAATGAAAAAGATTTTTACTTTATCTGTTATTGCGCTGATAAGCGTGGCGATGCTTGCTGCCGAGCGCGTAGTGTGGACTGGCACAAAAGCCATTTCATGGAATGCGGAAGTGTTTGCCGGTGAGCAGTTTGAGACGCCCGATGGCACATTTTCCGGTCTTGCGAAAGACGAAGTAATCAAGGTGGCTGTGGAGGCGAAGATTGACGAGCCGCAGTACGTCATGACCTACAAGGCCGGAACGGACTGGACATGGACCGACCTTGAGGGTGTGAGCGTTGCCGAAGGCATCATGAGCTATACCGTTGCCACCGACGAAATAGCCACTTTCATCGCCGAGCGCGGGATTGTGTTCCGCGGACAAGGCTACGTGATGACGCAAATCAGCATCGTAACTGCCGATGTTACTCCCGAACCGCAACCTTCAGCTGGTGAAGTGACCTTGTTTGAAGGTGAAAAAGTGTTAGGCGCGGCAGGCGAGGACAACTTAGGCATTGAGGCGGCGAAGTTCGCCAATTTGTCAGCAAAGGACAGCATTGCTGTCACTATCAAGGACATGACTGACACCTACTGCCAGTTGAATATAGCCGCCAACACAGGTTGGGTGGTTGTTCCGGGCACGAACTGGGAGAGCTTGACTGCCGCCGGACGATATGCCTACGCCATAACAGACGCTGACCTTATTTCAGCAATCAAAGATGGTGGAATAACTATCCAAGGCAAGTTGTGCACGATAACGAAAGTGACCTTGTCGCCCTATGTTGAACAGGGAGACAATCCCAATCCACCGGCAGAGGACAAGAAGTTCGTAGATACCGAGGTTTGGACGGGCGACGTGGCTATCTCTTGGAACCAGGAGGTGTACGCAGGTTCGGAACTCGACACCTACACAGTAAAGCAGGACATGTTCGCCGGACTGGCTGAAGGTGACAGTATCAAGGTATATTACACGGGCGCAATAGACGGTGCGCAGTTCAACCTGACCTACAAGGCCGGTGACGACTGGGTTTGGACTGAACTGACCATCAGCGAAGGCAGCGGATTCTTTGCGTACAAGGTTGCCAGTGAGCAGATTGCGCAGGAGATAGCCGACCGTGGTCTGGTTATCCGCGGACAAGGTTATCACGCTGTGCGCATCGTCGTTGGCCAGCCTGAAACAACCACTTCTGTAGTGGAGACATTTAGCAATCAACAGTCGGTTCTCAGCACGCTCCGCTTTAACATCCTCGGCCAGCCGGTTGACGAGCACTATAAAGGCATCGTCATCATGAACGGCAAGAAGTTCTATCAGCAATAAACGATTAGGGTTAATAAATATATTGGTTAAAGAGCAGCCGTCCCGCATCAATCCTGCGGGACGGCTGTGGGTTTGCGGGCGCGTCAGTCTTGTCTGCAATGTGGCGCAATTGCTCTCGAATTGTCCTGGGGTTTATGTTATGCTTATCTTATGCTTATCTTATGCTCTCGGACCGACCTGCTGCTGAAAAAATCATAGATGAGTTGGAAGAAGCGGAAAATGACTGATGTCGGTGCGTTGTGTTGGCAAATGTCAAGAAAGTGTCAGCAAAAATGGTAAAATAACACTATCTTTGCACAAAATTTTCGACTATGAAGCACACTATAAAAAAGATTATCCGGGTTGCATTGTTTGCATTTCTTTCCCTTGTATCAGTTGCTCTCACACCTGCATACGCAGGCACGGAAGAGGTGTCACTCTATTCGATGTCCGAGAACTGGGGCATGGGATATGATGCTTCGACCCACACATTGACGTGTTCCTCTGCATGGCAAGGTCGTGGCTGGAGGTTCAACTGGAAATATATTGACAGCAATATTGAGAGTTATACCATTGAATTTGCAAGTGCTACAACCACAAGCGGTACAGTAACTGTGAAATATTCGTACAACTATGAGGACTATACCAAGGAGTTTGGTTTTGACTCAGGTGCTACAGGTATCACAATAGACATGCATACCGGTTTCGGCAATGACACATACAGTTTGGATTATATTCTCATCAAAGCCGCTGCAGCGTGTACTATCACCTTGAGCCGCGCGTATTTCACCACGACAGGCAACAGCGATGTCTATCAGGCGGAGAATGCAGACTATTCAGGTGCCACGTTGGAGACGAGTGCGGACAACTCGATAGTTCCAATAACGGATGATAGCCACTATGTGACGTTCAGCGTAGATGTGCCCTGTAAAGCCGTGTACCGCTTAAATATTGGCTACAGCACTAAAAACGGCGGTGACAAAGGGGCGTATATTTCTATAAACAGCGGTTCGGATATCAGTTATACATTCACAGGAACCGGTGCTTCTGAAGTAACGGAAATCGCCTATTCCACAATTCTGAACAAAGGAACCAACACCATCAAGATATACGGTAATTGGAAATACTACTATATTGATTACCTGCGCGTGTATGAGCCGACCTTGTATCTGGTGGGTAACGTCCATGAGTCTGGTTACAGCTGGGCACCTAACAGCGGTTCGCTAATGACCTTCGACAGCGAGGCGGAGACTTTCAGTTGCACCACGCGTATCGGCATGAGCGACAATCAGGCTACCGCCGGAACATTTGGTTTTGCCACCGTGCTGGCGGAAAACAACGATGACGGCGGTTGGACTTATATGAACGGTCACCGCTGGGCTCCGTCAACCGACGAGTTTGCCGTTGACCCGGACGGCAAGACCGCCACCACCGACATCATCAAGCAGGGCTGGAACTCGTACAAAGTGCCTATGGCAGGCACCTACACGATCACCATGAAAGCCGACCTGTCAAGTTTCACGATCCAGGGCCCGGCGGTGTATATGTTCGGCAAGTTCGAAGGCTCAGGATACGCATGGGCGACCGATAAGTACACCATGATGACATACGATGCCTCCAACGAGGTCTATCGCCTGCGTACACGCATCGCTTCAGCGGCGGATGCAGACGGAGACGGCGAAGTGGCTTTTGCGACGGCTTATAGCGATGCAGCAGACAGTTGGACGTACCTCAACGCCAACCGTTACGGTCCGTCATCCGATGCGGACGCTGCGGTAGATAACTCCGCGAATACCATAGCACGTAACGGTGACACCAAGTTCACCGGCATACCGGCTCACAAGTATGAAGTGGTGGTGGATATGTTCTCCGCCACCAAGACCGCCAAGTTCTATCCGCTATACACCTTCGGTTATGAAGTGGAGGGCACGACTGCGCACGGTTCGATAGCATGCAGTACGGACGATTCTGAGATCCCCAACGGTTCATCCGTCACCGTGACCGCTACGCCGGATGCCGGATACCGGTTTGTCAAGTGGACGGATGCCGGCGGCACGCAGCTGTCCACCTCTGCCACCTATTCGCCGACCATCTCCGCCAACACATGGCTGAAAGCGTGGTTTGAACCGGACCCGTCATGTTTGCTTGGCATTGCCGCAACAGACTTTGCCTTCGCCAAGCATAACGATGACATATACACCGCAGCGGATAACAGCTTCTTGTTTCAGGCGGATGGAGCGATGTATTTTAACTATACATACAACGATGGCTCG
>JAFSXJ010000137.1 GCA_017444065.1 Paludibacteraceae bacterium | reverse complement strand
TACGATGTTCAGGTCTTTCTGGCGAAGGATAGACTCCTGGTCGATCATCACCGTCTTGACAGCCATCATGTAGTCATAATCCATCTCGCCGCCGATGATCTCAATCAAGTCTTTGTTAGCCTCCCACTTGACGTCAGCCATCGTCACTTTGTTCACCTCGTCGATGATTCCCTGGTCGTGCGGCTGCAGCACTTGCGAACCGTCCTCCCAGTATGCTTTGTAGCCGTTGTACTCCTTCGGGTTATGACTGGCGGTCACGTTCA
This sequence comes from Paludibacteraceae bacterium, assembly GCA_017444065.1. Lineage (GTDB taxonomy): Bacteria > Bacteroidota > Bacteroidia > Bacteroidales > Paludibacteraceae > Colicola. The sequence goes on along the minus strand of JAFSXJ010000137.1, from coordinate 17,622 downwards.
CACCGCCCTGGCACTTCAGGTGACGGATAGCGAAACTGACCTCCGGTGTCGGACGCAGGCTCTCAAACAGATAGACCTTGATACCGTTGGCAGAGAAGATGTTCGCCACGGTCTCGGCAAACAGACGCCCGTTATTACGGCAGTCGTGACCAACCACCACAGCCACGCGGCCGTCCTGTACGTTCTGGAAGCCACCCTGCTTCTGCACCTTGAGCATGTAGTTGGCGTAACCCTGGGTAGCCATAGCTACGATGTACTTGTTCATACGGTTCGTACCGGGCCCCATGATACCGCGCAGACCGCCGGTACCGAACTCCAATGTGCGATAGAAAGCGTCGATGAGTTCGGTCTTGTCCTCAGCATCGATCATTGCTTTCACTTGTGCGCGTGTCTCCGCGTCGAAGGGCTCTTTGGTCCAGACCTCGGCCACTTCCAATACTTTCTTCAGTTCTTCGTTCATGATACGTGAGATTTAATTTGTTATACTATAATATTATCTTTTCAATCTTTCGTTGTATGCGCTCCTCTACGGCAGGTTCATTGAGCGTAGTCAGCACATCGTGGAAGAACGCCGCCAGTAGCAGCCGTCGTGCCTCGTCGGGCGCTATGCCTCGCTGCTGCATGTAGAACAGCGCACTCTCGTCAATCTGTCCGGTCGTTGCGCCATGCGAGCACTTGACATCATCGGCATAAATCTCCAGTTGCGGCTGCGTGTGCATGGTGGCGGCCGGTGATAGCAGGACGTTACGGTTGGTCTGCATCGCTTCGGTGTGCTGCGCATGGGGTGCGACAATCAGTTCGCCCACAAACGTACCCTGCGCCTCGTCACGCACGGCGAACTTCAGCAGCTGATTGGAACGTCCGTTCGGCACGCTGTGCTTGACGTGTGTGCGCACATTAACCTGCTGCCTGCCTGTCAGGATGCCCAAGCCGTATATGTACGTCTCGGCATGTTCACCCGCCTGCTCTATATCCAACAGCACATCTTCCGCCAAGTAAGCATCCGGCTCAAGACAGAACACATGCACAGTCAGTACGCTGTCCGCCTCCTGCTTGATTTGCCACTGCGCACAGTCCTCCGCCACATGCATGATAACCAATTGCCTGTGTTCGCCTTGACTGATATGTAGCTGTTGCACGCTCATTGAGTCAATCCTGCATAGCCTGTTTGTTCAAGTTCAAGCGCCAGCTCCTTGCCACCCGTACGGACAATCTGCCCGTCGGCGAGTATGTGCACGTAATCCGGCACGATGTAATCCAGCAGCCGCTGATAGTGGGTGATGACGATGGTGGCGTTATCTTCGTTGTGCAGTTTGTTCACGCCTTCCGCCACAATACGCAAGGCATCAATATCCAGACCGGAATCCGTTTCATCAAGAATAGACAGGCAGGGCTCAAGCATTGCCATCTGGAAAATCTCGTTGCGCTTCTTCTCGCCACCGGAGAATCCCTCATTGACGCTGCGGACTGCGAGTTTGTTGTCCAACTCGACCAATGCACGCTTGGCGCGCATCAGTTTGAGGAACTCGCCCGCGTTGAGTGCAGGCAGGCCTTCATGCTCACGTTTGGCATTGACCGCCGCACGCATGAAGTTCGTCATACTCACGCCGGGAATCTCCACGGGGTACTGGAACGACAGGAACAATCCTTCTCTGGCGCGCACCTCGGGAGGCATGCTGAGCAGGTCTTTGCCTCGGAAGATTACCTTACCTTCCGTCACCGTATAGGCAGGATTGCCTGCCAGCACGGCACTCAACGTTGATTTGCCGGCACCGTTAGGTCCCATGATGGCATGCGTCTCGCCTGCACCGATGTGCAGGTTTATGCCTTTCAGTATTTCTTTGCCCGCGATGGAGGCGTGCAGATTTCGTATCTCTAACATTGTTGGCTTTTGACTTTTGGGTGTTGGCTTTTGGCTGCCAATGGCTAATGGCTAATGGCTAATAGCCACCTATTATTGTCATAATTACTTTTCCTACCTCTTGAAGGGTATTGGGCGAGATGTTTCGCATATCGTCGTTCTGCGTGTGCCACCACCAGGCGAAACCGGTTTCCGAGCCCGGCACGTAATGAATGATGTCCACGCAAGGGATCTTCGCTATCGTGTTGACATAGTAGTGGTCGTCCGTTATCGGGTATGCCTTGGTGGTGACGAAGCGATGTGCGAACCCCAGTTGCTCGGCTGCACGCCAAATCTTGTCAACATACTTGCCTGCATACTGCTCGCTATATGTCTCGCGCGGGAATGTAGCGTTCGGGTCGCCCACCATATCAAGCAGGATACCGAACGCATAATTGGCCGTTGGCTGTTGGCTCTTGGCCGTTAGTCTCGCCCATAGTTGCGCGCCGAGGCACCAGGTGTGGCTGAGTTGCTGACCGGTATAAAACGCCGGTGTGCCCATGTCTTCGCAATCGAAGAGCACAATCTCCACAGGCTGCTTGCGCTCCTTGAGATTCGGCCACTGGCGGGCAATCTCCATCAGCACACCTACACCGCTCGCGCCGTCGTTGGCTCCGGCTATGGGTATCATCCGCTGCGCATAATCTTCCTCCTGGTCTGCCCACGGGCGGCTGTCGTAGTGGGCACAGAGCAGGATAGCCGGCTTGTCGGTATAGCCCGAATCCGCCTCCAGACGTGCGCAGATGTTGGCCACATGCTGCCACTCGCCGTCGTAACGACGCACCTCACCGGTCTGCATACCGACCTGTGCGCCGAAACGCTCAAGCGTACGACCGATATACTGCACGCAGTCGTGGTGAGCATCTGTGCCCGGCACACGCGGCCCGAAAGCAACCTGACCCGCAACAAAGGCATACGCTGAATCTGCATCGAACGTTACCTGCGGCAAGGTCTGCGACGACTGTTGCTGCTTAGGTGCAGACGCGCAGCCCGCAAGCAGTAACACAAACAATATATATATCAAGTGTCGGGGCATTAACTGTTCTGTTCACTAATGCTACGGTGCTCCTGTATTGCCAAGATGGTTTTGGCAATAGGTTCAGCCATCGACTCAATCTTCACCTTCGGGCATCGGGTGGTGTCAAATGGGATGGAATCCGTGATTACCAGTTCTTCCAACTCGCTCTCCATAACATTCTGACAAGCGTTTCCGGACATGATGCCGTGCGATATAACCGCACGCACGCTCCTTGCGCCTGCCTCGCGCATGACTTTGGCTGCCTTGCAGAGGGTGCCGGCGGTATCAACTATATCATCGATGATAACAACATCCTTGCCTGCCACGTCGCCCAGCACGCGCATCTCACTGATCTTGTTCGCCTCCGCACGATGCTTGTAGCAGATAACCATCGGAATCTCTTTGCCCGTCTGGTCATGAAGCTTCTTGCAGAACTTGGCAGCCCGCTTCGAGCCGCCGACATCCGGGGATGCGATAATCAGGTTGTCTAAATCCAGACTTTCCACATAGGGCGCCAGCACATTGCTGCCGAACAAATGGTCAACAGGGATGTCAAAGAAACCCTGAATCTGGTCGGCATGCAAATCAACCACAATGACGCGGTCAGCACCTGCTACCTGGATAATGTTAGCCACGAGCTTGGCACCGATGCTGACGCGCGGCTTGTCTTTCCTGTCCTGTCGTGCCCAACCGAAGTATGGGATGACGGCAATCACCTTGTACGCACTCGCGCGCTTGGCGGCATCAATCATCAGCAGTAACTCCATCAGATTGTCCGCCGTAGGATTGGTTGACTGAACAAGGTACACCGACTGCCCGCGCACGGAATCCTCGAACGTTGCAGCATACTCGCCGTCTGAGAAACGCTCGATCTTAACGTGACCTAATTCACACCTCAGGTGCTCGCAAACACGCTGAGCGATAGCCTGACCTTGGCTACCAGCAAAAACTTTGAAAGAATTAGCCTCAATGAGCATAGTTGGATGAAATTAGAATTCGACTACAAAGTTACAAAAATAAATTGATATTTGCAAGAGAAAAACAAAGAAAAATTGAATTTTAGCAACAAAAATGCAAGAAAATTTGCATGAATGCAAAATTTTTTGTAAATTTGCACGCTAAAACGAATTTGCATGGACGCGAAAGCAGGTCGGCTTATCGCTATCGGCGTGAGCAGGTAGAGGAAAGTCGGGGCAGCAGAGAGCACCGCAGCGGTTAATGGCCGTCAGGCAGCAATGTTTGGTCACTGCTACAGAGACGAGAACGCATCTCGCGATGCGGGAAATGAAACGAGCACACTGTGGGCTGCAAGCTCAAGTAAACCGGCGTTGAGGGCTGCTCGTCCGAGCCGGAGGGTAGAGCGCGATAGAGGTGCATGGTAACATGTACCCAAGATTAATGATAGGCACGCGTTCGACATTTGCCGAAGGCGGACAGAACCCCGCTTACAGATTTACTTTCGCGTTCATGCAAATATGACATCTATCCATGGCTAAACGGCAAGACATCAAACGATTCATTCAGTACGACCTGTGGAGACGGACGTCACACGAGTTGAAAGGGAGAAAGCGCATCGGTTTCGGTGTGCTGAAGACGATTATACTGGTCATACGGGGTTTCAGTAGCAAGCAGTTGAACATGACCGCCAACGCGCTGACATACAATCTGGTGTTCGCCATCGTTCCTATTTTAGCAATGGTTCTCGCCATAGCCAAAGGTTTCGGTTTTGCCGATGTGATAGAGTCGCAGCTGGAGCATTCGTTCTTCGCCGGGACGAACCTTGTTCCGACCATCATGGATATGGTTGACCGCTATCTTGCGACAGCCCAAGGCGGTACGTTCCTCGGCATAGGCTTACTTATCCTCATTTGGGCGGTTTACAGTTTCTTCCGCAACGTCGAGCAGGCATTCAACGCCATATGGGATGTCAAGCAGTCGCGTTCCATCGTACGCCAGCTGACTACCTACATCGCGGTGCTTTTTCTGGTGCCGGTGCTGGTAATCGTATCGTCCGGCATGAGCCTCGTCGTCCATTCAATGATAGAGGCCATCCCCTTGTTCGCCAAGGTGAGTCAGTGGCATGGATTGATTGTCCGGATGATACAATTCGTTCTTGTGTGGCTGATATTCCTATGGATGTACATGGCTATCCCCAACACGAGAGTCCATTTCCGAAGTGCCGTTTTCCCTGCCGTACTGATGGGGACTCTCTTCCAACTGTTGCAGATGTTCTCGATGTACGTCATTGTGTTCCTAAGCCGCACAAGCATCGTGTATGGCGTGTTCGCCGCTATCCCGATAATCATGATGTGGCTGCAATGGACATGTCTGCTCATTCTGATTGGTGCAGAAATGAGTTTCGCTATACAGAACAACGAGCAGTTTGAGTACGAGAAGGATCTTGAGAAGATGTCCCGCCGGTACAAGGATTTCCTGACTCTGTACCTGCTGCACAAGATTATCCGGTGCTTTGAGAACGACGAGTCACCCTACACAGCCCTTGAACTTGCGCATGAGAACAACCTGCCTATCAGGCTGGTCACCAACCTACTGAACCGGCTGGAGGAAGTGGGGCTGCTGCGTACCGTATATGTCGAACAGAAAGAGGAACGCACCTATCAGCCTGCCCTCGATACGCACAAGATAACCGTAGGAATGGTCGTCGAGCGCATTGACAAACAAGGTACGGAAGAGTTCCTTCGCGGAGCGACGCCCGAGATGCAGGCGTTCTGGAAACGATACATGCAGCTCAAAGATGAACACAACTCGCTCAAACTGATCCGGATAGACGAGTTGGAACTTTAAGTTGAGTACTATACAGACGGAACTAACGGGAAGATTACTAATTAAAATTCTATAAATATGAAAAACATCATTCGCGTATCAGGATTGGTATTATGCCTCCTGCTTTCATTGAGCATGCAAGCTAAACCGCGCATCGAGCGCGCCGAGCCGCTCAGTTGGTTCACCGACATGAAGATGCCGCTGACACTGATGCTGCAGGGCGAAGACCTCGCCGACGCACAAGTCACCATCCAGCAGGTTGTAGCCGGCAAAGTGATGAAAGGGCAATGTCTGGGGCTGACTGTCAAACGGCAGCATAACGCCGAATCGCCGAACTACCTGTTTGTGGACCTCGACGTCAAGCAGTCGGGCACCTACCGCATCACACTCACCAAGAACAAGAAATCCGCGCATGTGGACTATGTAATCAACCAGCGGCGTCCTGATCCGGCGGCGAACATGAGTTACGGGCCGGAGGATGTTATCTACCTGATTATGCCCGACCGCTTTGCCAACGGCGATCCTACGAACGACAACACCGATGACACTGCCGAGAAGCTTGCTCCGACAGAGTGGTTCGGGCGTCACGGTGGCGACCTGAAGGGAATAATCGACCATCTGGACGCCATCAAAGCATTGGGCGCAACTGCAATCTGGTGCACGCCGCTGCTGCTGGACAACGAGCCTACACAGTCGTACCACGGCTATGCGTGCGCTGACTACTATCACATCGACCCGCGCTTCGGCAGCAACGAGCTCTACTTCGACTATGTCAACGCCGCACACCGCAAAGGGCTGAAAGTGATTATGGACATCGTCCCCAACCACTGCGGTTCGGCGCACTGGTGGATGAAAGACCTGCCGTATCACGACTGGATTCATCAGTACCCTACATTCACTCGCTCGAACTGGCAGTTCACTACCGCTGCGGACATTCACGCTTCAGAGGCTGATTTCCTTGGCATGAACAGCGGTTGGTTCGATACATCAATGCCCGACATGAACCTCGACAACCCCGACCTGCTCAAATACTTCCAGCAGTGGGCAATATGGTGGATAGAGGCGTTTGACCTTGACGGTCTGCGTGTAGATACCTACCCATACAACGAGAAAGTGCCTATCTCACAGTGGACGAAAGCCGTGCGCGAGGAGTATCCGGGCATCAATATTGTAGGTGAGTGCTGGACTCGTCCTTCATCACAAATTGCTTACTGGCAGGCTGACGCCCGCAACCCGGACGGCTATAACTCTAACCTGCCCTGCGTGATGGATTTCCCGCTGCAAGAGGCTATTGCCGCCGCTCTGGGTGGCACAGGCGAAGGCTGGGGACAAGGTCTGCTCAAGTGCTACGAGGTCGTGGCTGACGACTACCTGTATGCTCATCCCGATAACCTGCTCATCTTCGACAGCAACCACGATACGCCGCGTGTACGCGACATGCTGCTCGACAAGAGCTTTGAGCGCAACAAACTCGTGGCGGCATTGCTGGCTACCATGCGTGGCATCCCGCAACTGACATACGGTGAGGAGTTTGGACTCATCTCCCTCAACCCTGACGACATCAACAATCACGGTGCATTGCGTGTCAACCACCCCTGGTTCAACGGAACAGCAACAGGCCTGCAGAAAGAGCAGGAAGACCTGTGCGCATATTACACGAAGGTATTCAACTGGCGTCGGACGAATAAAACCGTGCACGAAGGCAAACTGATGCATTTCCTCAGTCGCGACAACACGTACGCATACGTACGTTATACAGATAAAGAGGCTGTGCTGGTATATATCAACGCAGCATCAGAACAGCGGCAGATGCCGATTGCACAATATCACGAGTTGCTCATCAACTACGCCAAGCAGGGTGTGGATGTCATCTCCGGCAAGCCGTTCGACCTCAACCAGCGTATCACCGTTGAGCCGCTGACGGCAATCATTCTGCCGTTGGCAAAAGCAGAATAAGATGGAACCACTGCTCGGTAAGACATTGGCAGAACTGCAAGCCATTGCCGTCGAAGCGGGACTACCCCGCTTCGTCGGCAAGCAGTTGTGCGAGTGGATTTACCGGCATCGTGTGACCTCGTTCGAGCAGATGACGAACATCTCTCTCAAGGCACGCCAAGCCTTGCAGGAGAAATATGTCATCGGGCGCATACAACCTACAGCAAAAGCCGTCTCTGTTGATGGCACATGCAAGTACCTCTTTCCCGTTTCGGTCGAAGTCCCATCAACGAAGGACTATCAAATTGCAAATTATCAATTAATAGAGTGCGTCTATCTGCCCGAAGATGACCGCACGACACTATGCATCAGCACGCAAGCAGGCTGCAAGATGGGCTGTAGGTTCTGCATGACCGGCACACTCGGTTTTCACGGGAACCTGACTGCTGCTGCCATACTGGCACAAGTTCTGCACTTTCCCGACCTGACAAACCTCGTACTTATGGGCGAAGGCGAACCGATGGATAACATCGACAATGTGCTGCGTGCGCTGGAGGTACTGACCTCTGATTGGGGCCTGGGCTGGAGTCCGAAACGCATCACTGTCTCCACTGTCGGGATTCTACAGAAATCCGGGAGCATTGCGCTACGGCGTTTTCTGGACGAGACAGACTGCCATCTGGCTATCTCGCTGCATAACGCCAATCCCACCGAACGCGCCGCCATCATGCCCGCCGAGCGGCTCACGCCCATTGAGGATGTACTTGACCTCGTACGTCAGTACGACTGGTCACACCAGCGCAGGCTCAGCTTCGAATATATCTGCTGGAGTGGCGTGAACGACGACACAGCACATGCCAAGCAACTGCTACGCATGCTGAACGGCTTACCCTCCCGCGTGAACCTCATTCGTTTCCATCAGACCACTGACGCTCAAAGAGCAAAGACAGCTACGCTGAAGGAGCAAAAATCGGAGTTCCCTGCCAGCGATGAGACACGTATGATTGTATTCCGTGATTACCTCAGCGCACACGGAGTGACCTGTACTATACGAAAATCACGCGGCGAAGATATCCTCGCCGCGTGTGGAATGTTAGTCAACGCGCTATCTGAAAACGTGTAAGCCAGGTTTGGCTTACTATCCTACAAACTCTTCAGATACTTATCCGCCTCAATAGCAGCCTTGCATCCGGCAGCCGCAGCAACTACCGCCTGACGGTAATGCGGGTCGGCGCAATCGCCGGCGGCATATACGCCCGGGATGTTCGTACACGGGCTGTCACCTTTCACCTTGATATATCCTTCGGTATCCAACTCGAGGTAGTTGGCAAACAACTTGGTGTTCGGCTGATGACCGATAGCCAGGAAGAAGCCGTCAATGGCTATATGCCTTTGTTCCTCGTCAGGCAGACCTTTCTTATAAATCAAGTCTGCACCCTCAACCTTCGTTTCGCCGGTCAGCCGCAGCGTGTTATGCTCGAACAGCACCTCTATCTTCGGGTTGTCAAACACGCGCTTCTGCATTATCTCCGATGCACGGAAGTAGGGCTTGCGAACAATCATATATACCTTCTGGCAGAGGTTGGCCAGATAGGTTGCCTCTTCGCAGGCAGTGTCACCGCCTCCGACAACAGCCACAGTCTTGCCGCGATAGAAGAAACCGTCGCAGGTCGCGCATGCACTCACGCCGCGTCCACGGTACTCCTTCTCACTGGGTATCCCTAACCACTTAGCAGACGCGCCGGTTGCTATAATCACTGTTTCAGCCTCATAGAGCGTACCGTCATCCGTCCATATCTTCTTCGGCGAGCATGAGAAATCCACTTTCTCAACGATAGCCGACACGAACTGCGTGCCGAAGCGCTCAGCCTGACGACGGATATCATCCATCATCTGAAACGGCTCGACGCCATCCGGATAACCGGGGAAGTTCTCCACCTCAGTGGTTATGGTCAGTTGTCCGCCAAGTTGCGGACCTTCAATCAGTACAGGCTGCAGGTTGGCGCGTGAGGCATAGATAGCTGCCGTATAGCCCGCCGGACCAGAGCCGATAATCAAGCATTTCATAGTTTTCTATTCCTTATATTATATTTGTCAGTAATTGTTCCGTTCTCTATAACGAATACCCCGGGATTGGCACGCACAATGGTCTTAAGCATGATGCCGTCACCGGTAAGGAAAAGCATCCGCCAGTGGCTTAGCAACTCATCGTTGAGGGCTTGCGCCTCCTCAGGGTCTAATGTCGGGTCGGCTGCCGCCAGACCGCATGACAGGAACAAGTCACGATGGGCATCAATGAAATCCCATATCTGTTCATCAGTAGCAGCAGTCAGAATGCTGAACGGAACGCCTTGTTCCTCGGTATCAAGGCACAGTTGCACCACTTTCCCTAACTGCGTGAGGTCGGCTTTGCCGAGATCATACATCACAACCAGCACAGCCTTTTCCGACTCCAGAAGATTGTAAGTCACATCTTCGTCCTCATAATCAACCAGCACAAAGTCGTGTACAGGTGGTTCATAACCTTTTTGAACAAGCTTTGAACGCTGATCGACAAACCGCCACGTACTATCGCCGCGCGGGTAGTCCTGGAGCGTGAAATCCTGCTCTACTCCATCCTTTTCATAGATGAGCGTTATGGCATATTCGTCAGCGGGAGCGCCTTCGGGAATCTCCATCAGCTCGGGGATATTGTTGCCAATCTTGTACGGCCGGAAGTCAATCAATGGCAAGTGATAGTGCGTATAGAGCATCAATCCGCCTGCCAGTGCCATAGCAATCAGCACGACACTCAGTTCCGCCCACCACACAAACGTCTGCGGGATATGTCTCTTGGTGCACAGCAGCACGACAACCAATGCCATCAGTACGACATTCTTCCAGAAAGTCTGCCAATTGGTGAGCACCAGTGCATCGCCGAAGCATCCGCAATCGGTAATAGGGTTTGTCAGCGCTATATACAGCGTCAGCGGCAACATCACAACGTAGAACGCCAGTGCCAGCCATGACGTCAGTTGGGTGCGAACATTCAGCAGCATCATTACGCCGAGCGTCCATTCGGTCAGTATAAGCAGCACCGCTGCAGTTGTTGCCAAGGGAAGCAACGAGGTGAACACGCCGCCGAAAGCTGTGAGGTAATCCTCAATCTTGTACACCGTACCGACAGGGTCAATGGCTTTCACAAAGCCCGAGAATAGGAACGTCAGCGCAAGTAGGGTGCGCGCAACGGAACCGGTAATATGAGCATATTTGTTAATTGTCATAATCAGAATTTAAAGGCCTGATGACAACTCAGGCGTAGTTAGTATAAGGTAGAATACTGCGTAGTTCAACATATCGAAGTAGTTGCCGTCTGCCCCTTCGGATATGAGCGTCTTGTTGTCGTTCGAGGCTATTTGCTTGTTACGGTTGATCTTCGTCAGGATGATGTCAATGAGCGAGGAGGGCAACATGTCTCTCCAGGCTTCACCATAATCGTGGTTCTTGCGCATCATCAGCTCTTTGGCCTCGGCCACATAGGTGTCGTACAGTTCGGTCACCTGATCCGGTGTCATGTCGATGCTGTCAGCAAAGCCGTGCCTCAGTTGGATGATGCCCATCACTGAATAGTTGATGATGGCGCGCACTTCGCCGGCGATATCCTCGCCCACAAGGTTCACACCCGTCATCTCAAGCGTACGGATACGCTTGGCTTTGATGAAGAGCTGGTCGTTCACCGTCTGCGGACGCATGATACGCCACGACGGACCATAGTCCTTCATCTTTTTGATATAGATACTCCGACATTGCGCGAGTACCCGATCGTATGCTTCTGCTGTTGTCATGATACAATTATTGTTTTACACCAAGGATGTTATACACTTCGTTGTCACGGATGATTACCACCTTTCCATCGCGGATAGCTTTGACTACTCGCGGCTGCTGAACGCGTGTATTCTCAACTGCTGCAGCAGGACCGGAGCAAGCGGTAGTATAATCCCTGAATTCTTCAGGGCTGACAGATGTAATCGTTATGGCATTGACGTAGATAGAATTGGTCTTGCAGTCAACGACAAACGTCACGAATCCGGAAGCACGGTCGAAGGCAAAGTCCCTGTTGCGCAGGAAAACACCGCCGTCACTGTTAATGTCGAGTGTTTGCATGCTCTCACCTACGGCCACCGTTATGTTACCATCACCCTTGGCGGCATTCGTACAATAGTTGAACGTCACCTTGCTCACACCCGTGTACTCGCGTTTTGACTTTGCTCCGGCGCGGGTATAACTGGCTGCTGCTGTCACCTGAACACCCTGATTCTCAACATATTTCAAGCCACTCTTATGACCAATCCATGATTCGGTAGCATCCGACCAATCCTTATCAGTAAAGATGTATTGGTCATCGGTCTGCTCACCACCCTCTTGCGTAGCAAAAACGGCATAATAGACCTCAGCCCCGGCAACATCATCGCCCGCCTGGACGAACTCAGGAGCCTGCGATTGACTCGCATAATCCTTCGTCCTGCACCAACCGACAAACACCTTCCCATCGACACAAGCACGAGGCGTAGATGCGGGCATAACAATCGTTCCGCACGAACTGGTCTGCTCGTACACCTCACCATATGCCATCCATGTGAGCGGGAAGAGTTTTTTTGCCTCTGCCAGAATAGTGATGTCATCACGCACCTTTTCGATGCGGAACTCGTTCGTCTCGGGATTGTACGTATAGTCTTCGCCGTATTGGAGCTCGTTGTTCAGTCCCATCTCCACCGTCCAGCAAGCTGGATTGTCAAGCGAATAGCCGGCATCGGGAACAATGGTTAAGCTGAGCACACTATGTGCAGCTATACTGCCGTCGGCAGGTACCGTACAATGTTCACCGACAAGTTCGTAGGAGCAAACAGGTTTTTCAATACCTCCGTTGTACTTGAACGACACAACATCTTTAGACTCTGATATTTCCGTCATCGCGCACCCGGGTAGCGGCGTGCACTCACGTACTGTATTTACACCGGGATACGGGTCTTTCGAGGTGCCAAGATTCTTCTTATTACCTGTAGAAGAAAGTATCGTGACCCGAGGTGAGCCTGCTGTATTGTTCAGCACATTGCTCTCCCAACTATCCCTGTCGTACGTCACCTGCCAAACTAACATTCCGTGCCCAGGCAAAGCGGCATCCCAGCCCGTACGCTGACGATTCTCAATATAATAGACTGTTTGTGCCGTTGTGGCAGGAAGCAGTTCATTGCCGCCTGTTATCTGATACCCATCGTCATATTCGGTGGTAAGCGAAACGTTCAGGAAATCGTCCTTTGCCAACAACTCGGGCGTCAGCCAACCAAGATAATACTTGTCATAGATAGAATAGTTCGGAGGCGTCTTGCCGTCATCGTTATACGAGCCGCTATCCATCAGCGACCAGCTTCCCGGAGTACGACTTTCTTGAGAGTTGGTGCCGTACTGTGTATCGTAATAATCCGGCAGACCTATCACATGACTGTACTCATGCAACGGAGTGCCCATTGAATAGTTACCCGCCCAGTTCAACTCGTTACTGCATGCGTAACTGCGGATATACACGCCATCCAGTTGCACCTGAAACCGTTCTGACGAATATACATCCCACTGATGCGGCCAGATAGTTTCCGAACTGCCACCGTCTGCCTCTCCTCTGCCGGCATAGATGACATACACATTATCTACAAAACCGTCGCTATTCGTGTCGTACTGCGAGAAATCGACATCGTTATCCAAAGCCTTGCAAGCCTCAACCACCATCTCTGCCGGATGCTTATCGTTTCCCTGGCTGTCATTGCTGCCGTAGTAGGCGTACCCATTGGAGAGCGTTACGGGACCGAGCACGTCAATCGGTGGCACATACTTGCCGCCGGACTGCAGTTTGAAGTAGTTGTACATCGACTTGGCGCCCTCTGTCTCATCGCCCAGACTACTCTTGTAATAGTTGGCACTCGCGCTGGAGAACGACTTGTCGCTAAAGTTGACAAGGATGAACAGCACGCGCTGGGGCATCATTTCCGCACCGATTTTCTTGGCGCGGTTGACGTACCGCCTGCCTGCACGGCGGCGTGCAGTCTGCGTTTGTGCATCGGGTGCCGCCTCGTCTGTCACGACAAACGTACCGTCCGGCTGCTCTACGGCTATACGACCATCCTCTGTCTGCCAGAAGTGGTAAGCCTCATCGCCCATCAGCGCAAGACGGATGGTGCTCCCGTCTGACAGCTGGCAGGAATGATAGCCCGGACGAGCGGGTACGGCAGTTATTGCCAGGCTCACCATGAGGGCGGCAACAGAGAGAATGTATCGTGTGTTCTTGAATGACATGAGTCTTGTTGTTTGTTATTTCTTCACACCCAGCACGGTATAGGTTGCATCACCGCGCAGGATTACCACCTCGCCGTTCCTGATAGCCTTGACTGCTGACGGCTGGTCAGCTGCCGGACGTTCAAGTGCTGTGGTGCCCGAACACGAAGTGGTGTAGTCTCTGTACGAAACGCCTCCGGCAGAAGTGACAGCTACTGAGTTGATATAGATGGAGTTGGTCGTACATGTCACCTCGATAGCCACTTTGCCCGACGCCTTGTCAAACGTATAGGTCAGGTCACGCAGGCTCGTACCGCCGCTCTTGGTTACGTCTTGCGATTTCTTCGTATCGCCGACTGACACCGCTACACTGCCGGCACCTCTACTTGCGTTCGTGCAGTACTTGACAACCACCTTGATTACGTTGTTGTACGACTTGTTGGTCTCAGCACCTGCACCCGAGGCGTTAGCGGTGATTTGTATGCCCTGGTTATCATTGTTGTACTGATAGCCATCCTGGGTGCTCGTCCACGAGTTGGTACCATCGGCCCAAGACTTGGAGGTGAAGGTGTACGTGGTGGTCTCTTCTGCTCCGCCTTCGCTGTCTTTCGTCGCGAACACGGCATAATAAATGTCTCCCTCTGCGGCTGCATCACCTGCATTGACAAAACTCGGAGCTTCAGATGCACTCGAATACGTAGCAATCTTGCACCAGCCCGCGAACACCTTGCCGTCACAAGCTTCAGGCGAACCGGAAGGCATCACGACCTTGCCCGTCGATGTTGTGGTCGCAAACTCCTGACCGTTAGACATCCAAGTCAATTCAAACGGGTCTACGGGCTCGGTTGGCTCCTCGATATATATAAGCGATACTACACCGTTCTTCTCCGCGATGTTCAGCAACGGCTTGTCTGCTATCGTTTTCGAGGTCACACTTGCAGTACCCGGATAGGGATTCTTGGGGCAATAATCCTTTTTGTCTTGTCTGCTATAGCCGATTTGCGTACCGCTGGCTGACACAATCGTGTACAACGGCTTGTTTGCCGTGTTGTTCGGTTCATTATTTGCCCACTTTGAGGCATCATAGTTCACCTTCCAGATAAGCATTCCATGCCCCGTCAATGGAGCATCCCAGCCTTGCGCCTGGCGGTTCTCAATGTAATAGCACTCACCCGAGGTTGTCGCAGTCTGCTGCGTTCCGCTCGCGTTAATCTGATAAGCCTGATAGCCATCCCTGCCGTTGGCTGTCAGTTCGACAACCGCACCCTCGCTGCCAAGGTTGACGGGAGTGTGCCAGCCGAAGAAGTATCGCTCCCACGGACTGTAGTTGGGCGGGCAGTGACCGTCACCGTTATAGCTGCCGCCGTCCATGATATCCCAGTCGTTGGGAGTCAGGTTGCTGGTATAATTGGTCTTGTAGTTCGTGTCATAGAAGTCCGGCAGACCCATCACATGGCCGAACTCGTGGCACAACGTAC
Organism: Paludibacteraceae bacterium; assembly: GCA_017444065.1. Taxonomy (GTDB): domain Bacteria; phylum Bacteroidota; class Bacteroidia; order Bacteroidales; family Paludibacteraceae; genus Colicola. Next base: position 2,204 of record JAFSXJ010000137.1, on the reverse strand, counting down.
CTATGCCGCCCAACGTGCCCGAACCTTCCAGCTCGCTCGACATGGCATAGTTGTCCAGATAGACACCGTCCAACTTCGTCTGCGACTTGGAATAGTTGGTATAATCGGAATAGTTCGTCACCAACTCCTGTATGCTCCAGTTATGCGGCCATATGGTGTTTTCTACACCGCCGTCAGCCTCGCCCTTGCCGGCATAAATGACATATACGAAATCCACGTATCCGTCGTTGTCGGAGTCATAGTTGGCGAAGTTGAGGTTGCTGTTCTGCTCGTTGGCAAGGATGCAGGCTTCTATAACGGCATCAGTTGCATACTCGTCTTCTGCATCATCGCCTTCACCCACATTCTTGCCGTAATAGGCGTATCCTTTGCTCAGGGTCACCGGACCATATACGTCAAACACCGGACGATAAGCCCCGAACGACTGACTGTTGAAGTACTCGGCGGCGGAAGGATAGCCGCTGTTCACCGTGCAGTTGGTCGAGTTGCACAGTTCATCAAACGTACTCTGCGTGTGGCTGCCGGACATCTTGCTGTCGGAGAAGTTTACCAAGATTACCACACCACGGGGTGCAAGGTTCGGCGTCTTGCCAAAATCCTTACGGGCACGACGCTGCTGCGTACTTTGGTAACGCACCGATGCCTTGCGGCGGTCGGCCATCTCCATTCGTGTGACGCCGGCTGGAACGAACGTACCCTCCGACGTGGGAGTGTAAACAGTGCCGGCGGCGCTCTCGTACCAGTGAGCATACTCGTCACCGGCAAGTGTCAGCGATACGGTGGTGCCGTCATCTAACAGGTAGTCATGGAACCCGCGACGGGCAGGTACAGCAAACAACACTGCGCTGAGTGCCGTCATAGTGAACAAAAGAATATATTTTTTCATGATATGGAAGTGTTTAATATAGTGAATGATTGTTTTCATACTATTGAATGACTGCTTTCATCTCCTCCACGCTCAGCAGACTCTGCTCGCCCGTCAGCATGTTCTTGAGCATCACTTTCTTCTCAGCCAGCTCGTTACTGCCGATGATGGCAACATACGGGATACACTTCGCATCGGCATAAGCCATCTGGCGTTTCATCTTCACGGATTCGGGATAAACCTCCACACGCAACCCTTGTTTGCGCAACTCGGTCGCGCACTGCATCGCGAACCGCAACTCATCATCCCCGAAACAGGCAAACAGCACCTGAGTGGTCGATTGCAGTTCAGCGGGATAAAGGTCAAGCTCCGTCAGAACGTCATATATCCGGTCTGCGCCGAATGATATACCTACGCCAGACACATCCGGCATGCCGAAGATACCTGTCAGGTTGTCGTAGCGGCCACCACCGGTGATCGAGCCCATCTGTACGTCCAAGGCTTTGACCTCAAATATCGCACCCGTGTAGTAGTTCAGCCCGCGCGCCAGACAAAGATCGAGTTCAATGGACAATTGACAGTTGACATTTGACAGTTGGTTGAAGACCTCTTCCAGTTCTTCCACGCCTTTCAGTCCCACCTCGCTTTGCGCCAATATGGTACGCAGATCACGCAACTTGTCCGCATTCGAACCGCTGAGATTCAGTATCGGCTGCAATGCCTCCACCGCCTCATCGCTCAAGCCGCGCTCACGCAACTCGTCGTTCACCTTATCCACGCCTATCTTGTCGAGTTTGTCAATCGCGACAGTGATGTCAATCATCTTGTCCGGCGCACCGATAACTTCGGCAATGCCGGCTAACACCTTTCGGTTGTTCAGGTGCAGGCACACGCGGATGCCCAGACGGCGATAGACCTCCTCCACAATCTGTATCAACTCCACCTCTGCCAGCAGGCTGTCAGTTCCTACCACATCCACATCGCACTGGTAGAACTCTCTGTACCGGCCCTTCTGCGGACGGTCGGCACGCCACACCGGCTGTATCTGATACCGCTTGAACGGGAACTGTATCGCATCCCGATGCTGCACCACATAGCGAGCAAACGGCACGGTCAGGTCGTAGCGGAGACCTTTCTCGGGTGCCTCGTTCGCCTTCTCGCCGGAGTTCTGGATGCGGAACAGCAGCTTGTCGCCTTCCTCGCCGTACTTGCCCATCAGTGTGCTCATCAGCTCCATCGCCGGAGTCTCAATCTGCGCAAAACCGTACAGCGCGAACACCTCGCGGATGGTCGAGAATATATAGTTCCTGCGTGCCATCTCTATCTGCGAGAAGTCACG
>JAFSXJ010000014.1 GCA_017444065.1 Paludibacteraceae bacterium | reverse complement strand
GAACCCTGCGGACAACTCAGTCAAGACCCTCGCGAACCAAGAGGTGCAGTTGCGTATCAACGGCATCGAAGCACGCAATTCCGAGGTCATGGCGATTAACCCCAAAGATGTCATCCGTATCGAGTACCACGACCAGCCGGGCGTGCGCTATAACGGCGCGGCGGCGGTCATAAACTACATCGTCAAGCACCTCGACACGGGCGGCAATCTGATGCTCAACGCGTCTATCGGCGTGACCATGCCCGGTTGGGGCGAGTTCCATTTGTCGGGTAAGGTCAACTTTGGCAAATCGTCGTTCAGCATCATGACGCACTACTCGCCGCGTGACGTTTATTGGACGCGCACGAACGCGGAGACGTACAATTTTTCAACGGGCACGATTGAGAATCGCGAAGTGGGTGAACCGACACGCTACAAACTGAATCCGGTCAATCTGGGTTTGACCTACAACTGGACTAACGGCGAGAAAAACATGCTCAATATCACGTTGCGCGATTTTATGATGTTTACCCCACATGCAAAAACCAACCGCGATTCGTATCTGTATCAAGGCACGGACAGCTTTGCCGTTCATGACCACGAAAGCAGCAAGTCCATTTCGCCGTCTTTGGATATTTATTATCAGCATAATCTGCCGAACGATCAAGCCATTTACATTGATGTGGTCGGCACGTATATCGGAAGCAAGACCGATCGTCATTTTGAGCAAACACCGCTTGCCGGCACTTTCGCGGACACAACGGATGTGCTTTCGTCTGTGAAGGGCGACAAGTGGTCGCTCATCGGTGAAGCCATTTATGAAAAAGACTGGGAGAACATCGGCCTGACGGTCGGTGCCAAACACACGCAGCAATGGATGAAAAACACCTATCTCGGCAATGTGGATGAGACTGTAAACATGAACACAGCAGAAACATACGCATTTGCGGAAGTGCAGCAACGTATCGGCAAGTTTTCTTATGCTGCCGGTATCGGAGCCATGCACACGTATATTGAGCAAGCCGGACAGAAACAAAGCACATGGATCGCACGACCGCAACTGACCATGAGCGTGGACTGCGGCAAGGGCGTGTTCTGGAAATACAAGGTGTATATGTCCGGTTACCAACCGTCTCTTTCTGCCATGTCGGATGTGGCGCAACAGATTGACAAGTACCAAATCCGCCAAGGCAATCCGAACCTCAAACCGGTGATGTTCGTAGCAAACGAAACGGAACTCTCGTGGCAGTCGAAGCACGTCAACCTTAACCTCTGGGCGAACTATAGCTACGACCACAAGCCCATAATGGAAGAGAGTTATGAGGCGATGATTGATGGTGCGCCGATGGTTATTCGCACCTACGACAACCAACGCGGTTTTCATCGTCTGCAAGTGTCGCCGAGCATACAGGTGCGTGTGCTGCAAAACCGCTTGATCTTTACGGTTGCCCCGTTTGCCAACTACTATGTCGGCCAAGGCAACAACTACACGCACACGCACTTTAATCCGGGTGTCCGCGCAAGTGTCTTGGGTATGTACAATGGATGGCAGTTCCATGCGGACGTAACGACACGCCGCAATAACCTGTGGGGTGAGACGCTCGAATACGGCGAGTTTTATCACACCATCGGCATCGGGTATGAGGCAGGGGCTTCGTCCGACGGCAAGCACAGCTGGGGTTTCCGCGTCATGATGATGAACCCGTTCTCGGTCAAAGGCTACAGCATCGACACCAAGGACCTCTCCGCCCTTGCTCCAAACACGCAGCACGCAGAGATGAAGGACTTCCACCAGATGCTGATCCTTAATTTCCATTGCAACCTCGATTTCGGGTCGAGAGGCTCGACACCCGAACAGGCCATGCGGGAACGCCGCATCAATAACGAAGATAAAGATAGTGGTATCTTGAGCGGCACGAAGTAGATAGAAAAACCAATCAAGCCACCCGAAAGTGGCTTGATTGGTAGAATAGCTCTTGCTATTCGGATCAGCGGATCATCGTGTCGCCGAAGTAGGGCTGCAGGGCGGCGGGGATGCGGATGCCTTCTGCGGTCTGGTTGTTCTCCAGCAGGGCGGCAACGATACGTGGCAGTGCCAGCGCCGAACCGTTCAGAGTGTGGCAGAGCGTCACTTTCTTATCCTCGTTGCGACGGTAACGGCACTTCAGACGGTTAGCCTGATAGGTGTCAAAGTTACTTGTGGACGAAACCTCCAGCCAGCGGTGCTGTGCCTCGCTGTACACCTCAAAGTCGTAGCAGAGTGCCGCAGTGAACGACATGTCACCACCCGACAGACGCAGGATGCGGTAGGGTAGTTCGAGTTTCTTCAGCAAGCCTTCTACATGCGCGAGCATCTCTTTGTGCGAAGCGTCGGAGTGCTCCGGTGTGTCAATGCGCACGATCTCGATCTTCGAGAACTCGTGCAGACGGTTCAAGCCGCGCACATCCTTGCCGTACGAGCCTGCCTCGCGACGGAAGCACTCGGTATAGGCGCAGTTCTTGATAGGCAGCTTGTCCTCGTCGATGATCACATCGCGGTAGAGGTTCGTCACGGGCACTTCGGCTGTAGGGATAAGATAGAGGTCGTCCACCTCGCAGTGGTACATCTGTCCCTCTTTGTCGGGCAGCTGGCCTGTGCCGTAACCCGATGCCTGGTTCACCACTGTGGGCGGCATGATCTCCGTGTAGCCGGCTTTGTTGGCTTCGGCCAGGAAGAAGTTGATCAGCGCGCGCTGCAGCCGAGCACCCTGACCGATATATACGGGGAAGCCTGCGCCGGAGATCTTCACTCCCAGGTCGAAGTCAATCAGGTTGTACTTCTTCGCCAGTTCCCAATGCGGGGCGAGAGGCTCGCCACCCGTACAGCTATGCAGACGTTGGTCAGCGATTGCCTCATCGGTGGCACCGTCCCAGTCGCGCAGGGCTACAGCGCCGTTCTTGGCGATGGCGTCAATCATCGGCTGGTTGGGCCAGTTGCCGATGGTTACGGCGAGGTTATCCTCAGCCGATGCACCGTCAGGAACGATAGCGTAGGGTACGTTCGGTATGGTGAGCAGCAGGCTGGTCAGTTCCTGCTCCTTGGCAGCCATCTCCTGCTCGTAGGTGGCAACAGTCTGCTTGAGTTCGCCGGTCTGCGCCTTGGCGGCATTGGCCTCGTCACGCTTGCCTTGTGCCATCAGCGCACCGATGGATTTGCTTATCTTGTTCATCTCGGCGGAGGCGTTGTCCTTCTTCTGCTGGGCGGCCTTGCGTTCGGCGTCAATAGCCATGACGCGGTTGATGGTCGCTTCTGCGTCCGCGAAATGCTTCTTCTGTAGTCCGGCGATGATTGCTTCCGGACTGTCGTAGATTTGTTTGAGTGTAAGCATCTGATTATTTACGATTTAATCATTTACGATTTGTTCATTTAGTCGTCTTGTAAAAAACAAAAAATCTCCTACCCAAAGCCGAAGCCTCGGTAGGAGATTGGTTGTGTTGTCTCCGCCGACTTATGCTTCAGCAGCTATCGGCTGTATAGAGACGTACGACTTGTTGTCGCGTTTGCGAGTGAAGGTTACGATACCATCGGTCAGAGCGTACAGCGTGTGGTCGGAACCCATACCCATGTTTGCACCGGGTTTGTGCACCGTACCGCGCTGACGGACGATGATGTTACCTGCCTTTGCAATTTGTCCACCCCAGATTTTTACACCAAGGCGCTTGCTTTCTGATTCACGGCCGTTCTTCGAACT
>JAFSXJ010000136.1 GCA_017444065.1 Paludibacteraceae bacterium | reverse complement strand
TGATTGTTTGAGGAATTCTGGACTACCTTACTTATTCAAATATATGCACGGAAAACTCACGCCGAACGTGAGCGCACATAAAACCATGCTTGAATAAGTAATTGTTGAAAGTGTCCAGTTTTCAAACAATCAAGTTTTGGCTTTTTACGCTATATTGCTATATGTCTTGCGTATTGACTACGCGGGATTGTCTGTTGTTTTATGCCATAGGCGATAATATTATCTTGTTATTTATTTGTTTCCTGCACTATCTGCATCATTTCGGCAGGAGTAACTACTATAGGAGACTTAGGGAAATGCTTGGTGTTGCCGGTTACGACATAGCCATCCTCTTTGGACAGGGCGACCTCATAAAAGACACGATCATCTATGTCTGGAAAGGTTTCGCCACTTTCTGTCGGATCAAGGAACAAACCTGTTTTCACCAACTCTATCAAGTCATGTATGCTATCTTCGCTGAAATCAAACTTGCTGCGGTGCAGAACTTCTTTATATTCGCGAATAATATCTTCATTATAGAGCAACACAATACGTCCGTCCAAAACGTAGTCCAACAGCAACACCGTTGGAGAATCCGCGCGTTTGGACATCAAAGCAGACACCAGCACGTTTGTGTCAAAAACAGCATAGAAAGTTCTCATTGTGCCGCTGTTTTTCTTACCTGCCGTGCTTGAAGGATTTCTTTGTTGATGTCTTCCAACGTCATCTCAGAATTGCCGTTTAACTCACTCTGACGCCGCATAGTTGCTATCGCAGCACGTGCATTGCGCCGGACGGTCTGCTGTGCCGTATTGTACTCAATCAACAACGCTTCAACTTGCCTTTGCAACCAGGCCGTCATATCCGTTTCATTCGCAAACGACCGCCTTGTACGCTGCACGAGTTCATCGTTTAATGTAAGATTGTACATACACATAGTTTTATCCTCCTTGTTGTTAATCTTTGCAACTTTTGGCTGCAAAGTTACTGCTTTTTTTTGAAATATGCAAGGAATTATCTTCTTTTTAGAGTGTTTTGGGTGATAATTCTATCATTTTGCAAGTGATAATACCATATTTATTCTAATTGTTGGAAAATGGTTGGAAAAACTATATATCATTTTTTTGGAAAAAGGTTGCCCAAAAATTTGCATATATCAATAATTTTTAGTACCTTTGCATAGTTTTTCCAAGAGAGGAAAATCGTGTAAAAAACGGGGAAAGCCCGTGTGAACGAAAACAATTTTTTGAAATATTAACCCGCTGAACAGGCGTGGAAATTATACCCAAAAGGCGTTTGAAAGTACCGGGGATTCGAATCCCTCACTTTCCGCTTTCAAAAAGTTAGGGGTATCCGCATGGGCACCCCTAATTCTTTTATCAGAACGCATGGCTCGAATCTTACACATCCATCATGCCGGCTATCGCTATGCACTCCATTGCATCGCAGCCCTGTTCTTTACCCTCACGCTGTACGGTGCCGAGGTGAATTACCCGTGTCGGGAATTGATTGAGAAAGAAGAATATGCGCAGGCCTTGAGCGAGTTGCAACAACGGGAAACGGAGTCGCCAAACGATTATGCCGTATGTTTTGCATACTACAAGCTCCATGCTGCACGACAGAACCCGCAGCGCAATCTCAAACTCGCGTACATCAACCTGAGCCATTCCTGGGACTACTGGGACTCCTCAGAGCCGGATATTGTAGAACAATCGAAGAAAGACGGGTTCAACTATGACATGTATAATGCCGAATTCACGAACGTGTGCCTGTTCGGTCTGCTGGAGGCACAAAACGTGAACACCGTGGACAGTTGGGACGAGTTCCTGACAGTATTCAAACGCGCCTCACAGAAGCAGCGTGAAGAAGCGACACAGACACGCGACATGCTTGCCTTCAGTCAGGCGTCGCGGAAGAACACTGTTGAAGCCTATCAATATTTCATAAGCACCTATCCGCAAGCACAAGAACGTACAGAGGCCGAGACGCGGTTATACACACTGGCATACAATCAGATTACCGGTAACGGCACGGAGGAAGACTTCCTGCGTTACTATTACGCTTACCCGGAAAGCCCGTATGCCGAAACGGCCTACGACCGCGCTTTGGAAATGGAGATGCGTCGCATGGTGCAACCTAACGACTGGCAGTCGATGAAGGACTACCTGCTCTACCACACTACAGACAACCGATGGCGGGATAGCGTTATGCACCAATTTGCGCAATACGTAGGGCAAACGCACATCGTTGATGCCGCCAAATGGGGCATGATGAACATGACACGTCCGTATAGCGACAGTTGCTGGCTGATGATGAGGAACATTCATCTGGAAGACACGACGCTTCAAGCGTTTGCCCGCTTCCACGACATGTACCGTTCACTTGCCATCGAACAGCTTCAACAAGCAGACAGGCAACTTGTCGAAGCACACGAGCGCTACCGCAAAGGAGCGTTGACAAAAGAGCAATATATCCTGCTTGTCGCTCCCGCTTACCCGGCATACTACAAGTTGCAGTCACTCATCAAGGATGACATGAAGACCAAACGCTGGTCTGCGGCACTTGCCACGGTCAAAAGTTTCCGCCAAGTGTTTGCCGGCGACAAACGTTACGCCGATCTGCTACGCGTTCTGCAGGAGCAGGACGACCCGAAAATGGTAGCGACATCCGTCAGTTCGGGCATAAATACGCCAAGTGGCAACGAGTTCTGCCCCACCATCTCCGCCGACGGCAAACAATTGTATTTCAGCGGCACAAAGCGTGCGGGGAACATCGGCGGCGAGGACATCTTCATGAGCAAAAAGATTGCCGGTCTCTGGAGCAGGGCATCCGCATTGAACGACCTGAACACCGCCGATGCTAACGAAGCGCCACTGGCACTCTCCACCGACGGGATGACGATGATTGCGTTCCGCAGCGGCAAACTGATGGTCAGCCACCGTACGAAGAAAGGCTGGGGGCCGCTGGAACCGTTATCACCCGACATCACCATCAGCGAATGGATGGCTGACGCCATGATTACCAGTGACGGCAAGGCGCTACTGTTCGCGGCACTGAGCAAGACTCCTCACGAGCTGCAGATGAGCATCAACATCTTCGTATCATTGCTGCAAGATGACGGCAGCTGGGGCAAGCCATTTGACCTCGGACCGACCATCAACACTGCACGCATCGACCGTTCGCCGTTCCTGCATCCGGATATGCACACATTGTACTTCTGCTCGGAAGGTCACGGCAGTCTGGGCAAGATGGATGTGTTCGTCTCCACACGTCTGAACGACCGCAGTTGGACAGAATGGAGCGAACCGGTAAACATGGGCAAAGTCATCAACACCGTGGGCAACGAATGCTGGTACAAGATATCCACCGATGGTTCACTGGCGTACTTCTCCAAGCGTGTGAATGGTCAGAATGACCTTTTCCAACTATCCATACCCAAGCACTTGCGTCCCAAACCCGTAGCAACGATAGCCGGTACGATAACCGACGCACAGGGCGAACCGGTGGTGACAACTATCCGCTGGGAGGATCAGGTGGCACAACAGTTCGTCGGGCAGACACGCACCGACCCGACTGACGGCAGCTTCTTCATCGTGCTACCCGAGGGCAAGAACTATCGGTACTACATCCACGACGAGAGGTTCGAACCTGTATCCTATGACATTGACCTCACGCGCGCTAATGAGTTTATCACGCTTGAGAACAACATAACCGTGACACCGGCAACCGCTGAAACTTTCAAGGTTAATCTGTCAACAGAAAAAAATCCCGCAGAAAACTTGCAAATGTCAAAATAAATCACTATCTTTGTGCGTAAATTGCGATATTATGGCAGAAAACTATAACGAAGACAACATTATCCATCTTGACGACCGTGAACACATCCGTCGTCGTCCTGGCATGTACATCGGCAAGCTCGGTGACGGCAGTCACTCGGACGACGGCATATATGTGCTTATCAAGGAGACGATAGACAACTCCATTGACGAGTACCGAATGGGCGAAGGCAAGGTGATTGATGTGACTGTGGCTGACGGGCGCGTGATTGTGCGCGACTACGGACGCGGCATACCTCTCGGCAAACTGGTGGACGCAGTTTCTATTCTGAACACCGGCGGCAAGTACGACAGCAAGGCATTCAAGAAGTCAGTCGGTCTGAACGGCGTGGGTACGAAAGCTGTCAATGCGCTGTCGAAGGAGTTTATAGTCGAGTCTGTTCGCGAGGGCAAGGTGCGCCGCGTGACGTTCAGGCAAGGACATCTCATCAGCGACACCGACATCATCGACGCACCCGAGACGATGAAGCGCGGCACACGTATCGAGTTTGTGCCTGACGACTCGAAAGGGTTGTTCGAGAACTACCAGTTCCGCGACGATTATATCGAAACGATGCTACGCAACTATGCGTACCTGAACACTGGCCTGACGCTGAACTACAACGGTCGGAAGTTCTTCTCGAAGAACGGTCTGCTCGATCTGCTGACCGAAACGATGACCGTCGAGCCGCTGTACCCGATTATTCATATAGTAGGCGAGGACATTGAGATTGCCCTGACACACACCGACCAGACTGGCGAGGAGTATCACTCGTTTGTCAACGGGCAGCACACCATTCAGGGCGGTACGCATCAGGCGGCTTACCGGGAGGCCATCGGCCGCACGATAAAAGAGTTCTTCGGCAAGAACCAGGACCTGAGCGATATACGTAACGGCATAGTAGGTGCCATAGCTATCAATGTGGAGGAGCCGGTGTTTGAGAGCCAGACGAAAGTGAAGCTCGGCTCGAAAGACATGAGTCCCACAGGCGGTGTGTCGGTCAATAAGTTCGTGAACGACTTCGTCGGTCTGCAGCTGGACAATTATCTGCACAAGCACCCCGAGGTCACCGAGGTCATGCTCAAGAAGATTCAGGACTCCGAACGCGAGAGGAAAGCCATAGCAGGTGTAACAAAGGCCGCCCGCGAGCGGTCGAAGAAGAACCTGCTGAACAACCCCAAGCTTCGCGACTGCCAGGTGCACTTCAACGATGCCAAGCCCGTACGTTCGGCGAAAGATGCAGACGACGACCTGCGTGACGAGACGTGCATCTTCATCACCGAGGGTCTGTCCGCATCGGGCAGTATAACCAAGAGCCGCGATGTTCGCACGCAAGCGGTGTTCTCTTTGCGAGGCAAGCCCTTGAACAGCTATGGTCTGAGCAAGACCGTCGTATATGAGAACGAGGAGTTCAACTGCCTGCAGTCGGCACTGAACATCGAGGACGGCTTGGACGAACTTCGCTACAACAAGGTCATCATCGCTACCGATGCTGATGTCGATGGCATGCACATCCGCCTGCTGATGCTCACATTCTTCCTGCAGTTCTTCCCCGACCTGGTGAAGAAAGGACACGTGTATATTCTCCAGACACCGCTCTTCCGCGTGAAGAACAAGAAGGAGACTCGCTACTGCTACAGCGAGGAGGAACGTCTGCGCGCCATTGATGAGATTTCCACTCCCGAGATAACACGATTCAAAGGTCTTGGCGAGATTTCGCCGGACGAGTTCAAGGGCTTCATCGGCAAGGAGATACGCCTCGACCAAGTGACGCTGCGCAAGGAAGATGCCGTTGGCGAACTGCTGAACTTCTTCATGGGCAAGAACACCTCTGAGCGTCAGGACTTCATCATCAACAACCTTGTAGTCGAAGAAGACGATGTGGAGTAACGACACCGGCTGCTGCGGTCTGCACGCCGATTGCGAGAAAGGCCTGCGCATCCTCCGTAACGAAAACCTCTATTACAACGACGAGGAGCTGGACGCTTACAAAGGCATCCCGGCTGAGGATTATACCCCTGAGCAGGCAGCGGAGATTCGCGAAGTATTTGAGACCCTTATGCCCAAGGAGGTCAGCGACTGGGTGTGCGCCATGAGCGCACGAGGCATCGAACTGCCGTCAGACGTACGCGAAGAAGCACTGCTCCTGATCGGCGAAAACTAATCTGGCACGGTATTTGCTCACTACATCACAGAACGTCGCGCTATCGCACGGCGAAACGATTTTAAGCATTTATCACAATGAACAAACAAGACAAACGTGACCGGCTCTATATGCGCATGGCGCGCACCTGGGCAGAGAACAGTTACTGCGTTCGCCGAAAGGTGGGCGCATTACTTGTGCGCGACCAGATGATTATCTCCGACGGCTATAACGGCACGCCTTCGGGTTTTGAAAACGTGTGCGAGGATGACAACAACGTCAGCAAACCCTACGTGCTCCACGCCGAGGCGAATGCTATCACGAAGGTGGCACGCTCCAACAACAGTTCCGACGGAGCAACGCTCTATGTCACCGCCTCGCCGTGCATGGAGTGCTCCAAACTAATCATACAGGCCGGCATCAAACGCGTCGTTTACGGCGAGAAGTACCGCCTGATGGATGGTGTGGAACTGCTCGAACGCGCAGGCATACAGGTGGATTATATGCCGGACGAGACCGCTGACGCTCAAAGATAAAAGACCGCAGCCAAACTTGGCTGCTCAAAGAAATAAACCTTATGAAGAAGTATATTTTGCCATCGGTTTCCATACTATGCATCCTTGTGGGATTCATCATCGGCAATGCCGTGAGCAACAAGGTCAACGCACAGCATTTCTATATCCGCAACGGTCAGGTAATGATGGCGCCGTCGTCGAAGGCGGACCAGATGCTACAACTGCTCAATCAGTCTTATGTCGATGCTCTGGATATCGACTCCATGACCGACATCGTGCTCGACGAGTTCGTCAAGCAGCTTGACCCGCACTCGTCATACATTCCGAAGAAGGACATCGAACTCGTCAACTCCGAGCTGTCCGGTTCCTTCTCAGGCATCGGCGTGCAGTTCACCATTCAGAACGACACCGTGCATATCGTTGCTGTCATCTCCGGCGGCCCGAGTGAGCATGTCGGTGTGCTGGCGGGTGACAAGATTGTTACGGTCAACGACACATCCTTCGTAGGCAAGGGCACAACCAACGAACGCGTCATGCACACCTTGCGCGGTCCGAAAGGCACCGAGGTAACGATAGGTATCGTGCGCGCAGGCACACCCGAAATTCTCAAATATACTATCACGCGCGGAGACATCCCAGTTCACTCCGTTGATGCCTCGTTCATCATTGAGCCCAAAGGCAGCAAAGCCAAGATCGGTTTCATTCGTGTGAACAAGTTCGGCGAGACCACCTACAAGGAGTTCATCAATGCGCTGGCGGAACTCCGTTCACAAGGTGCGACCGAGTATATCGTTGACCTGCGCGAGAACAGCGGCGGTTATCTGGATCAGGCGGTGAAGATGGCGAACGAGTTTCTGCAGGCAGGCGACCTGATTGTCTATTCCGAAGGGCGCAGTTATCCGCGTTACGAGGCACGTGCCAACGGTGGCGGAAGGTTTAAGGATGTACCCCTTGTTGTGCTTATCGACAACTTTTCAGCCTCTGCCTCGGAGATCTTCTCCGGTGCAATGCAGGACAACGACCGCGCCACCATCATCGGCCGCCGTTCGTTCGGCAAAGGACTGGTGCAACAGCAGTTCCCGTTCGCTGACGGCAGCGCCGTGCGCTTGACCGTGGCACGATACTACACACCTTCCGGACGCTGCATACAGAAGCCCTACAAACTGGGCGACAACGAGTCCTACCGCAATGACCTGGAGGAACGTTTCGAGCATGGCGAGTTCTATTCGGCGGACAGCATACATTATGCTGACAGCACGACATACCGCACGAAGAAAGGACGAATCGTTTATGGCGGTGGAGGTATCATGCCGGATATCTTCGTCGGGCGAGACACCACGCAATACAGCCCGTATTTCAATATTGTCTCGAACAGGGCGTACACCTATCAGTTTGCATACAACTACGCTGACAGGCACCGCAAGGAACTGACCAAATATACGCGTTGGCAGGATCTTGAGAAGCATCTGCTGGCAGCAAACTGGGTGCCGGAGTTCGTCAAGTTCTGCCAGGACAAAGGTGTTGAACCCAACGAGGAGCAGTTGGCAAAATCACGACCGCTGCTGGTGCGGATTGTCAATGCTTATATCGTCCGCGACATCATGGGCGACAAAGGGTTCTTCCCGCTGTTTGAACGCGACGACGATATTACAAAACGTGCAATTGACACCTTGACACGCAAAGAATAACGCCTTTTTGCAAATATTTTGCACTTTTTTGCGAAAATATTTGCATATTTGAAAAAAATGACGTATCTTTGCACCCGCGTTTCAAACAACGCCCTCTCACGGGGTCCAAAAACCTCAAAAGGACCGAAAGGTTCTCTAAGTAGGGGTCCCCGAAAGCAATCGTAAGATTGGTTTTGGGGAAAGCGGAGGCAATTGTGCGCTTTATTGCGCAAGGCGCAATCCGGAAGCACAATTTGCCGAACGCGCGATGGTCGGTTGCCCGAGTGGTTAGGGATCGGTCTGCAAAACCGGGGACAGCAGTTCGAATCTGCTACCGACCTCATGGAGCCGCCAATATTGGCGGCTTTTCTATTATGGCACAGGACAAGATTATACAGGACGTCACAACCGGCGAGTACAAGTACGGCTTCACCACCGACGTGCAGACCGACATCATCGGCAAGGGACTGAACGAGGATGTTATCCGCACTATCTCTATGAAGAAAGGTGAGCCCGAGTGGCTGTTGGAGTTCCGGCTGAAAGCCTACCGCAAGTGGCTCACGATGCCTGTGCCCAAATGGGCGCATCTGGATATTCCCGAGATAGACTTCCAAAGCATCTCCTACTACGCCGCGCCGAAAACCAACGGCCAACAGCCAACGGCCAACGGCCAAACAGTGATTGATCCCGAGATCATGAAGACCTTCGACAAGCTCGGCATCCCCTTGGAGGAACGCGCCGCTTTGGCAGGCAACATGGCGGTGGATGCCGTCATGGACTCCGTTTCGGTAAAGACCACGTTCCGTGAGACCCTTGCGGAGAAAGGAATCATCTTCTGCTCCATCTCTGAGGCGGTACGCGAGCATGAGGAACTGGTGAAGAAGTACCTCGGCTCGGTCGTGCCATACTCCGACAATTTCTACGCAGCCCTTAACTCCGCCGTGTTCTCCGACGGCTCGTTTGTATATATCCCCAAGGGTGTCCGTTGCCCGATGGAGCTCTCCACCTATTTCCGCATCAATGCGCAGAACACAGGCCAGTTCGAGCGCACACTGCTCATTGCCGACGAAGGCGCCTACCTCTCGTATCTGGAGGGCTGCACAGCGCCACGGCGTGACGAGAACCAGCTGCACGCCGCTATAGTGGAGATTGTCGTGCATAACGATGCCGAAGTCAAGTACTCCACCGTGCAGAACTGGTACCCGGGCGACAAGGACGGCAAGGGTGGCATCTACAACTTCGTCACCAAGCGAGGCATAACGTACGCCAACGCCCGCCTGAGCTGGACACAGGTCGAGACTGGCTCGGCTATCACATGGAAGTACCCGTCGTGCATCCTGCGTGGCGACAACTCATCGGCGGAGTTCTACTCCGTCGCTGTGACAAACAACTTCCAGCAGGCGGACACCGGAACGAAGATGATACACCTCGGGCGCAACACCCGCTCACGCATTGTGAGCAAGGGCATATCGGCCGGTCAGAGCCAGAACTCCTATCGTGGGCTTGTTAAGGTCAGCCGCAACGCTGACCATGCGCGTAACTACTCGCAGTGCGACTCGCTGCTCATCGGCGATGCCTGCGGCGCGCACACCTTCCCGGTTATGCAGCTCGCCAATCCCACAGCCACCGTCGAGCATGAAGCCACGACCTCGAAGATTTCCGAAGACCAACTCTTCTACTGCCAGCAGCGCGGCATAAGCATGGAGGATGCCGTCGGACTGATTGTCAACGGTTACGCCAAGGAAATCATGGACAAACTGCCGATGGAGTTTGCCGTCGAAGCGCAGAAACTTCTGCAAGTATCCCTTGAGGGAAGTATAGGTTAATCGTCATCCCAGACATGGTCTTTCTGACGGACCTCGCCTGTCTCGGCATATTCCACCAGATTAGCCAGTATGATCTTAAATCGCCATGCTATCGCATCTTTCCAGACGTTATCGGATATGAACGCTGCCAGAACCTTGCCGAAGGTAAGGCTGAACTCGTAGTGCACACGTGTCGTATGGGCATTCAGCGAGTCCATGCGAACCATAACATGTGCGCCCTCAAGTATCGAGCCGGAGTAGGTCGCTGTCAGATATGACGAATGCGTGTAACCGGCTTCTGCCGCCAGACTGTCCTCTATCTGCCGCGTACCCAGGTGCTGGTCCTTCCACCAGCGCATACCTAACACGTAGATGTCGATTGCCACATCGCCCGCTTTGGTCTGAGGGTCATATGTCCGGTCTTTATATACAAGTTGGATTGCATTCTTGTTCTGCTTCTTCTTTTTCGGATGGTCTTTCTGGCCATACTCGTTTATACCCACATAGACCCACATAAACAGCGAGTCCGGGCAAGCCTGGAAATGGTAGAAGTACCGCTCTGCCGAGTGTTGCATGGCGTGAGCAGGCGCGTTGCAGATAGTGTCAATCACTACTGCACGCGTCTGCGGATTCTTTGCATATAGCGCACTCGCCGCTATAAGCAAAACTGTCAAACTGATTGTACGTTTCAGCACTATATGAACTTTATTACCTGATGTTATATCGACAGGATCTGCATGGCTGCCCACTTGTCGGCTTTCACGTCTTTCTTCTCGCGGATAGCCTTGCTTAGCGGCACATACACGATCTCGTCGTTCTTCATGCCGATCATGATGCTCCGTTGCTCTTCCAACAATGCTTGTACGGCCGCCATGCCCATACGCGAGGCGATGATGCGGTCGTAGGCCGTCGGACTGCCGCCACGCTGCAGGTGACCGAGGATCGTCACGCGAGTGTTGTACTCCGGATGATCCTCCTCCAGAACCTTGGCCACCGCCTGTGCGCCGCCCTCAATGGCATGTTCCTGCACAAGCACGATACTCGAGTTCTTGCTCTTGCGGCGTCCTTGACCGATAGCGGCTTCCAGCTGCTCATGAACCGTGGCACGCTCGGGGATGATTGCTGCCTCCGCACCCGATGCGATAGCCGCACTCAGCGTCAGGAAGCCTGCGTCACGACCCATGACCTCGACCAGGAACACACGCTCATGGCTCGTAGCCGTGTCGCGCAGTTTGTCCACGCAATCCATGATCGTGTTCAGACTCGTGTCATAACCGATGGTTGAGTCCGTACCCCACAGGTCGTTGTCAATCGTACCCGGCAGACCGATCACGGGTACATTATATTCTTGCGCGAGCAGGCGCGCGCCCGTGAACGTACCATCGCCACCAATCACTACCAACGCATCAATCTGCTCTTTCTGCAGAGTCTCGAAGGCTTTTTTGCGTCCTTCGGGAGTCTTGAACTCCATGCAACGTGCGGACTTCAGGATCGTTCCGCCGCGCTGGATGATACCCGACACATCCTGCGAGGTCAACTCCCTGACTTCATCGTCAATCAATCCCTGGTATCCGCGATAGATACCTTTGGCCT
>JAFSXJ010000135.1 GCA_017444065.1 Paludibacteraceae bacterium | reverse complement strand
GTGCTTCGTTCTTTAGAGATCATGACGGCGCCTTATGGCTGTGCTTGGTCACCCAAACGCATCACTGTTTCGACGGTCGGCGTGCCGGCAATGAAGCGTTTTCTGGATGAGAGTGAATGTCATCTGGCGGTTTCACTTCATAACCCATTTCCTATTGAGCGTGCGCAGATCATGCCTGCAGAGAGAATGATGCCCCTCGCCGATGTGATTGCCCTTCTCAAGCAGTACGACTGGTCACATCAACGCCGTGTCAGTTTTGAGTATATATGCTGGGCGGGAAAGAATGATTCTCCACGCCATGCTAAGGAATTGCTTTGTCTCTTGCGAGGTCTGAATTGCCGCGTCAATCTGATTCGTTTCCATGAAGGAGTGGAGCAGGTAGCCAAAACCCATACGGACGAACGCCATTTCCCGGGCTCCAATGAAAAACAAATGGAGTGTTTTAGAGATTATCTTTCCGATAACGGGCTGACCACCACCATCCGCAAATCCAGGGGCGAAGATATTCTCGCCGCCTGCGGCATGCTGGTTAACAGCTTATCCGCATAACGGCTTAACATATGATGCAAAATGCTACAACATTTTGCTTAACTGCTCGTAGTATTTGGGCGAAACAGGCACTTGTTGGCTATTAGCTACGTCTAGTTCAGCCTGAATGAATCCTTCTTTGTCTCTGCGCAACACGGTCACATGGCGCGGATTGACAAAGTACGAACGCTGACAGCGGATAATACCATGTTTATCCATTAACTCCTCTATACCCCGCATAGATTGGCGAAGTGAGTATTCCTTGAGTTTGCTCCCTTCTAAATAATGGATTGTGACGTAGTTCTCCTGCGCCTCGATAAATAAAATCACGTCGTGCGCAATGACGAGCTTGAGACGTCCCGTGCTGTCCATAAAACGAACAAGGTCTTCTTCCGCCACTTCCTCTTCATCCGGACGAACATAGGCAAAGAGCAAGGCAAAGATGATATAGGGATAACTGAGAATAGCAAATACCAACTGTAAACATTTCGCTAACGCAGGGAAATAGCCGAAGTGACCATAGATCAGCGCCATGTATAGAGCAGCGAAGCAGGCCCATACAAATAGTTCTCCAAAGCACCAGATCGTGTATTGCCACCAACTCAGGCGGAATTGTTTGCCAATCGCATTCATGGATAATCTGGATATGAGCATGATGCCGATGAGAATACTTGTCAGCATCAGAGTATTGAACGTTATGGTCTTTGATGCGGTCTCCAAAAACTCAAACATCCATCGGCTCTCATAGATGAGTATAAAGCCCAGAAAGAATACCGGAATGGCCAATATATGGATCAGCATGGTCGTTACCGATAGCAGAGATGAAGGAATTTTATGCATAATTTAGTCTCATTTTTTAGTGTGACGAAAATAGAAATTACATTTTTTCGTCACTATATTTCTGTTTTAGTCACTAAACCTATAGTTTTAGTCACATTTTTTCGTCACTAATCACAATTTGTTGCACGCTCGCTCAAAAAGCAGTAATTTTGCATCGATTTTTAAAAACTCATAGTTATGGACAAGACTTTTGTTATTCAACCCGAGAGCGGGTTACAATTTAACTGGAAAGCTATTGCAGCAAATCCGAGTGGTCACCATGAGCCAAAACTTGACTTAGT
Source organism: Paludibacteraceae bacterium (assembly GCA_017444065.1). GTDB lineage: Bacteria > Bacteroidota > Bacteroidia > Bacteroidales > Paludibacteraceae > Colicola. Next base: position 2,575 of record JAFSXJ010000135.1, on the reverse strand, counting down.
CGCCTATAAAGCACTCTATACAAATAAGATTGCGCAAGTACGCGCGCAGGGATTGGAGCCTGTTTTGGTTAGTCTTCCTATCATGGATGAGAACCGTTATTTCGCTTACATCACCCGTGGTATGACCATCCAAGAGCGCAAGAACCTGCTTTATTGGCTCGGCGGCAATACAGAACGTTTGCGTAATATACACGCGTTGTATAACTTATCGTTATTCCGTTTGGCCGCTGTGCAATGTATTCATATTGTTGATATCACCAGCCCGATGCTCGAGTGTGCTCATTACGAGCAACTACTCGAACAGGACGGAGTGACGCTCTCTGAGACGGGCACGGCGCTTGTCAACAGAGAGTTATCGACGCTTGCTAGCCGCCTTAGCTTGCTCGCGAGCTAAACGTTGTTGCTCACGTTGCATTTTTTCTAAACGCTCCATACAGCCGGACTTTGGTTTCCCGGCTTTTTTCTTTTTGTTCTCCTCAATCTCCTTGAGCATCTTCTCGTCATCCAGCGTCCAGCGGAAGATCATCGTCTGCAGGATCGTGATGAAGAGCGAAAGGAGGTAGTAGTAGGACAATCCGGCCGCATAGTCGTTGAAGATGAAGAGGAACATGAGTGGCATAGCGTACATCATGTACTTCATGAATTTCATATTCGGATCGGTTGCCTGAGACTGCATCGTTACGTAGGTATAACCGAAGTTGGCAATGGTCATCAAAAGACAGAAGAGCGACAGGTGGTCGCCTAACAGCGGGATATTAAAATTCCAATGGAAGATGGCATCATAAGTAGAGAGATCCTCTGCCCACCAGAGCGATTTGCCACGTAACTCAATGGCCGTCGGCAGGAACCAGAACATAGCCATCAATACCGGGAACTGGAATAACATCGGCAGACATCCCGACATTGGACTGACACCTGCTTGCTGGTAGAGCTGCATCGTTGCCGCCTGACGTTCCTGCATTCTGTCTGCCGGATATTTCTCGTTGATGGCATCTAACTGCGGTCTCAACGCGCGCATCTTTGCGCTCGATTTATAGGACACGAACACGAATGGCAGGATGATGAGCTTGATGACGAGGGTCATCAGCAGAATTACAATGCCTATGTGCAGACCCCAACTGGTAAACAAATCAAACATCGGGATCACTAAAGCCGTATTGATCCAGCTGACAATCTTCCAACCCAGCGGCACTAACTTATTGAGATACAGACGATCGCTTCTATCTGCATCCTTGTCGTACGCTTTAAGTGTGTGGTAGTGGTTCGGACCCATGTAAAAACGCATACCCGTGATGGTCTTGCCTGTCAGGTCAAACGGCACCGAGGTGGTCGTCGTGTACGATTTGATATAACCCGAGTATTTATTTTCCGGGTGGGAACTGAATTGCGATGAAGAGAACGCATCATCGGCAATGAGAACGGTAGAGAAGAACTGATCCTTATATCCAATCCATTTGACGCGGGTGGACTCTTTCTGACTGTCATCCTTACTCTCGCTTAGTTTTTCCATATCTCCGCCCACTAACATGTATTGCAGTTGCGCATAACGCTCTTCGAACTTACGCCCTTGTTCTTGTTGTGGGATACGTTGTGACCATTGGAGTTCCAATGAGTTGACATTCTGCGCCAACTCACTCTGCATATTATGCGGCTCAAGGGACAGATGAACCATATAGTTGTCTGACAACTCATATACGAAATCCAACCAGGCATTCTCATTCGTGCCCGGCAGACGCATGATCGCTTTGTTCGGCTCCTCGCAGGCAACGGGCGTAAAGATCTGTTTGGAGGTCTGCAGAATACGGTTGTTAATGGTCACGAGGGTAAAACCGAAGGATGCCTCGTTGGCGCGGAACAAGCATAACGGATTAATGCTATCGCCCGATGCATGATATTCTAATAGTTCAGCACGCTGAATAACGCCTCCGTAGGTGGACAGCGTCAAGCGTACATGCTCGTTCTGGAGAGTCACCCATTGCTCTTCCGGTTTTGTCTCTTCTTCTTGTTGTTGAGGTGCGGTAGTTTCTAATTGTGCGCTGATCGAATCCGAGAGACGCTGAGCCTCTGCTTCTGCCATCCGGGCTACGCTGATTGAATCCTGAATACGCTGACGTTCTGCCAACTGCTCTTTCGACGGACGATTGAGCATGGAGAATCCTACAATAATTGCGGCTATAAGAAAAAAGCCAATCCAAGTGTTTTTATCCATTTATCTATTTTTTGTTTTTAGTTAATTTGCCAAACATAAAGCCTATATAAAGGCGTGGTCCCGTGGGGGACAACAGATTGCTCCACTTGACGTTATCAGTCAGTTTGCTGCTCGATTTTCCGAAGGGGAGCATGTAGTCAATGCGAATAAGTAACGCTGTATGTGCTTTCAATGCGATCTCAATACCGATATACGGATCTAATAGAAAGAAAGGCGTTCTGGTGTACGAAGCATTGTATATCGTACTGTCCGAAGTGGTGACAATCGAAGCTTTGTCGGGTACGAATAAGCGGCTCGTTGATCCGCCGCCAATCGTCATGCCGATGAGCGGACGTACTTTACCCCAAGTAGTATACACGTCACAGC
>JAFSXJ010000134.1 GCA_017444065.1 Paludibacteraceae bacterium | reverse complement strand
GCGTTGGGTTGCCAGTGTCGTACCACAAATGCCGGAACCGAATAGAACCGTGCCAACCACGTATGACGGCACATCTCTTCGCCCTGATGATTGTACAAGATCGTTGTCCAGCGGTCGGTATGACGCGCCGAAGGCAGATATAGCGTCTTCGTGTGGTATGCCTGCCATAGGAAGAACGGATAATAAGGCTCATGCCCCGTCAGGTCAAAATCATACGTACGACCTTCTACCAGTTTTTCCTTCGGGTACGCATCTATCATCTGCTGCTTATGCGCGGCATAGTCAAAATGTTTCTCTGCATCTGCCGAATACTGCTCACGCAGCAGATTCAGGTTCAGCACGTTAAAGAACGGATTAGTCACTATCGGATTAGCGCCACGCGGAACCCAAGCCCCGCCATCCGGACAACCGGCATTGGCTATACCGTTGACGATGACGTAATCAACCAGATCAAGGACAGCCTGCTTGCTTGTGATAAAACAGTCCTCATCAACGTTGATGGCAATGTCACAATCCGTATCAGCCAGCATGGTCCGGAAATAGCCGTCCGCCGTCTGGTCGGTCAGACGCACACAAGGCAAGCCCCAACTCTCATACAGCCCTTTGCTCAGGCGATAAAGCTTGAGGTCAAACGACCGGCAATATATCTTGATTCGCATAGTCATGGGTTAACTCAACAGGTATTCAACTACGGGCACAAACACGGCTTTCTTGATATACAGGTAAAGGAGTTGCGCCCTGTACGTTGTATATAATCCTTTCCGCTTGGCATAACCTATGGCAGCCCTGAACGCACGCCGCTTGTCCGGACCTTTCCTAACCGGTCTGCTTGTCAGGCTGCCACGGTGAATAATGTAGTGATAGAAGGGCTCTTCGGTCTGCTGAATGCGGTTTGCTGACAGCAGACAGCAGGTCAGGAACGCACTGTCCTCGGCACTTTTTGTATCGGGAAACACAATGCCGTTCTGCACCAGCCACTCGCGGCGGTAGATATATGTGGTGAAGTACGACACAAAACTTCGGAGCACCTGCTTGCGCATGCTGATGGTTAATTCGCCTTGGGGCATTCGTGTGTTCTTCAGAATGTGAGATTCGCGGCCGTCCTCAAAATCCTGCCACAGATTACCGCAGCACATATCTGAACCTTGGGCTTTCGCGTAGAGCTGCTCGTACATGTCCGGCTCTATCCAATCGTCCGCATCGAGGAACGCGACGTACTCACCCGTTGCCAGTTGCAGTCCGAGGTTTCGTGCAGATGCAGGTCCGTTGTTCGTAGGCGTGGCAGCGATGCGGTAGGTTAAATCCTTCCGATTGGAGTGACGGATAAAAGCTTCTGCCAGCGCGATGCTGTCATCTGTTCCGCAGTTGTCAATCAAGATGACTTCCAGGTCGGTGAGTTTCTGCGAAGCCACCGACTGCAGGCAGCGCTTGATATACTGCGATGAATTGTAAACAGGTATTATGACACTTACTTTGGGCATTCTCTTTTATCGTCTGAATAGTTTAACATACAACCATTTGACCAGTACATCCACCGTGTGGTTGAACCGCTCGTACCACTGTGGCCAGCGGCGATGGTGCTTGTGCCAGTAGGCGATGTATTCCGTGCGCAGGAGTTTGTTCTCCGGATATAATTTTATCTTCCAACCATTCCGCTCGCATACTGGTGCATACTTGGCATCCATCGCCTCAAGGTCGGCTGGGTTGAAGTCCGCACGAGGCATATCCAGCAAGTATATCTTGTACAGGATTCGCAGACGGTTGATATAATATTGCTCCATCCATCGGGCACGAACGGGCGAAAGGTCTTTCTTGTACTGCTCGTAATATGCCAGCATCGCGTCGGTTACGGTCTGTAGTTGCCTAACACTCTTCATCAGCACCTCCGGCGCCATGGTCTGCCCCTCGCGGTCAAGGTTATACTGATACAGATTGAGGTCGAGGAAACAAATCGTCCTGGCATAGAACGTCGGATAGCACGACCACTCGGTGTCCGTGTAACTGACACCCTCCGTCTGGCGGTAGCCGATACTACGCAACAGTTTAGTCCGATAGGCCAGTGCGTGCATCAGGAAGAAGCGGATATAGCCGTCGTTGAGCACCTCATCCAAGTCATAAACCTTACCATAATCGTACGGCTCGCGTCCCATCGTGTTGTAACGATACACCTCGCGTGTTGTGGCTCCTATCTGCGTGAAGTGCGTCACGAGTATGTCTGCCTCTACGTTCTCTGCGGCTGTCAGGAACGCATCCAGCACGGCGGTGTCAAACCAGTCATCGGAGTCCAGCACCTTCACATACTTACCCGTGGCTACGGGCAGCGCGGCATTGATGGTCGAGCCATAGTTCCCGTTGGGTTTGTCTATCACTCGTACGATAGTCGGATATTTCCACGCATAGCCTTGTGCCACCTCCAGCGAGTTATCCTTGCTGCCGTCATTCACCACAAGCACATCCAACCTGTCAGCCTGCCGGGCGGACACCAGCGAATCCAGACAACGCGGCAACAACTCTGCCATGTTGTACGTCGGGATGATGATGGATAAGAGTTTCATTTTTCCTTAAATCAGTTTCAACAAACATCTCACAGCGTAGCCCCACAATTTGCGGGAATTGACGTAGCCTTGCAGGAAAGTGTCACAGTCTTGGCGTTTCTTCCACTTGCACCACAGATAGACAAACCTGTACCGCGTCAAGCTGAGCGAGTGCAAGGACGGCACAAAGTCGTTACAACCGACCGCTGCCTGCTCGAACAGTTGTTTCTGCTCCGGCGTATAGGCTGTGCGGCGCAGTTGCAGCAGCGAGCCGTACAGGCGCTGGTAGTAATAGTTATATATGCCCGGTATGTCGCGGTACTTCGTCCGGATCAGTTCCTGCACCTGACGGATGATATCCGAATACACTTCTGCATAGATGTCCGTCGCACCGGTACGCTGCACACTGGTCATGATGGAATTCTCGCGAATCAAGTAGTACAGCGTTATGTTGCTACATAGCACCACTCGCGCAGCGTTGGCACGCACATTGAAGTCGAACACCGAATCCTCCATTATCCTATGCACGCAACGGATATTGTTGTCGCGCAGGAACGAAAGCAGGAACAGCTTGTTCCAACGGTGGATGTTCGGTTCCTTGTGATGCCTGATATAGTCGTGCACCAGTGCTGCGGGATGGATGATTGTCCGGTCGGCAAACACGTGCCGCTCCATAGTAGCGCCCTGTTCGTTCACTTCCTGATACGAACCGATTACCATCTCCGCCTGCACATTCTCTGCTTTGGTGTAGAGTATTTGCAACGCGTCGGGTGCAAGCCGGTCGTCGGAATCGAGGAAAAGCAGGTATTTGCCTCGTGCATTATCAATAGCGGTATTGCTCGCCTCGCCCAAACCTTTGTTCTGCGGATGCTCGATGATACGGATACGGCTGCCTTGAGGATGCACCTGCTGCACACGACGCAGGATATCCATACTTGCATCTGTTCCCTTGTCGTCAATCACCAACACTTCGTAGGGCAACGCGAACGTCTGTTCCAACGCCGAGCACAACGACTGCTCAACGTAGGCGACTACGTTATACACAGGAAACGCTATGGTTATCTTACAATCGTTCATCGCCTGAGTGTTATGTTTTCGCAATCAGCAAGCCACGTGTTATAGAATCCGCTGTTCTTGCCGTAACTATTATCATAAAGTACCACGTCCTTCCCAAGCAGCAAAGCCAGTATCGCGCCATGCAGACGGGTTGAGTGAACAGTCCTATATCGGTTCAAGAACCTCACACCGCAACGCACCAGAAAAGGCTTATATATTGTCTGACAGTACCAATCCAGCAGTCCCCGGCCGACTATAGGCGAGAACTTCACGAGCAGCCATGTGTAGAAGTCCCGTCGCTCCAACGGCGGCCAGTCGTGTACGGCGATGTTCGACTTTTGCATCAATGTCGCCAGTTCATCCGTTGGCTGCAACTCCGCATCGTTCCGTACTATCAGCAGGTCTTGCTCTCGCGGCGTTTCACACTTCGGCAGACGGCTGCTGTCGATGCAGAAAGCCATATCCGGCACAAGCAGAATCGTGTTAGCAAATGAACTTTTCAACGTCTCGTACGATGACTTGTCACGGGCGCAGATTGTTACGTTCTTGTTTGCCGACAATCTTTCGGCGCAAGCCTGAAGGTTCGTCTTGTCTTGGAAGAACACCGTTTGCGGCAGGAACAGGAACTTGCAATTCGGATAGCGTTCCACCACTTGCATCTTGAACTCGTGATGCTTCGTCCATAGGTCGCCGAAGTTCCCGCCGCCTTGAAAGAGAATTAGCGTCCCGTCAGGGATTGCAGGAAAGTTAAACGTCTCCAACGCATACCTTCCAAGGCATTTGTGCGGGAGAGTCGCAAGGAAATCTTCCTCGCCCTGCCAGATAAGCGCATCGCCTATATTATTGTAATACGGCAACTCTAACAGATAGTAATCTCTGTCAATCAGCGGACTTAACTGACTGACAATTGTTTGTCTGAGTTGGACTATCTTGTCGTTTGCGGTCATCGGATAAGTTTTTTCACAAATCGTTTAGCCCTGTCAACCGGCACGCGCCAACGCATCTGTCGGTCGGCACGACGCTCTTCTTCCGGCGAGAGCACCTCGTTGGTTGTGCTCAGTTTGGTCTCCATCGCCTCTTTGCATAGGGGCGTCAACCACTCTGAACCGTCATCGCACACACGGTTGCGCATCTCGGCAAAGGTCGGCGTCTTCAAGCTTGGTATGGCACCAAACCCGAGCCACGCATGCCCGTTGAAGCAATGCGGCTCTTGGCAATAATGACCTATCGGAAGGAAACGTATCGGCTTGTCGGGGTCGTCGAGTATGTTCTGCGCATACAAGCACCGGTAACATTGTCTGAGTTTGCCGCTGCCCATATCCAGGGCGAACGTCCAGCTACCGGCATAGCAGAACTCCCGACGCGGCTCGTTGAAGATGGATAGTTTGAACTCGAACAAGGTCGAATCGAACTGTCCCCACACACGGTGATACTCCTCGCGTGAGAGATTTGTCAGTATAGGCAGGTTCTCCATATAATGCTCATCGCGGGCAACCGTGACATGAGGGATAGCCCCGACATGCTCAACGGCTACTTGTTTGAGCTCGTCCAGATACGGAATAAGCTCGTCGTGCGGAGTCAGTTCGAGAGTGAACGATGCACCGCGTTCGCGCATCTTTCGTATGTTTCCGAAGAACCGCTCTATCAATCCGCGTTGCTTGAGTTGCAGATAATGATACGAACACTTGAAGAACAGCCGTTCGAACAGTTCGGGAGCATACTCCTTGCACATTTGGTCGAACGCCTTATCAACCGTGCAATTCGTCACGACCATCACGTAGTGACCTTGCTCCAGTGTAACGCGAATATAATCGACCATCTCTGGTGCGAGCAGCGTCTCACCACAGGCGCAGAAGTTCACCATGCACTCACCACCCCATCGCTCCGGAGCAAACGCACGTTTCCATTGTTCCGGGCTATACTTGAATTTCGGCAGGGCTTGGCTAAAGAGTTTATGGTGCGTCACGTAGCAATACGTGCACCGCAATGTGCATGTATTAATCGGGACTTGAACGTCTATAAATCGTTTGAAGTATGGCATAACACAATTATATAAAAGTGAACTTCTTCAATCGCAACAGCATAACAATCATTACAAACCGCAGCACAATATGCCGTCTTTTCAATGCCCATTCATGCGTAAACACGACTAACGGCTGCTCTTCATCGGATTCGCTATACACTCTGATTGACCGAATTATCTCTCTGCACGAAAACTGTTCAATTCGTACGTGAGTCCGCCAAATATTTACAACATCATTGGGCTTATGCTCATTTGCGTGAACGTCGCTACACGGTCTGGATAAAATGGTATTATAACCATATCGCTTCAAAACCTGAATATATTCGTCCGGATACTGCCAATAATGCATCCGTATGATATTGGTCAATTTATCCGATCCGGCAAATCTTCCTATGCATTGATGCACTTTGCATATAGCGTTGTCCAGTTCGTCTGGTTTCATCGCTGGAGGTTCGTTCGTAGGCATTATTCCGTGAAAAGCAAATCGTATCCACGGATAGTCTGCGAACATAGGAGGCAATTGCTCCAGACTGAATCCTTTACCGTCTTGCAGGAACAAATACAAAGTTACCTTCAACCCCGTTAGCTTATGCAGGCATTTCAACAGCCGGAACATCGGGCTTCCGTTCAGCCCTTCCTGTAATATAGCCGCTTGCCGCAAACTATCTACTACATCGTCTATAGACAAGTGTACCTCGTGCATTTTACTACCATACCATCAACTTAACGGATAAGTTATTTCTTCCCTTTCATCAACTGTTTCGTTGTTCGCATTTCGCGTTGGAGAAGTTCCATTCATTCATCACTTTCTTCCCTAACGACGTTTCTTCCGGGAACTTTATTAACTTACCCGCTAACTCTTTTACCAAATCATCTAATGAACTGGTATGATATAAGTCCACATATACGCATGTGTAAGGTAATTTCTCCTGCTCTATCCGATGAAACAAGTGAAACAACAAGCCTGTCTTTCCATACTTAGGCGGAGAGATAAGCGTCGTATCTACGCCATTCTGCAAGTTTGAAAGTAGCTTCTCAGTCTCTACCTCTCTATCACAAAACCATTCATCTGTCAAAAAACCTCGCGTCAGAAACGGATTGATTTCTTCTATATTTTTCTTCATAATCACATATTTATCAGACATTTTCAATATTACCTATTTTAGGTAACCTATTTTAGGAAAGATCTCTTTGGCTCTTCCACATATCTCTCCTTTTTCTTTTCTATCAAAAATTTTCAGCACTTTGTAATTCTCTAACAGGCTGTTGGATTTTTTTTGTCACCAATTCTTTACCAACCTCGTAAAGTTTTCTTAACAAATTTCTGCAACGGATCGTTGCTGTTTTATTACATCCAAATGAATGTCGTGCGACTTCACCACTCTCGATTTTCCTATTGTATCTAATTCACTCATATTCTCTCATAATTACCACGCAATCAACCCGTACCGGCACACATCCGTGCCGTTAAACGTCACGTTTATACCAATATTCGCCAAACAGACGCCCACCGCCATTGCCTAATAGCATGCCTATCGCTTTTTCTGTCAAAAAATCATATCGCTGCGCAGCATAAACCTGACTCTGATTGGTTATGATATTCGATTTTTCTGTGGGCGCTATGCTTTCCCTTTTACTCACGTACAATCTAAAAAGGCGCACTATCTAATGGACTTTACTGCACATACTTCCACGCTGGTACGATTTCAATACGTTTATCTTGTACTTGCACTACATCTTCTTCGTTCATTGTTACTATCACACCGCTTTTTTGACCGAAATATTCCATTGCCGCCAACAATCCTGCATATTCACGCTCTTGGTTCTCGTGCGTCAATTCAGCACAAACTTGCACTAATGACGATGGCTTGATATGCAGTGATAATTCCGATACTGCTCTATCACACGCTACAAAGTCACACTCGTGTTGTCGCTCGCTAAAATAATATATTTGCTTCCCCTGACGCAATAAATGCAAATATACCAAGTTTTCCAAACGATGCCCAACATCTTGAGTGAATGTCGGACTAACTACATTTTGCAAACCAAGGTCAACACAATACACTTTACGCGGATTAAGTTGCTGTATCTTATAGGAATATGAGAATTTAGGTACAAACGCAAACAAGTAACTATCCTCCATATACGAACAATAATCAGCTACCGTTTGCGATGCTTTCAAGCCCGCTACTACCTTTGCGCTGTTTGCACTAATCAAATTACCGACATTACTCATCAGATACAAAGCAAGACGCTGCAACGGCAAAACACTACGGATATTGTAACGCACTACAATGTCTCGATACAATATATCATCCACCAGTTGTTCTAATATGGAAGGTTCCTTCTTCTTCAAATACTCAGGAAAACCACCATCAAGCATATACTTTTTCAGCGAGTAAGCACCAACCTTCTGACGAGTAAACCCAAGATATTCAGAATATGAAAAGGGATATAATGTCTTATCAAGATGACGACCGGTCAAACGCGTGCCAAGTTCCTTGCTCAACATCGTGGCATTGCTACCTGTTACTACCACTGAATAACCTGAATCAAGCTTACCCAACACGTACGTTTCCCAACCATTCACAATTTGAATCTCGTCCAAAAACAATGACCGTACACCTAACTCCTCTATTATGGAATCCAACACACGAAAATCTGAAAAATCAAAGCCGTACAAACTCGGCACATCAAACTTCACATACAACGATTGCTCACCATAATTTTGCATCACTTGCCATGATAACGTACTCTTCCCACAGCGACGAATACCCGTCACGATTTGAACAAAATCGAATACGGGAAACTGCATTTCTGCCAAACAGGCACGAGGATAAGTCTGACTCTTCTCATACTGCTGACGCTGATTGGCTATTGCTGCCGACAAAATGTTCTTCGATATCATAATCTTACTACCTTTTTATGCCACTAATTTAGGGCACTTCTAAAAATCGCTTTATGCATATTTGTGTTTTATGGAGAAGTACTCATTAGTATTTGTCAAGATATTTCACAACACAAAGGTACAAAATATTTTCAAACATTCCAATTTCCATTATCAAAATAATCAGCCAATTACTACAAAAAAGTTTTAATTGCCAACTTAAACTTGTTTTAATTACCAACTTAAGCTCACTTTAATTACCGACTTAAGCATGCCCCTCATCACACTCCTCACCACAGCAGCAACCCGTACCGGCACACATCCGTGCCGTTAAACGTCACGTTTATACCAATGTTCGCCAGCGACTGCACCACATTGCATCCCGTTGCATCCCATGGCACGCGCGCTCTATCTGGGTGACGGCATTTGTCTTTCGCACAACCCTCCGCACACCAGTCGCAGTAACCGCCTATGAACGACACCGCTAACTGGTAACCGCGCTCGAACAACTCCTTTTCCATTTAGAGCCACGCCTCATGCAACTCTTTCCCCACACGCCGATATGCCACCGCTATTCCATCCTGCTCTTTCCCTTCGCGTTGATATTC